>CAJVCM010000082.1 GCA_910595815.1 Candidatus Thioglobus plumae | reverse complement strand
AAGTCATCGACCGTGTGTTTGAGCCTTACGTTACAACAAAATTAAAAGGTAGTGGCTTGGGTATGGCCATTGTGCACAATATTATTGAACAGCATGATGGGCGAATTTTTGTTGGAAATATAGAACCACATGGGGCTATTATCACCATTGAATTTGATTATATAGACAATAATAAAAAGGAATAAATATGGACAACTTACCAGTAATTGGAAAGATTCTTATCATCGATGACGAGCGTATTAACTCTGAAACAATGAAAGACATTTTAGAAGATGTTAATTATCAAGTTGTATTGGCTGATGATGCCGCCCAAGCTAAGACTATTGTCAAAGATCAAACTTTTGACCTGGTCATGATGGATGTTTGGATGCCTGGACAAGACGGCATGTCTTTATTAGAAGAGTGGACGGTTGAAGGTTTTTTGATGCCAGTGGTGATGATGTCAGGTCATGCAGAGCATCAAGATGTTGTTAGAGCTATTAAGCTTGGCGCAGTTGATTTTTTGAAAAAGCCATTGCATGATTTGTTACCCTTAGTGCGAAAATTGCTTAGCGATCAAATAGGTGACGAGCAAAAAGTCGTTGGTATTGATTTTAATTTGCCTTTGAAGCAAGCTAGAAACATCTTTGAGAAGCAATACTTTAATCATCATTTAGAAGAGAATAATCATAACATTGCCAAAGTGGCAGAGTTGGCAGGGCTAGAGCGCACCACTTTATATCGCAAATTAAAAGATTTGGGAATCGATAAAAAATGAAAATTTTAATCTTGGGTGCAGGCCAAGTCGGCTCTTCACTGGCAAAATATTTAGGCTCTGATGAAGAGAATGACATTACTATCATTGACAAGGACGAGACTAATTTATCCTCTTTACAGCGTCATCTAGATATTAAAACGGTTTGTGGTCATGCTTCTTATCCTAATATTTTAGAAGAAGCAGGTATTAAAGAAATGGATATGGTGATTGCCGTAACCAAATCTGATGAAGGCAACATGCTAGCTTGTCAAATGGCACATACTTTGTACCAAGTAGATAAAAAAGTGGCACGTATTCGTACTGCTGAATATTTGCATCGTAAAGAATTATTTTCAGATAATGCCATCCCTATTGATTTTATTATTACCCCTGAAGGCTTGGTGACCGACTATATCAAACGCGTAGTGGAAGAGCCTGGCGCAGAACAAGTATTTGAATTTGAGGATGGATTAGTGCAATTGGTAGAAACCCGTGCTTATGCAGGCACACCAATTGTTGGTCGTCCAATTAAAGAATTACATGAACACTTGCCAAAAACACGCATGCGTATTGTTAGTTTGTATCGTAATGGTAGGGCAATTCCAGCGTATGGTGATACCATTATTAAAGATGGCGATCGTGTGTACTTTGTTACTAAAAAAGACGGTGTTTCTAAGGTTTTAAAAGAATTTAGACGACTTGATAAGGCTTATAAAAATATCATTATTGCCGGTGGCGGCCATATCGGTCTTAATTTGGCTAAACATTTGGAAAAAAATCACCGTGTACGTATTATTGAGTTAAATAAAGAGCGAGTTATTGAAATTGCAGATCAGCTTGAAGATGCCTTAGTTTTGCATGGTAATGCTTCTGATGAAGAATTATTACTGGAAGAGGGTATTGAAGGCACTGATTTATTCTTAGCACTCACAGATTCTGATGAAATCAATGTAATTGTGTCTATTTTGGCTAAACGTTTAGGTGCGCATAAAACCATTGCCTTGGTTAAGCGCAATGTTTATGAAGACTTAGCCGAGCAAAGTGAAGATGTTGATATGGTGATTTCACCCGACCAAATCACCACCAGCGGTATTTTGGCACACATTCGCAAGGGCGATACCATGATGGTTCATTCCTTGCGTCAAGGTAAGGCTGAAGCCATTGAAGTTATTGTTCATGGTGATCATGCACATTCTGATGTTGTTGGAAAAACCATTGAGGAAATCAGCCTGCCAGATGGTGTGGTTGTCGGCTCAATAGTAAGAAATAATGAAGTGATTATGGGTTCACGCAAGCTGGTGATTGAAGAGGGTGACCACGTACTCATCGTGCTTAGTGATGTCAGTAAGATTCACGAAGTTGAAGCATTGTTTGAAGGATATTTTGATTAGTAATGGGTGATCATGCAATTTAGTATCGTTTTTAAAACTATTGGTTTGTTGCTAATGGTTTTTAGTTTGACACAACTCCCGCCATTACTGGTTGATTTTATCTATCAGCAGAACGAGACACAATCATTTATCACTGCGTTTTTGTTAACACTGTTTAGTGGCTTTATTTTGTGGGCACCCTTTAGAAACACAAAAAAAGACTTTAGAATCCGAGAGGGTGTTTTAGTTGTGGTTAGTTTTTGGTTTGTCCTTTCGTTGTTTGCAACTATCCCATTTTTATTGTCAGAATCACTCAGAATGTCGTTCAGTGATGCATTTTTTGAATCAATGTCAGGTTTGACCACCACAGGTGCCACCGTGTTAGCTGGGCTAGATGATTTACCTAAGGCGATTTTGTATTATCGACAACAACTACAATGGCTTGGTGGTATGGGTATTATTGTTTTAGCGGTGGCGATATTACCAATGCTTGGGGTTGGTGGCATGGAGCTTTACCACGCAGAATCTAGTGGTATTTCTAAAGAAAGACTCACCCCAAAACTCACACAAACTGCCAAAGCACTGTGGAAGATCTATATTAGTTTTACCATTATTTGTGCGTTGGGTTATTACCTAGCAGGAATGGATGCCTTTGATGCAATTGGACATAGTTATTCTACGGTGGCTATTGGCGGTTTCTCTACTCACGACGCATCTATTGGTTACTTTAATTCAAGTGCGATTGAAAGCGTTGCGATTGTATTTATGTTCTTAGCAGGCATAAATTTCTCTTTACATTTCTTTGTTTGGCAAAAGAAAAATGCATTTACTTATTCACAAGATTCAGAGTTTAAAATGTATTTGTTTATCTTGTTTTCCACTACCGTTGTTGTTGGCACTTATTTGTTTGACAGTGGTTATTATCCGAGTGTGAGTGAGTCAGCGCGACAAGCGCTATTCCAGACCGTTTCGATCGCTACCACCACAGGTTTTGCTTCTACTGATTATTCTCAATGGCCATTTATCTTGCCAATGCTATTGATTTTTGCTAGCTTTATTGGTGCTTGTGCGGGTTCAACCGGTGGTGGTATTAAGGTGGTTCGGGTGTTGCTTATGTTTAAGTTGGCGATGAAAGAAATCAAAAAATTCATTCATCCGAACGCACACATCAGTATCAAACTAAATCAGCGTAGCGTTGCTGAAAAAACCTTGGTCTCAGTTTGGGGCTTCTTTTCACTATATGTTATTGCTTTTATTATTATCCTAATTGCATTAATGTTTACTGGCTTGGATCAAATCACTGCCTTTTCAGCAACGGCAGCGAGTATTAACAATCTAGGCCCGGGCTTAGGTGATGTGGCGGCTAATTATGGCGGTATTAGTGATTCAGCAAAATGGATTTTAAGCTTTTCAATGCTACTCGGGCGTTTAGAAATCTTAACGCTGATGGTGTTATTGCATAAGGCTTTTTGGCGTTTTTAAATTATTCAACAACAATGTTATAACCTGGCAATGCATTAAGCAGTTGCTTTCCGTAAAACTTAGATACTAAGCGATTATCAAAAATCGTAATTTTCCCAGTATCAGTTTCGGTACGAATCAGTCGGCCACAAGCTTGAATAAGTCTAAGTGATGCATCAGGTAGCGAGATTTCCATAAATGGATTGCGATTTTGAGATTTCAGGTAATCTTGTGTGGTTTTTTCAATCGGTGAGTTTGGTACGCTAAAGCGTAGCTTTACAATCACCACGTGGGTAAGGTTGTCACCTTTGAGATCCACACCTTCGGCAAAGCTATCAAGTCCAAAAATCACACTCCCTTGATTCTGTTTACGTAGGTTAATGTGTTTTTCCAAGATGAGTTTTTTAGAAAATTCCCCTTGTACAAACAATTCACAACTGAGTTTTTGCTCTACTAAATCAGCCACCATTTGCATTTGCTTGTTAGAGGCAAATAACACCAAAGACCCTTCATTGCTATCGATACGTTTTAAAAGTTGTGTGGCGACTTCTTGTGTATGCTCATATACTTGAGTTGGGTTGTTTTTAAAGTTGGCGACAATGAAATCTACTTGGTCAAAACTAAACGGTGAAGGTAGGCGCAAGTATTGATTTTCTGCTTTAACTAGGCCTAATTGTTGGTTGAGTCTATCAAAACTACCGAGTGATGACAGGGTGGCTGAAGTTAAAACCGCACCGGCTACTTTTGACCAAATCAGTTGGTCTAAGTTATTTGAAATGTCGATTTGTGCACTATTTAAAATATAGTTGATTTTTTTATTGGCTGAAGTGGTTTTTTCAATCCAACGAGAGTGTGGCGCTTGTCCGCTTTCGTCTGCTTGTAAAAATGAGGAAAGCAACAACAAAATAGAAGATAGATGTTGTTCACACTCACCTAAGGCATTGTTAAGCGGGTCTGCAATGGTTTTTTCCACCATCTTGATTTTTAGATAATCTGACCACGATTCTTTTAATTGCTCAAATTGGGTGTGGGTATTGCCAATGGTGGTGGTTAAGTTTTGACAAATTGCCTTAATCGGCGCATCCACAACCCCTTGGTCGAACAAGTGAATTTCTTCATCAAAGGTTAGGCTTTTAAGTAACTCAGTTAAATCGGATAAATAATCATCCACTGCTTTAATGTTATTATCAGGTACGTCAGATTGTGTAAGTTTACAAACTTGTTCACTCACACCTTGAGTTTGGCGTAGGCTAGTTTTAATAAATTCGGTACCAGTGCTGAGTGAGAAATGGGATAAGGCTTTATGGTTAAGATGGTGCGCTTCATCAAAGATGTAAATGGATTCATCCACGTCAGGCAATACGGTGTTTCCGGTACTAAGGTCGGCCAAGACAAGGTCATGATTAGCGACAATAACATCAGCTTTGGTGATTTTTTTTCTGGCTTTAAAAAAAGCACAGTCATTATAAAACTCACAATTTTTAGCAGTACAGGTAAAACGATTGCAAGCGATTTTTGACCACAATGAACCGTCTGGATTTTGCTCTAAGTCGTCTATTTCACCATTCCATTTTTTGGCTGAATAATCCTCAAGCATTTCACCCAATCGATCTAATTGGTATTTTCCCGGCGGTGCATCCCATAATGAAGCGTTATCGAATAATTCATTGTCACTGGCATTATCTTCAACTAAGTTGATTAGATTACGCACACAAACATAACGAGATCGACCTTTAACCAATGCGTATTCAAAATCAACCGAGCAGTATTTTTGTACTTCAGGAATGTCTTTGTTGAGCAGTTGTTCTTGTAGGGCAACATTAGCACTAGAAACAATTAGTTTCTTTTTTTGCGCTTTAGCAATCGGGATGGCGCTGAGTAAATAAGCCATGGTTTTACCGGTACCAGTTGGTGCTTCAACACATAGAATAGGATTTGAATTTTCATACTCACCAGTCAGAGTTTTAGAAATCTCTGCGATCATTTTATTTTGAGATGGTCGCACCCTAAAACCTTTCATGTCAGTCTTTAGAGTGATAAAAGATTCCCGTATTTGAGCTTTGAGCTCGCTAGATAGCACTAAGATTTACGCTGTAAGGATAAGTCGCACAATAAGATAAGCGCTTCTTTGTAATCCGAATCTTGAAGGCTGGACAAGGAGTGTTTGGCCAAATTGGCCGATTCTTGTGCTTTTGATCGTGTGTAATCAAAGGCTTTGACTGTTTGAAGAATATGGACAATGTGTTCAATATCGGAGTTGTCTGCATTCTCAATAGCGTTAACGAGTAGCTCTCTATCTTTACCAGAGGTTTTTCCAAGGGCGTAAATTATAGGTAGCGTGGTTTTTCCCTCAGCAAGGTCATCACCCACTTCTTTACCCATAGTTTCTTTGTCAGACTCATAATCAAGCACATCATCGATAATTTGAAAGGCGTTACCCAAGTGCAGGCCATAATCACGAAGTGCTAATTCTTGCGTCTCGTCAGTTTTTGATAAAATAGCACCAATTTGTGTTGCCGCCTGGAATAGTACAGCTGTTTTTCGTTCAATGACGCGGTAGTACTCTTTCTCAGTGAGTGCAGAATTTTGGCAATTAAGCAGTTGCATTACTTCACCTTGGGCAATCTCATTAGTGGCTTTAGAAAGTAACGTCATGATACGCATTGAGTCAGGTTTAACCATCATCTCAAAGGCACGGGAATAAAGAAAATCACCCACTAAAACACTGGCTGCATTTCCCCAAACTTCGTTGGCAGTGTCCTTGCCTCGACGTGTGTTGGATTCATCAACGATATCATCATGCAGTAGTGTCGCTGTATGAATCAGCTCGATCACCACAGCCATTAAATGATGATGCTCACCCTGGTAATCGGTTGCACGTGCACAAAGTAACAAGAGTAATGGGCGTAATCGTTTACCACCAGCACCGATAATATAACCACTCATTTGGTTAATTAGTGCCACATCAGAACTAAGATGATCAATCAATACTTGATCTGTCTTAGCGATGTCGCTTTGAACGAGTTTTTGAATATCTTCAAAATTTTTCATGGAAACTATTTTAAACCATTGGCCAGTAAATATACTTCTTTAGAGCGCGCTCTTGAGGCTTTTGGTTTGCGAATGGTAACTTTAACAAACGCCGTTCTGCAAGATTTTACAAAGGCGTCAAAACCATCACCCTGAAATACTTTGATAAAGAAATAACCTTTAGGTGTGAGTGTTTTAATGGCCATATCAAGTGCTAATTCACACAAATACATCGATTTTGGAATATCAACTGAGAGTTGCCCACTCATGTTGGGTGCCATATCTGAGAGTACTACATCCATTTTATGACCTTTAGTGAGTTGTAACAAGGCTTCATAAACTGAGTCTTGAGTGAAATCACCACATAAAAAATCCACATTAGGAATAGGCTCAATATCAAGAATATCGCTAGCAATAACTTGGCCTGATTTACCCACCAGTTTAATAGCTACTTGGCTCCAACCACCAGGAGCAGCACCTAAATCAAGTACACGGGAACCTGGCTTAATAAATTTATCTTTGTCAACAACTTCAGTGAGTTTGTAAACAGCACGTGAGCGATAGCCTTGTTTCTGTGCTTTTTTTACATATTCATCACTTAGATGTTCACTCATCCAGCGGCCAGAACTGCTTTTTTTACCCATAATATAGTTATATCAATAATTTCTAATATTGAAGTGTATTTTACGGGATAATAGTGTCTTTTTCGCATTCACTTATTTTCATATGAATACCAAACTTAGAAATATCGCTATTATCGCTCACGTTGACCATGGAAAAACCACTTTGGTTGACAAACTACTTGAGCAGTCTCAAACTTTTGATGATCGTTTTGAGTCAACCGATCGTATGATGGATTCTAACGATTTAGAAAAAGAGCGTGGTATTACTATTAGTTCTAAGAATACAGCCATTAAGTGGAACGGTTATCACATCAATATTGTAGACACCCCAGGACACGCCGACTTTGGCGGTGAAGTGGAGCGTGTACTTTCTATGGTGGATTCGGTACTTTTATTGGTAGATGCACAAGAAGGCCCGATGCCACAAACGCGTTTTGTAACCAAAAAAGCTTTTGATCAAGGTCTTAACCCGATTGTAGTGATCAACAAGATTGACAAAGATGCGGCTCGTCCTGATTGGGTAATTGACCAAGTGTTTGATTTGTTTGATCAATTGGGTGCGACTGATGAGCAATTAGATTTCCCTATCATTTACTCTTCTAGTATTAATGGTTATGCTTCATTAGAAGACGATGTGCGCGAAGGTGATATGACACCAATGTTTGAAACTATCATTGAAAAAGTGGCAGCACCAGAAGTAGATATTGAGGCGCCGTTGCAAATGCAAATTACGGCTTTGGATTATTCTTCATTTATTGGCGCAATTGGTATTGGTCGTATCACTCGTGGTACGATTAAGAAAAACCAACAAGTTATGGTGATCAGTGCTGATGGTACTGAGCGCAAAGCAAAAATTGCTGACTTAATGGGTTTTATGGGCTTAGAGAAAATCTCAACAACTAGCGCTGAAGCGGGCAACATTGCTTGTATTACAGGTATTGAAGGTATCTCTATTTCAGACACTATCTGCGATGTGGACAATGCAGAAGCTTTGCCACCACTTAGCGTAGATGAACCAACTGTATCAATGGCATTCCGCGTCAATGATTCACCATTCGCAGGGCAAGATGGAAAGTTTATTACTACAAGAAATATTCGTGATCGTCTAGATAAAGAACTAATCTATAACGTTGCATTGCGTGTTGCTAATACAGAAGACCCTTCAGAATTTATTGTTTCTGGTCGTGGCGAATTGCATTTATCTATTCTGATTGAAACCATGCGTCGTGAAGGTTTTGAACTCGCAGTAGGACGACCACAGGTTATTTTAAAAGAAATTGATGGTGTGACTTGTGAACCGTTTGAAGACCTAAGTGTGGACGTTGAAACTCAACATCAAGGCACAGTAATGGAAAAACTTGGCGAACGTAAGGCCGAGCTTACTAACATGGTGCCTGATGGTAACGGACGCGTAAAACTAGACTTTAATATTCCAGCACGTGGTTTAATCGGTTTTAGAACTGAATTCTTAACAGCAACTACGGGTACTGGTTTGATGAATTCAACTTTTGATGCTTATAAGCCGCAAAAGCCAGGTCAGATTGGCCAACGTTCTAATGGTTCTTTAATCTCTATGAATCAAGGCAAGGCGGTTGCCTATGGAATTTTCAATCTGCAAAAGAGTGGTAAATTCTTTGTAGAGCACAATACTGATATTTATGAAGGCATGGTGGTAGGTATTCATGCACGTGATAAAGATTTGGTGGTTAACGTGATGAAAGGCAAGCAACTGACTAACGTACGTTCTTCAGGTACGGATGAGGCAGTATCATTGACACCTGCAATCAAGCTAGATCTTGAGCAAGCCTTAGAATTTATTGACGATGATGAGTTGGTAGAAATTACACCAAACTTTACTCGTATTCGTAAGCGCATATTGGGTGAGACTGCACGTAAAAGAACGCGTAATAAAAAGGCCGATTAGAAAACAAAAAACAGTACTACTGTTGGTATACTAATCCGTTATGGACAGTATCCTTAATTTCTTTGTTAGGCAAAAAAAACTAGCCTTAGTTTTTACCGTGAGTGTTATTGCGGTTGGCTTATTGGCGCTTAACAATATTCAACGAGATCAATTCCCAGCCGTTGATTTTGAAGTCATGTCCATCTCAACCGCTTATCCTGGCGCCTCACCTGAGGATGTAGAGCAAAATGTAACCAATCTCATTGAAGACGAACTCAGTAGCATTTCAGGTATTGAGAAGTTTGTTTCAGTTTCTCGAGAAGGGCGCTCAAGCATCACAGTAACTTTGTCTCAAGATGTGAGCGATATTGACACACTCAAACAAGACATTCGGAATGCGGTTAATCGTATTAAAGCATTGCCAGCTGAAGTGGTTAGCCTGCCCAACGTACGTGACCAAAAAACCTCTAGAAAAAGCATTGTTAAAATCAGTATTGGTGCTGAAGGTTTATCTTATGCTGAGTTGAGACAAATCACCGACAACATTGCCGATTCTCTTGAGTTGGTTGATGGGGTTTCAGAAGTGGTTAAAGATGGATATTTGGACCGAGAAATACAAATCAGAATCAACCCTGAAAAGCTTTATCAACACAAACTTTCCTTGCCACAAATTATAGATGCGATTGCAAAACGCAATACGCGCTATACCGTTGGTCAAAATCACAGCAGAACTGATGAAAAAATCATTGTCGTATTGGCCAAATTTAACCAAGCTGAATCGGTTGGTGATGTGATTATTAAATCAACTTTTGAGGGGCCAGTTATTCGCTTGAAAGACATTGCACAGATCGAAAGTGGCAATGTTGAGGAAAAATCTATCATTCGTGTGAATGGTAAAAAAGGCTTTATTTTGCGAGTACGTAAACAAGAGCAGGCTGATGTTATTACCACGGTTGACCTGGTCAAGGAAAAAATTACTGAACTGAACGACAGATATGACAATCAATTGCAAATTTTTTATTCGACAGATTTGTCTAAATATGTACGTAATCGCTTAAAGATTGTGACCAATAATGGCATGATGGGTTTGCTATTGGTGCTAATTGTATTGGGCTCTTTCCTCTCCTTTAAAACGGCTTTTTGGGTAGCTATCAGTTTACCGGTGAGCTTACTGGGTACAGTGGCATTGTTAGGTGCAAGTGGCGAGACCATTAATCTGGTTTCATTGGCGGCTATGATTTTAGTGCTTGGCATTGTAGTGGACGACTCTATTATTGTGGCAGAGAGTATTCATCACCACAAACAGCGTGGAGAAGACCGATTTGAATCAGCAAAGCGTGGCTTTAAACATGTGATCATGCCGGTGATTACCACTATCCTAACTACCATTTTGGCCTTTTCATCGATGTTCTTGATGGATGGCACCATGGGTAAGTTTATTTATGTGATTCCAATCGTGGTGATTTTTGCTTTGTTATTGTCATTTTTAGAAGTGTCTATCGCTTTACCGGCGCACTTGGCAAGTTCGCATGAGAAGATTAAAAGTAGTCATTGGTTTGATGCAGTTGAGGTTTGGTTTGAAAGTTTTTTGAGTACTGTACTCAAATGGCGTTATCTGGTGGTTATAACTTTCGCGTTGATGCTGGCCGCTTCTTTGTATTTTGCCAAGACCAACATGAAGTTTGTTTTGTTTCCTGCTGTGGGTGTAGACACTATTAATGCTAGATTACAAATGCCAGCTGGCAGTTCGCTTAATTACACCGAATCAGTTAGTAAACAAATAGAAACATTGATTAGTGAAGTGGTGGGTGAAGACTTAGAATCAGTTACTTCAAATGTGGGTAAATACTTTACTCACGTGGCTAGATTTACCATTGAACTGTCTCCATCTAGTGAAAGAGTGCAAACTTCTAAGGCGTTGCTTAAACAGCTCAAGGCTAGAGCGGGTGAAGTTACATTAGCTGAAAAACTTAAATTTTCTATTAGACGACCTGGTCCGCCACAAGGTGAAGATGTAGAAGTTAATTTAGTCGGTAGTGATAATGTTCAGCGTCAAGCCGCCGCCAATCAGTTGGAGAAAATTTTGTCATCAATCGATGGACTGGATAATATTGAGCGTGATGATGAACCGGGGAAAGCGCGTATTGAAGTAGCGCTTGATTTTGAAAAAATGGCTCGATTAGATATTGACTTCTCTGTGGTCAGTCAATATCTAAAAACTGCCTTTACCGGCATTGATGTGACCGATATGCGTGAAGGCCAAAACGATGTGAATTTTAGAATCTATTTTGGTGATGGTCAGCATTCACAAAACTTTATTCAGTCTTTAAAAGTGAATAATCGTAAAGGCCATCTGATTCCAATTGCACAATTCTCTAGCATTCGACAGATTGAAGGTGAGCCAGACTTTAATCACTTTAACGGACAGCGATCTACCTTAGTCAGTGGCAGTGTTGATGATGAAATCACCACAGTGGGCCAGGTGATGGATGAGGCTTTAGAGGCTTTAGATTTAGCCAATAATTTTCCTAACATTCGTGTGATTGGAGAGGGTGGTGCTAAAGAAACCATGCAGTCAATGGACAGCTTCAAACGAGCATTCGTGATGGCAATTTTTGGTATTTTTCTGTTATTGGTGCTGTTGTTTAACTCCTACACGCAGCCGTTATTGGTGCTTAGTGCCATTCCTTTTTCAGTTATTGGTGTGATTTGGGCATTTTTCTTACATGGTGAAACGCTAAGTTTTTTTGCGATTTTAGGCACGTTGGCCTTAGTAGGTGTTATTGTGAATGACTCCTTGGTATTAGTCTCACACCTTAATTATTTAAAAGAAAAAGTTGTGGATGTCACGACTTCGGCGCACGGATTTATCATTAAAGGTGCAAAGGATCGTTTGCGCGCAGTGGTGTTAACAACACTCACCACGTTAGCGGGCGTTATCCCGCTGGCTTATGGTATTGGCGGTACGGACTATATATTACAACCGATGGCGTTATCACTGGGTTATGGATTAATTTTTGGCACTGTGATGACACTGGTGTTGCTGCCTTGTTTGTACTTGATTAACTATGATTTTGTAAATTGGGTAAAGCGATTAACTAAAACCACTTAAGGCTTTAAAGTTATTGTTGTGGGCGGTAGACACACCTTGTCACTGCAAGCTTGCAAAGTTAACAAAAGTGTTGGTGTTATATAGGTTTTTGAGTGTTGCTTTAGTTTGATCTCGATTTTTGCTTGATCTTTATAAATTGAAATTTGTTCTTTTGAAAAACCCAATTTAGCCAGTTCACCTTGTGGATAACTTGAATTTTCAAGTGTCCAATTTTGAGCATCTAGATTGGTTATTTTAGTAGCAATTAATGAATCTTGTAATGGTTGGTTAGAATTGATATGCCACAGTGGATTTAAATCTAAGTTGATGGAAATTTCATTATCTTTGAACGTTTGTGTGTGCACACGAATACGACCTTGATAAGCATATTGAACATTGGCTGTCTCAGTAAAAGTCGCATTGTTAAAGCCTAAAATAAACGAACTATAAGAATAAGGGTCTTGGCTGATGTCAGCTGAAAAAGCACTCAATAATTGTTCAGCTTGTTGAATGAATAATGGCTTGGTTGTTCTGTTATTTAGTTTAACCAATACTTGGTACGCTATGCCGTTAGCGGATGGAATAGCGCCATCATAAGATTCTTTGTAGCGAGTATTTAAGTATTTGTTATCGTTGGTCATGTTGTAACCAAACTGCTCTTTATCCCAAAATTTTTCGTTCATGGTATTAACCAATTGGACCGCTTTGTTTAACCATTTTTTTTCATTTGTTTGATCGAATACGGACAGATAAGCATTAGCTAAATAAGCATAATCTCCGAATAGCGCGTTTGTCTCAAGCTTATTGTTAATCGATACTCGATAAAGTTGAGTGTTTTTATTAAATGACTCTAAGCGGCCTGCTAAGACTAAACCAGCAGTTGTGTATTTTTCTTCATTAAAAACCTTTCCTGCTTCAATTAAGCTAGGAACCATCAGTGCATTCCAAGAAAGTAACACTTTATTGTCGGTGAGTGGAGGTTCTCTTTTAATTCTGACGTTGTATAATTTAGCAAGCAACCCATCAATTTTCTTATAGTCATCTACATTAGCGTCATTAATATTCTTAAAACGAATAACATGATCACCTTCAAAATCAGTGTGTGATGATAAGTCAAACCACCGATTAAAGCGCTTAAATTCATCTTTATTCAGAACCCTCTTTATCTCGTTTATTGACCAAACAAAGAAAGTGCCTTCTTCGCCCTCAGAGTCCGCATCAGTGGCTGAGAAAAAACCACCATTTTTATCTTGCATTTCTTTTAAGACATAATCCAATGTTTGTTGTGCAATGCGTCTATAAAGTGGCTTACGTGTGAGTTGGTAAGCACGGGTATAGACTAATGATAGTTGTGCTTGGTTATAAAGCATTTTTTCAAAATGCGGTATTAGCCAAGTGTTGTCTGTAGAGTAACGATGAAAGCCACCGCCTACCGTATCGTAGAAACCACCACTGGCCATGATGTCAAGGGTTGTGGTGATGGCGTTGAGTTGTTCATCATTTGGGTTGCGTTTTTGCTCGTCTATCAGTAGTAATAACATGGATTCATGTGGGAATTTTGGCGCTTCTCCAAAGCCACCTTCCATTTCATCGAAGTTACTCAACAAGGATTGAATCGCTTTAGGGATAATAGATTTATCAATATCACTCTGCATTTTTGCTTCGACTTTATTTAAGATATTGTCAATCTGATTGGCTTGATTAATAATGCTATTTTTTTCATTTTTCCAAAGCGTTTTTATTTGTGAAAGTATGTCTAATAATTGAGGTTTAGTAAAATAAGTACCTGCAAAAAATGCCTTACCATCTGGCAATATCACCGCATTAAGTGGCCAACCACCTGAGCCATTAATTAGCTGAGAAACGTTCATGTAAGTTGCATCGACATCGGGACGAATTTCACGATCTACTTTGATGGAGATAAAATATTTATTGAGGAATTTTGCCACTTCGATATCGTCAAAGCTTTCTTCCTCCATGACGTGACACCAATGGCAAGTCGCATAACCAATGGAAATAAAAATTGGCTTATTTTCAAGCTTGGCTTTATCGAAAGCTTCATCTGAAAACCTATGCCAATTAACAGGATTGTGTGCATGCTGTAATAAGTAAGGCGAAGACTCTAAGATTAAATGATTGATGAATTTAGCACGACCTTGTTTGTCAATATGCTGAGTTCTAGGCGTGTAGTCTTTACCTTTATCGAGGTAGGCCTGTTCTAATTCCATTGCAGGATGTGCCCATGCCAAGATGGGTAGAAAAATCAAAGCCATGAATATTCTAAACATAGCTTGATTATAGCAAGCTTAAATTTTGTGAGGGCTTACTTGTTTTGTAAGGCTAAACGAATTAATTCTTCGGTTGTTAGTGTGTCATCATTAATAGCGTTTAGCATTCTATCAGCTTCTTTTACTTTAAAGCCTAGCGCTTGTAACGCTTGAGCCGCTTTTTGAGTATTTGGATTGGTATTACTTGCCGTAATTTTTTGATATTTTGTATTACTAAGTTCTATTTTTTCTAATCGATCTTTAAGCTCGACAATAAGTTTTTGGGCTGTTTTTTTGCCAATGCCTGGGGTCTTTGCTAGTAGCACATCATCTTCCATGGCAACCGCATTCATCAACGAGGCTATGTTTAAATATGAAAGAATGGCAAGTGCTACTTTAGGGCCAATACCATTAACGCGGATTAATTCTCTAAATAAGGTTTTTTCGTCTTTAGAAACAAAGCCATATAAAGTATGTGCATCTTCTTTAACTTGGAGGTGTGTATGTAACATCAAGTTAGTCTCAGTGCCCATTTCGTAAAAACTTGACATTGGGCACAAGATTTCATAGCCAATACCACCCACTTCTAACAGAATTTCAGGTGGATTTTTTTCTAGAATTTTACCGCTGAGTCGTCCGATCATAACCAAGAATATTTTTTAAAGTAAGTGGTTTCGAATGATTTTATCTCATCTTCATATTGCAGTGTAAGACTAATATCGTCCAAACCATTAAGCAGACGTCTTTTGCGCTCAGCATCTACTTCAAAAGTATATTTTTTACCATTGGCATTGATGCTTTGTAATTCAAGGTCAATGGTGATTTCACCCTTAAAACCAAATAATTCATCCATAACATTATTGTCTTGAACGATCGGCAAAAGGCCATTTTTAAAACAGTTGTTATAAAAAATATCAGCAAAACTTGGGGCGATAATCGCTTTAAAACCATAATCTTCTAACGCCCAAGGTGCGTGTTCTCGACTTGAGCCACAACCAAAGTTCTCACGCGTAAGTAGTATTTTTGCGCCTTGGTATTCTGGCTGATTAAGCACAAAATCTTTATTCAGTGGGCGCTTGGTGTTATCCATACCCACCTCGCCATGGTCGAGATAGCGCCATTCATCAAATAAGTTGGGGCCAAAACCAGAGCGTTTAATCGATTTTAAAAACTGTTTAGGAATGATGGCATCGGTATCGATATTGGCGCGATCAAGTGGTGCGGTGATAGATGTTAATGTTTTAAAAGCTTGCATTATTCAACCTCCGAAAAGTGACCGGCAATCGCACTGGCTGCTGCTATCGCAGGGCTAACCAAGTGCGTGAATGAGTCTTGACCTTGACGACCTTCAAAATTACGATTAGAAGTCGATGCACAACGTTCTCCAGGTTCTAATTTATCAGCATTCATGGCCAAACACATAGAGCATCCAGCTTCACGCCATTCGAACCCTGCATCGGTAAATATCTTGTCTAAACCTTCGGCTTCTGCTTGTTTTTTAATCAAGCCTGAGCCAGGTACCACTAAAGCCAGTTTGATGTTGTCAGCAATGTGTTTGCCTTTTGTGACCGCAGCCGCTACACGTAAATCTTCAAGTCGAGAATTGGTGCAAGAGCCAATAAAGACTTTATCAATGTTCACTGTGTTGATTGGTGTATTGGCCTTTAGATGGATATAGCTTAACGCATTACGAATACCTTCTGCTTTAACTGGGTCGGTTTCTTTATCTGGATCAGGCACAATACCATCCACCCCAATGACCATTTCTGGCGAGGTGCCCCAAGTAACTTGGGGTTTAATATCTTTAGCGTTAATACGAACAATCTGATCAAAATGAGCGTCTTCGTCAGAATGTAAGGTGTTCCAATATTCGACAGCTCTATCCCACTCATCGCCCGTTGGTGCCATTGGGCGACCTTTAACGTATTCAATGGTTTTATCATCAACAGCTACCATGCCGACGCGTGCGCCGGCTTCAATGGCCATATTGCAAAGCGTCATACGCCCCTCAACACTTAAATCTTGAATGGTTGTACCGGCAAACTCAATAGCATAACCAGTACCACCTGCTGTGCCGATTTGGCCAATAATGTAGAGTGCTACATCTTTAGCACTAACAAATTCATCTAATTCACCACTCACTTCGATTTTTAAATTCTTAGATTTAGATTGCCATAAGCAACCGGTGGCGAGTACATGCTCAACTTCAGAAGTGCCAATACCAAACGCTAATGCGCCGAGTGCGCCATGAGTAGAAGTATGTGAGTCGCCACAGACAATACTCATACCTGGCAGGGTGGCACCTTGCTCAGGGCCGACCACATGTACAATGCCTTGGCGAATATCATTCATGGTGATTTCATTAATACCAAAATTTTCACAATTTTTATCCAGCGTTTCAATTTGTAGTTTTGAAATTGGATCTTCAATACCGGCAACACCACTTGAGCGCTCTGTAGTGGGTACATTATGATCCGGCACAGCCAAATTAGCATCAAGACGCCAAGGTTTTCTGCCAGCCATCTCCAAGCCTTCAAAGGCCTGAGGTGAGGTGACCTCATGAATCAGCTGTCGATCAATATAGATAAGCGCCGTGGTTTCTTCTTCACGCACTACATGTGCCGCCATTAATTTATCGTAGAGTGTTTGTGCCATATCTTGATCGTAATACTTGATAAAATAAACTATTTTACATTCTATAGGCTTTCGGGGTTTTAATATATATGTGTGGTATTTGTGGCCAGTTAAGATTCGATCATAAGGCGGTAGCCTCTCAAGACCTTCGTTCGATGATGCAAAAGATTGCACGTCGTGGTCCAGATGCATCTGGACAATGGTCCGATGATGTTATTGGTTTTGGCCATCAACGCCTTAGTATTATTGATCTATCAAATTATGGTGCACAGCCCATGGTGGATGACTCACTTGGCTTGGTGTTAGTATTTAATGGCACGATTTATAATTATCAATCGTTACGCCAAGACTTAATTAAAAAAGGCTATACGTTTTTCTCTCATTCAGATACTGAAGTCATTATTAAAGCTTATCATCTTTGGGGTGAGGATTGTGTCACTCACTTAGATGGTATGTTTGCTTTTTGTATTTGGAATAAACAAAAAAAGCAATTGTTTGTGGCACGTGATCGTATGGGTATCAAACCTCTTTATTTTAACCTTACGGATTCAGCCTTCAGTTTTGCCTCTAATACACAAGCCTTAATGACGATTGGTGTAGACACCTCGATTAATTCAGTAGCTCTACAACAACAACTCTCACTTCATGCAGTGGTGCCTGCCCCTAATACCATTTTAAATGGGGTGAATAAAATTAAACCTGCCACAACAATAACCATTGATGTTGATGGAAAAATAACGGAAAAAACCTATTGGCAGCCAACAGCACAACGAGCAGGTTTAAGTGATAATGAATACATTGAACGCACACATGAATTATTAACTCAAGCAGTACTAAAAAGAATGAATGCTGCTGATGTACCGATTGGTGTACTGCTTTCAGGTGGGTTGGATTCTTCACTACTCGTGGCACTTTTAGATGAAGCTGGTCATCAAGACATTCGTACTTTTTCGATTGGTTTTGAAGATATTGATGATGAAGCAGGTTCTGAATTTGAGTATTCCGATCAAATTGTTAAGCAATTTAACACCACTCATGAAAAATACGTGGTGAGTAATGCGCAAGTATTGCCACGACTGGGTGATGCGGTAGCGAATATGGCTGAGCCGATGGTCAGTCAAGATGCTGTGGCTTTTTATCTACTCTCTGAGCAGGTCTCTAAACATATTAAAGTGGTACTCTCAGGTCAAGGGGCAGACGAGGCATTTGCAGGTTATTTTTGGTACCCACGTATGCAAGCTGAATCAGGATCTGAGGTAGAGCGCTTCGCTAAACATTATGTAGATCGACCCTACGAGGAGTATTTACAAACTGTTAATCAGCAATATCACTCTGGCAACCATACTGAAGCTTGGTTGAATAAAGAGTTTGCCAAAGCCAATGCTGATGAGTTTATGGATAAAGTTTTTCGTACTGATATTACCCGCTTAGTGGTGGACGATCCGGTTAAACGCGTCGATAACATGACCATGGCTTGGGGCTTAGAGGCTCGTGTACCCTTTATGGATTATCAACTGGTTGAGCATGCGCTAAGCATGCCACCGAGTTTAAAAATGGCTGAAGAGGGTAAGCACCCACTCAAACAAATTTCCCGTGGTTTATTACCTGATAGTGTGATTGATCGCAAGAAAGGCTATTTCCCCATGCCGGCACTTAAATATGTGCGTGGTGAGTTTTTGGAATTTATGGCCGATATTCTCAATTCCACCCAGTGTATTAATAGAGG
>CAJVCM010000081.1 GCA_910595815.1 Candidatus Thioglobus plumae | reverse complement strand
CCTGATTCAATTGCCATGCCAGCAATGTTGGTGGTGAGAATGTAAAGATTCTTAAGTACTAATTCAAACAGTAGTTCATCTTCATTAGCAACAACGTGTGTAGGGATGTCAATCAACGCTAAAGAATCAGCTAGGATTTGTGCCTTTGGACCAAATGCAGGGGACGAGATAAGCACTTTAGAATCTATACCTTTTTTCTTTTCAAACCATACTGAAATGACAGAGGGGTTTGTAAAGTTGTGAGACTCCCAATCACGTGGTAGAAGTTCATTCTGCATCATTGCTACTCGATCTTTCCACTCGGTAGGAATCGAGGATAGTGCAGATTGTAGGTCACCTTCAGCAGTACAAACCAAGATTAGCTCAGGATTAATACTGGCTTTTAATTCATCAATATCTGTTGATCTAGTGATTGGATAAACAGCATGATTGTTTTTTAAAAAAGCACGTGAAAAAACACTGCCAAGCTCGCCGATACCTAATACAACAATGGGTTTTTTCATTTTAAAATTTCCAATAAAGTTGATCCCATGGTGGCTGGGGTAGATGCTACCGCCACGCCTGCAGCCTCAAGTGCTTTGATTTTATCGATTGCTTTACCACTACCACCACTAATCACCGCGCCGGCATGCCCCATGCGCTTGCCTTTTGGTGCGGTGAGTCCAGCAATGTAAGACACCACTGGTTTAGAAACATTGTTCTTAATAAATTCTGCCGCTTCTTCTTCAGCAGACCCGCCAATTTCACCCACCATAATAATTGATTGGGTTTGATCGTCGGCTTCGAATAATTTTAAGCAATCAATAAAGTTCATGCCTTGGATTGGGTCACCACCAATACCAATACAGGTGCTTTGTCCAAGCCCGGCTTGCGTGGTTTGATGTACCGCTTCATAAGTCAATGTACCCGAGCGAGAAACCACACCAACACTGCCTGCTTGGTGGATATTGCCTGGCATGATGCCGAGTTTGCACTCATCAGGTGTAATCACACCAGGGCAGTTAGGGCCAATTAATGTTGAATTTGAGTCTTTTAAAATCGCCTTGATTTTAAGCATGTCTTGCACTGGAATACCTTCGGTAATACAAGCAATCACTGGCATTTCAGCTTCAATCGCTTCAATGATTGAAGCGTAGGCGAAGCGCGGCGGTACGTAAATCATGGTGGCATTCGCACCGGTTTCGTTCATGGATTCTTTTACTGAATTAAACACGGGTAACCCTAAGTGAGTTTGTCCGCCTTTACCAGGTGTAACACCGCCAACAAACTGTGTGCCATAGGCAATCGATTGTTTAGAGTGAAAAGTACCTTGTTTACCAGTGAAACCCTGAGTAATAACTTTGGTATCTTTATTAATGAGTACACTCATGCTGAGGCTCCTTCTGACAACGCCACAATTCTGATGGCCGCCTGTGTGAGGTCGGCTTCAGTAGCAATATCAAATTCTGACTCGTCTAATAATGCCAAGCCTTGTTTTGCGTTGGTACCTTCTAAACGCACAACAATTGGCAAAGTTAAACCGACCTTATCAATAGCTTGCAAGATGCCCTCGGCAATTAAATCACAACGGACAATGCCGCCAAAAATATTCACCAAAACACCTTTAACATTGTCTTCAGTTTGAATTAATTCAAAAGCTTTGGCAACGCGCTCAGCTGTTGTGCCACCGCCTACGTCTAAAAAATTAGCAGGTGAGCCGCCATGGTGTTCAATCAGATCCATGGTTGCCATCGCCAAACCTGCGCCATTCACCATACAACCAATTGTTCCATTAAGCGAAATATAGTTCAGTTGGTGTTCACTGGCTTTATTTTCTTTTTCGTCTTCTTGTGAGGTGTCACGCAACTCAACAATATCCTCATGGCGATAGAGGGCGTTATCGTCAAAGTCGATTTTGCCATCGAGTGCCAGTAAGTTGTTTTCTGTCGTCGTAATCAGTGGGTTGATTTCAATCAAACTCACATCTTTACTGGTAAATATTTCATACAAGCCTAATAACGTTTTAGTGAATTGATTAACCAATTCACCTTTAAGTTTGAGTTGTGATGCAATGGTGTCACAGTCTTTGGCATTTAAACTACCAAGTGGATCAACCCCAAATTTGATAATTTTATCCGGTGTTTCAGCGGCTACTTTTTCAATATCCATGCCACCTTCGGTAGAGGCTAGAATGGTGATTTTTTGGGTTTGACGGTCAACCAATAAACCTAAGTAGAGTTCGCGCTCAATGTTTTGCCCACCTTCAATTAGAAGTTGATGAACAGGTAAACCCTTGGTATCTGTTTGTGGTGTAATTAAGTTTGAACCAAATAATTGATTGCAAGCGTTTTCAACTTCTTCGATTGAGTGACATAAAATCACACCACCACCTTTACCACGCCCACCTGCATGTACTTGCGCTTTAACAACCCAAAGTTCACCAGCTAATGAAGTACAAGCGTCACTAGCTTGAGACACGTGATCAATAAGCACAGCTTCAGGCGTTTGAATATTGAATTGCCTAAACAAGGATTTGGCTTGGTATTCGTGTATATGCATGAAAAAGTGCGTAAAATAAGATGCTTGAATTTTACACTTAATACTTAAAAAAAATGGCAAATTACTCTACCAGTCAATTCAAAAATGGCTTGAAATTAATGCTAGATGGCAATCCTTGCTCAATTATCAGTAATGAGATTCGTAAGCCTGGAAAAGGCCAAGCCTCTAATAAAGTTAAGTTGAGAGACTTAATCACAGGCAAAACCTTAGAAAAGACGTTTAAATCTGGCGAATCTGTAGAAGGTGCTGATGTGATGGAGTTGGATATGCAGTATTTATATAATGACGGTAGTGAGTGGAATTTTATGGATCCAGATACTTTTGAGCAATATCTGATTAATGATGATGCTATGGATGATGTTAGGGGTTATTTGGTAGAGCAAGACATGTGTGTGGTAACGCTTTGGAATGACAATCCAATTTCAGTGACGCCGCCTAATCATGTAATGCTTGAAGTGGTAGATACTGACCCTGGCCTTAAGGGTGATACTGCTGGAACTGGTGGAAAACCAGCCACTATGAATACCGGTGTGGTAGTTCAAGTGCCATTATTTATCAGTATTGGTGAAAAAGTAAAAGTGGATACACGCACAAATGAATATGCGGGAAGATCTTAAAAAATACAGCGACTTTTTACAAAAAATTCGACGTTATTTTAACGACCACAACGTTTTAGAGGTTCGAACACCTCTATTACTCAATAACCCGACGACTGATATCTATATTGACAGTATTTCAACAACTGTCAATCAAGCCATCAATGCTAAATCTACAAAGTATTTACATACTTCTCCCGAGTTAGAGATGAAGAGGCTCTTGGCAAATGGTAGTGGCGATATCTATCAAATCTGTGAAGTATTTCGTGACAATGAGCAAGGTTCTCAGAACTTTAACGAGTTCACAATGCTTGAATATTATCGTCTAGGTTTTGATATTCACCAGTTGATGGATGATATGGTTCAGCTGTTAAAAACACTAGGCGTTGAGTATCGAGTGAGCAAGCTGTCTTATGCACAAGCTTTTTTTGAATATGGCGATATTGACATTCTTAACACTGACTTTGCAGCGCTAAAGGTTATTGCCAAGACGCATAGCCTAAGTACAGACTTTGAATGGATTGAAGATTTGCAAATTCTACTCTTTACGCATTTGGTCGAGCCAAAATTGAAAGACTTACCCTTATGTTTTGTTTATGACTATCCAACTACACAGTCTGCCTTGGCAATAGTGGAAGGCGAAGTGGCGCACCGATTTGAGCTGTATATGAATGGGGTGGAGATCGCCAATGGTTATGATGAATTGCAAGAGGCTGGTGCTTATCGGTGTTGTTTCGTGGATGAAATCGATAAGCGTTCTACCTTAGGTAAAACTTCGGTCGACCTTAATGAAGATTTTTTACTAAGCTTATCTGATTCATTGCCACAATGCTCAGGCGTGGCCATTGGTATAAATCGATTATTGTCGCAAATTAATTAGAATCTCTTTAAAATGGTTTATGATGATGTTTTTAGTTACTAATTTAATTTTTAAAAACCTTATGGTTCGAACTATTCTTCTATTGCTGTTGTTAAGTTTGCCTGTACAAGCATTGCAAATATTACAGCCTAAAGATGGCTATAAGACTGTCAAACAAAGCTTTAGTCAGGTTGAATCAACATTATCGCCTACACAATTATTAACCAGATTAGAAAAATCTGCCAAAAGTGGCAACGCAAGAGAGCAATTTAGTTTGGCCAATATGTATCATGGTGGAATTGGCGTTAAACAAGACTTAAGATTGTCTTTCTATTGGTATACCCAGGTTGCAGAGCAAGGGTATGCGAATGCTCAATTTCGTTTAGCCAATTATCATCACCAAGGTATTGGTATCGATAGAGATATGAACAAGGCCATGCAATGGTATCAAAAATCTGCCCAGCAAGATTTTGTTGTTGCCCAACACGCACTGGCTTTAATTTATCAAAATGGTGAGACGGGAGAGATTGATTACGATAAAGCCTATTATTGGCATGAAAGATCTGCTCAACTTGGCTATGGTAAAGCCCAATCAAGTTTGGCTAAAATGTATGAAACTGGCCAAGGGGTTGATCAAGATTTAATATTGGCACAACATTGGTACATTAAGGCAGCACAACAATACGACCCAAAAGCACAATATGATTTAGCAGATTTTTTAGAGAACAAGATCAATTCAGCGAGAGCGATTACTTGGTATGAAAAGTCTGCTGACCAAGGTTTAGTTGCTGCCCAATATCGCTTAGCTGAGTTGCATTATCTCGGTGATTTGGTTAGGAAAAAAGATGATTTTGAATCATTAAAATGGGCAATGATGGCTGCTAAACAAGGAGATATTGATGCACAGTTTTTAGTAGGTGTGATTTATCGAAACAGTGAACAGGTGCCACGTGATTTAACTCAAGCACTGTATTGGTATCAACAAGCAGCAGATAAAGATCATGCGGAAGCTCAATATAATTTAGCCACTTTGTATTTGAGGGGTGAAGGCGTTCAAAAAGATTTTAATCGTGCAATTGAACTGTATCACAACGCTGCAAATCAAGGCTTTACTAGGGCGCAATACTCTCTAGCTTTGCGTTATTTGCGTGCAGAGGGTGTTGAGCGAGATTATGAACAAGCGGTTGCTTGGCTTTCAAAAGCGGCAGAAGGTGGCCATGCATTGGCTCAATACTCATTGGCATTGAGATATAAATTAGGACAAGGTGTAAACAAAGACCCAGAGAAAGAGGTTTATTGGTATCAAAAATCTGCATCTCAAGGTAATTTAGAAGCGCAATATTATTTGGCGTTGCTGTTATTAAAAGGCGAAGGTGTTGAGCAAGATATTGAAAAGGCGTTATTTATGTTGTCAGATTTAGCAGTTGAAGGGCATGAATCTGCTCAATACCAATTGTATACACTTTATAACAAAGGTAATATCGTTGGCAAGGATGAGACTTTATCTAGAGTTTATTTACTAAAAGCATCTGAAAGCGGTCATTCTGATGCGCAATACCATTTAGGTCAGATTTATCATGAACAAGGGTTGTTAAGAGAGGCGTTATACTGGCTACACTTATCTGCAGATCAAAATTATGCACCAGCACAGAAGATGTTAGACGGCCTTCAAACCGCAGGCAAAAAAAATCTTCAAGATGTTGTTCAGGTTAAGGTGGTGAAGCCTAGTGTGAAGGTGATTGCCGATATACAAAAAACAGCTGGAGTAACAATATTAAACAATTCATTTTTAACAACTGATTTGATGACCAAGAAGAAAGATGTTGTTATAGACTCGATAGATCAATTGGTATCATTTATTCCAACTAAGGCTCAAATTAAACAATCTTTGGTGAGTAACTCAAAATCGATGGATGATGTAGTTGAGTTAGTCACAAATGTTAAAGAAGGGGATCCAGTCGCCCAGCATAACTTAAGCACGTTGTTTAGTGATGGTATTGTGGTTCCTAAGGATAACAGAAAGGCATTTATGCTAATGTTAGAGGCGGCTAAACAAGGATTGACACAATCACAAAATAGTGTGGCAATTATGTATTTGGATGGTGTGGGCGTTGATTCAGATCGTGAGCAAGCTTATTTTTGGGCTAGTACTTCTGCACGTAAAGGTAACCACACAGGTAAGAAAATTCTATTACAAATTATTTCTAAAAACCAATGATAGATATGTCAAAAGAAACGGATTTAAAATTTTGGCAAACACTCACATTAGAGCAGATGAACCGCACTCAGTGGGAATCACTTTGTGATGGTTGTGGGCGTTGTTGCCTGCACAAGTTAGAAGACGAAGACACTAATGAGATTTACTTTACGGACGTGGCTTGTCGCTACTTAGATGAAGAAACTTGTCAATGCCCACATTATGATACTCGACAATCTTTAGTGCCGGATTGCCTAACCATTTATCCTGATTGGGGTGAAAAATTTAATTGGCTACCAAAGACTTGCGCCTATCGATTATTATCCGAAGGCAAGCCATTATTTGATTGGCATCCACTAATTAGCGGCGATGTTAATTCGGTACATTTGGCCGGTATTTCTGTACGTGGACGCACCTTTAGAGATGACGAAGTGAGTGAAGAAGAAGTTTATAAACATGTAATTACTTGGGTGGATTAATGAAAAAAATCATAGCATTGCTATTTTTATTGTTGGTTAAAAATGTATTGGCACAATGGCCACATGAAAACATATCGCAAGCTGTATTTTCTAAGTCAATAGAGAATAGAGCACCCATAGAGATAGTGATAGAAGCCGATGATTCTTTAGGTAAAATTTACTTTTTTACCAATATCCGTAATTTGACGGGTGACAAGATCACTCATCGTTGGATATATAAAGATGAAGTTAAGGCTGAAGTTAGTTTTGATATCAAGGGCAAGCGTTGGCGTGTATGGTCAAGTAAAAACCTTTGGCATACATGGACAGGGCAGTGGAAAGTTGAAGTAGTAAATCAAAATAATGAATTACTATTAACAAAAATATTTGAATTTAGAAAAACACCTTTTAAAAAAAAGGCATAGGAAAGAAAAATGGATAAAGTAGTACTCGCTTATTCGGGCGGATTGGACACCAGCATTATTGTCAAATGGTTACAAGATACTTATCAGTGTGAGGTGATTACCTTTACCGCTGATATTGGCCAAGGCGAAGAGGTAGAGCCTGCACGTGCTAAGGCAAAAGCGGCCGGTGTTAAACAAATTTTTATTGAAGATTTACGTGAAGAATTTGCACGTGATTTTGTGTTTCCAATGTTTCGTGCCAATGCGATTTATGAAGGTGAGTATTTATTAGGCACCTCTATTGCGCGCCCTTTAATTTCTAAACGTTTGGTTGAAATTGCTCATGAAGTAGGAGCTGATGCGATTTCTCATGGTGCTACTGGCAAAGGTAATGACCAAGTGCGCTTTGAGCTGAATGCCTATGCGCTCGATGCACACATCCAAGTGATTGCACCTTGGCGTGAGTGGGATTTATCTTCTCGTGAAAGTCTAATGGCTTATGCAGAAAGTCATGGTATTGAGATTGATTACAAAAAACAAAACAAAAAATCCCCTTATTCGATGGATGCGAATTTACTGCATATTTCTTATGAAGGCGATATTCTAGAAGACCCTTGGGCTGAGCCAGAAGATGATATGTGGCGTTGGACAGTTTCTCCGGAAAATGCACCTGACAAAGCTGAATACATTGAAATAAGCTATGACAAAGGTGACATTGTTGCCATTGATGGCGAAGAAATGAGTCCTGCTACGGTGATGGAGGTGTTAAATCAACGCGCTGGTGCACACGGCATTGGTCGTGATGATATTGTTGAGAACCGTTTTGTCGGTATGAAATCACGTGGTTGTTATGAAACACCAGCAGGCACTGTCATGCTTAAAGCGCATCGTGCAATGGAAAGCCTTACACTTGATCGCGAAGCCGCACATCTTAAAGACGAGCTAATGCCAAAATATGCCAAGATGATTTATAACGGATTTTGGTTTGCACCAGAGCGTGAAATGCTCCAAGCAGCAATTGATAAAACTCAAGAAACTGTTAACGGTACCGTGCGTCTTAAGCTTTATAAGGGCGGTATTACCGTAGTTGGACGTAAGTCTAAAGATTCACTCTTTAGTGAAAAAATCGCCACTTTTGAAGACGATGAAGGTGCGTATGATCAAAAAGATGCAGCAGGATTTATCAAGCTTAATGCACTTCGCTTGCGTCTTAAGGCTTTAAAGTAAGAAAATAGTCTATTCTTAAAATTTCCTAAATTTTATAAAATACCCACTAAAAATACCATTTAGTGGGTATTTTTTTTATAAAAATCCATTTTTAATCATAAAAGTGGTCTTTTTCTATCAAAAAATAAAGTCATTGTTAAAAAATTGGATATTTTGGTGATAAAAAAACCCGATAAAAATCGGGTTTTTTTGTATATGGAGGCCGGAACCAGAATCGAACTGGTCTAGATGGATTTGCAATCCACTGCATAACCGATTTGCTATCCGGCCAAGGTTGTTTGCAAAGGGCTATATAAAAAAAGCCTGTCACGACAGGCTTTTGAATTTGGAGCGGGAAACGAGATTCGAACTCGCGACATTCACGTTGGCAACGTGATGCTCTACCAGCTGAGCTATTCCCGCATAGGTGGCAAATTATAGTGTTTTTTCGCTAAGTGTCAAATGTTTTTACACCTTCTTTTAAATAAATAAAGCCGGAGTACAAGGTTAGTAAGGTTGCAGCTAATAATAAAGTCACGCCGATCTCAAAACTTGGCAAGCCAAAGAACGGCTGTTGATATAGTAAAAACAAAATTGCAAAGACCTGTACAAAGGTTTTAACCTTGCCAATATAGGAAACATTGACCGTAGAGCGTTGACCAATAGTGCCCATCCACTCTCTAAGGGCAGAAACTAAAATCTCACGAGAAATAATAATCAGCGCACAAATGGTAATGTACCAATGTGTATCAGTGGGATAGAAATCCACCAATAGAATCAGTGCGGTCGAAACCATTAGTTTATCGGCAACCGGATCTAAAAAAGCACCCAACTGTGAAGTCATGTTGAGTTTTCTGGCTAAGTAGCCATCCAAATAATCGGTGGTACTAATAAAAGCATACACCCCAGTAACCCAGAAATTAATTTGCGTAAAAATATTGTCAGGTGCCTTAATATCAATAAACCCATCTAGATTGTAAGTAGGTTGTAGGTAATAAAGGGCGACAAAAACTGGAATTAAGAAAATTCTAGAAAGTGTAACCATGTTGGGGATTGTCATCATGTGTAATATTCTATCAGAAGCTGTTTAGGCGGGTAGACTTGATGATAATTTGAAATTTGATGGTGGGCCCGACTGGAGTCGAACCAGTAACCGCTCGGTTCGTAGCCGAGTACTCTATCCAATTGAGCCACGGGCCCATCAAGCGTGTAATTATCACCACATTTGATTCAAAGGTCAATAGAGAAGTGGTTTATTTTTGTAAGCGATTGACCAGTTGATCAAGTTTTACCATGCGAGACCCTTTAATCAGTACTGTGGCATTGATATGATGCGTTAATAGGTGCGAGGCTAATTGATCTAAATCTTCAAAATGCATACCGCCATAATGTTTGGTGAGCTCTCCAAAGGTGTAAACCGCATCAAGTGAATCTTTGGCTAATTGTCCAATTTGTTGATGGAAATTTTTGGCTTCATCACCTAACTCTGCCATGGTGCCGAGTACTGCAATTTTTTCACCTGTAAATGTCAATAGCGTATTAATTGCCGCCTTCATTGATTGCGGGCTGGCATTATAAGTGTCATCAATGATGGTTAAATTGGGTTGCTGAATAACATTGAGTCGGCCTTTTTCAGCTAGAGTGCCTTCCAAGCCTTGTTTGATGGTGTTAATATCAATACCTAATGCATGTGCGCAAGCACTCGCAGCTAAAGCGTTATCGATATTATGCTGACCAATCAGTTGCAGGATAACCATTGTTTTTTTATCAGCAATATTTAAATCAAAACCATTGTTATTAATATTGCTAGCAAAAACATCACCGCCTTCACCAAAGCTGAGATCACCACTAAAGGCGGTACCCGTGTTAACGATGTTTTGACTGTCATCGCTATAGATCTCACCTTTGGCCTTAACTAAATTGTCAAAGCCACCGAATTCACCGATATGAGCATCCAAGGTGTTAGTTACCACTGCAATATCAGGCTGTGCGATATTACATAAATAGGCGATTTCACCCAGATGATTGGCGCCCATCTCCACCACGGCATATTGGTGTTTTTGCTCTAATGTTAGTAAAGTCATCGGCACGCCAAGGTGGTTATTAAGATTACCCTTGGTTGCGAGTGTTGGTGCTTTTAGGTTTAATATATTAGCCAACATGTTTTTAGTGGTAGTTTTGCCGTTACTTCCAGTAATGGCTACAACGATAGGCTTAATGTTATTTAGATGCCAATGTGCAATATCAGCCAGTGCGGTTTGAGTATCATCTACCAGCAAAGTGGGTAGATTGGTTGACACGGGCTTGCTGACAATAACGGCGACTGCGCCCATTTTTTCAGCTTCATTAAGATAATCATGCGCATCAAAATTATCACCCACCAGTGCAACAAATAAAGCGCCATCCAT
>CAJVCM010000080.1 GCA_910595815.1 Candidatus Thioglobus plumae | reverse complement strand
ACAAACTGAATAACCGAGCCATCACGTTTAATGAGTAAGTGGGCAGAAACATGTAAGTCTTGAATGGTTTTAAAATATGGGTGCGCATTAAAATCAAGCTGATTGGTAAAAAACTGCTCAATATGGTTGTTGTTAAACTCACCTGGCGGCAAAGAGATATTGTGAATCACAATTAAAGAAATTTCATCACTGGGGCGATCGTTATGATTAGCCGATGGAGCTTGTGTGGCTGACGCTAATAGGTGGTTGCTAATCATGCGCTTATTATAGCCCTATTCGATTCGGTTAAAGTAACGCCCTCTAAGCAGTAGTCTTGGGTTGTCTTTATCGTCAGTAAAAGCATTGCGCTTGTGTAAGACGTTATTACACAACAAGCCTTGTCCGGTTTGCATTAGATGTTCAAAGTGGTAGTCAGTGGTTGTGTTTAGCAGAGCATCTAGATGTTCTACAGCCTGTTTGATCTCAAGTGAATCTAAAAAATCGATATTTTTCTTACGCTGCGTGTAACGCATAGACAGCTCGTTGGTTGGCTCATCAATAAAAAAGACAGGCCCAGTTGAGGTTGCTCGTCTCACTTTTCCATCAACCTTGTGTTCTGGGATACTCATAGCCTCTGGGTGAGTAAGTGCTTTGACCACATCTAGGTTGTCTTCACGTAATAATAAATACATCATTTGTGGGTCAACCCATTCGTTGACACCACCTTGGGCTGCAGGTTCAACACAGAACAACGAAAACGCACGAATGCGCTGCTCTATTGCATTGTAATACCCATCCGTATGCCAGCCTAGGTTTTTGTCGGTATAGGGGATGAATTCGCCCTGGTCTTTTTTGTCGCTTTGAGTTATGTGTGCTAGTCCACCCGTTTTAACAAACAAGTGTTGATCAAAATCTTTTAAGCCTAGTTGCGTATTGACACTGATAATCGCTTCATCATATTGGTCAACAGGTTGAATTTGAAATAGTGCAAAATTTCCTTTCTGACAAAGGCTGGTAATTTTGTTTTTTTCTGCATTTGAGAGTTTAAATGGGTTTTGTATTTCAACAATACAATCGCTTAATTGAGTTGGTGCATTGGCTAGCTTTTTATCTCGCCAATATCGGTAATCATCTAAATTATCTAATAACATGTTTAAAAATTAAAGACACAAGGTTATTTTGTCTAAAGACAGTATAACTTGAATACGCTGAAAGAAAAACAGCGCACTAATTTTATTTTTAACCGTTTAAACGTTTGTTAATCGTCCACTGTTGTGCAATCGACAGAACGTTGTTAAATACCCAGTAAAGTACTAAGCCTGATGGGAACCATAAGAAGAAAATAGTAAATACAAATGGTAATGACATCATGATCTTCGCTTGCATTGGATCAGGCGGTGGCGGGTTGAGTTTTTGCTGTATAAACATAGACGCACCCATGATGATTGGTAGGATGTAGTAAGGGTCTTCCATCGATAGATCGGTTAGCCACCAAAACGATGTTTGGCGTAATTCGACGGTATCAAGTAACATCCAATAAAAGGCAATGAATACTGGTATTTGCACCATGATTGGTAAACAACCAGAGGCCGGATTAATTTTTTCCTTCTTATACAGTTCCATGGTTTTTTGGCCAAGTTTCTGCTTGTCATCACCATAGGTTTCTTTAAGTTTGGCGAGTCTTGGCGATAGTTTTCTCATGCCCGCCATTGATCGGTAAGACTTTTCACTTAGTGGATAGAACATTAACTTGATTAAAATCGTAATGATAATAATAGACCAACCCCAGCTATCGATAAAGTCATTGATTTTATGGATACTCCAAGATAGCGGATCTGCCAAGATATCTAACCAGCCATAATCAAGTGTGTAGTTTAATCCAGTAGCCACCTCTTCAATCTTGCCATACTCTTTAGGGCCAAGATAAAGCTGGTTGGCAGGCAGTGTGGTGGTGCTGCCGGCGCCAAGGCTAATTTGTTGGTTGGCATTGGTTAGCTTGTGTAAGTTGTTGCTTGAGCTAGCAGAAAACGTCTGAGGCTCATCTTGATTCGGGATCCAAGCAGCAATAAAATATTGTTGGACCATGGCTATCCAGCCGCCAGTTGATTGTTGAGCATCAAACTCGTCCCAATCGTCAAATTCATTTTTCTGCACTGTATGGGTTGTCTTATCATAAACGATACCACCAGTGAAAGTCGGCATCATCATGTTCGCTTGGTCAATTGCACTTCTACTCAGGCGTACATAGCTTTTAACCGGGATGGCTTGATTAGAATTGTTGGTGATTTGATAATCAATCTCAACAATGTGACTGCCTTTTTTAAAGTGAAAATTCTTAGTTACTGTGGTGCCGTCTTTGCCTTGCCAAGTCAGTGGCACGGTAAGTGTGTCAGTAGACAATTGATAGTTTGAATTAGCAGAGTTGAATAATGATAAATGGGTTGGCATTAAATCATCGCGTGAAGCTAAGCCACTTTGTGCTTGGAACAACATTCCAGTTTTATCACTCAATAGCTGAAATTTTTCTTCGCCACCTTTTTCAATAGGAAAGTCATTAAGATAGGCATTTTGAATGGTGCCGCCTTTGTGGCTAATTTCTACCGTCAATAAATCAGTGGTAACCGTGGTATAGCCGTGTGACTCATCAATACTTGGTGGGCTTGGTAGGTCAATTTGCGTTGTTTCTGTGTTGATCATTGGCACATCAGTATTTTGAGCACTGGTATCGAGCGTGATTTGACTTTTACGAACAACATTGCCATTTTCATCAGTGACATGGGTGATTTGCCACTTATCCCATAATAAGAAAACCGTTAAGAAGATTGCAATGCCGAGAAATAATTTTTGATTGTTCATAAGAATAATTTATTGATTAATGAATGTGTTTTTTTGGCACTGGGTCAAACCCGCCATCATGCCAAGGATGACATTTTCCAATACGTTTTGCGCTCAGAGCAAAACCCTTAAAAAAGCCATGCTCTTTCACAGCATCATAAGAGTACTTCGAACAGGTTGGGTCGAAACGACAATTAGCACCCAGAAACGGGCTGATAAATAGTTGATAAAATTTAATGGGAATAAGCAATAGATAACGCATAATTCAAATTATTTTTTCATCACCTGTTTAAATAAGCCTAGTAATTCAGTAGATAATTCCGGACTTTTGGTCGGCTTAGCATTTCTAGCCATAACTACAAACCCCCAATTATCTAATTGTGGTTGCGCTATCCTAAATGTTTCTCTAGCAACACGTTTGAATCGGTTTCTATCGACAGCCAAACGCGTTACTTTTTTTGAGATTGCTAAGCCTAAACGCGGCCTAGGGTCTTGAATAGGTTTTGCAATGATTTGCCAGTATTTACCTTTGGCCCGCTTACCACCTTTAAAAATATGAGTGTATTCGCTGGGTTTTAGGATTTTGGCTTCACGTGTCAGCCGTAGAGACATTAAGCAGCAGCTAAGCGCTTACGTCCTTTTCTTCTACGAGCGTTGATTACTGCGCGGCCAGACTTAGTACTCATTCTTGATCTAAAGCCATGAGTACGTCTGCGTTTTAAAACACTGGGTTGGAAGGTTCTTTTCTGGTGCATAATAGAATATCAGTCGATAAAATCTTGCAATTTTACCATAAATCACAATACGACTTGCAAATAACTATGATTATTTATAATAATGCCAACACTAATGACAATACGCTGAAATGGATCTAATTTACTGGTTACTGTTACTTAAAGCGCCTCACTTGGGTGTACGTACTTTTTATAAGGCGCTTAAAGTTTTTGAGACACCTGAACAGGTGTTTTTAGCCTCAAGAACAAAGCGTAAAGAATGTGGATTGTTTCGTCAAGTGACGCTTGATTATATAGAGCAACAAGATGTTTCAACAGTACAAGCCGATCTTGATTGGGCTAAAGCGAAGGACTGCCATATTCTAACTTTGGTTGATGAAGGCTATCCTCAACAGCTTAAAACCATTGCTGACCCACCGCCAGTGTTATATGTGCGAGGTGATATCGCTTGTTTGTCTAAACCACAGATTGCGATTGTGGGCAGCCGAAACCCAACCCCAGCAGGCAAACAAAACGCCCAACAATTTGCTAAGGCACTGTCTAAATTGGGTCTGGTAATCACTTCTGGAATGGCTAGCGGCATCGATGCCAGCGCACATATTGGTGCGTTAGAAGCTGATCAACTAACCATTGCAGTTTGTGGGACAGGGCTTGATCGTATTTACCCAGCAAAACATAAGTCATTGGCACACCAAATTTCAACCCGGGGCGCGCTGGTTTCTGAATTTTCTATTGGCACTTCACCCATAGCAAATAATTTTCCAAGACGTAACCGGATTATTAGTGGTTTAAGCCTAGGCACCCTAGTGGTTGAAGCCAGTATTAAGAGTGGTACTATGATTACAGCTAAATTGGCTGCTGATCAAGGCAAAGAAGTGTTTGCTATTCCAAGCTCAATCCACAATCCATTGTCACAAGGTTGTCATCAATTAATTAAACAAGGGGCGAAATTAGTGGAGAATATTGAAGACATTGTTGAAGAGCTATCACTAGATTTAGAGGTGCCTTTATCAGACAATAACGCACCTATTTATACAAAAGATGTAGACAACACCCCCTCTGTGCTATTAAAATGCTTGAGTTATGAAGCCATAAGTATTGATGAAATGGTTGAAAAAAGTGGGTTAAGCCCCCAAGTCATTACACAAGAGTTGCTTTTATTAGAACTTGCAAACAGGGTGGCAAAGGTTGGTGGCTCTGGCTATCTATTAACTAGGTGAGATTTTTATGACACACAATATTCTTGATGTACTAACTTATATGTTCGACTATCTGTTTGAAGAGGCAGAGCAAGATTCGTCTAATGAAATTGATGATATCGCTCTCAAGGCCCATCTTTCGGATGCTGGTTTCGAAGAAGTTCGCATTGAAAAAGCCCTTAGCTGGCTAGAAAATATTGCCACCTTGCAAGATGGCAGCGTTAAACCATTTGCCAATACCCGTGGTGGTATGCGTATTTATAGTGATGCAGAAAAACTAAAGTTGGACACTAAATCTCGTGGCTTTTTATTATTTATGGAAAACATGGGCCAAGTAGATGCCAACCAGCGTGAAATGATCATTGATCAAATTATGTCATTAGGTGATTCTTCAGTATCTTTGGATGACTTGAAGTGGGTAGTGATGATGGTATTGGGCAACAGTAATGACGAAGAAATTTCAGCACAATGGTTGGAATCAATTGTATTCCTTGACGATAACCATACCGTTCAATAATGTCAAAAAATCTTGTCATTGTTGAGTCCCCCGCAAAAGCCAAAACAATTGAAAAATTCTTAGGCAAAGACTATACCGTTAAGTCGAGTATTGGTCATATTCGTGACATGGCCAAGAAAAACGGCATTGAGATTGAAAACAATTTCAAGCCTAATTATGAAATCAGCGTCGACAAGAAAAAAGTCGTGGCCGATCTTCGAAAGGCAGTCAAAAAATCTGAGCAAGTCTATCTCGCAACTGATGAGGACCGCGAGGGAGAGGCGATCGCCTGGCATTTATTAGAAGCCTTAAATTTACCGAAAGACACGCCACGTATTGTTTTCCATGAAATCACTAAGGGTGCAATTACAAAAGCGATCCAACAACCAAGAGCGGTGAACTTTGATGTTGTTGATGCACAACAAGCCAGGCGTGTGATTGACCGTTTGGTGGGTTTTGAACTCTCAGGCGTTCTATGGAAAAAAGTTTCAGGCGCGAAGTCAGCAGGTAGAGTGCAGTCTCCAGTGGTGCGTTTGGTGGTTGAAAGAGAAAGAGAAATCAATGACCATACGGTTAAAAGCACTTTTAAAATTAAAGCTGATTTGGTGAATGACACAGGTGAATTAGTTGAGGTAAAACTTGATAAAGATTTTGCAACAAAAGATGAAGCGCTTGAGTTTGCCAACGCATTATTAGGCGCAACATTCAGCGTTAATAGCATTGAGAAAAGACCTTCTAAGCGTTCGCCAAAGTCACCCTTTATTACTTCGACCTTGCAACAAGAGGCTTCGCAAAAACTCGGTTTCTCAGTTAAACAAACCATGACCTTGGCGCAAAATCTCTATCGAGAAGGTGCAATTACTTACATGAGAACTGACTCATTTACATTATCTGAAGAGGCAATTGCAGCAGCCCAAAAGGAAATTACTTCCAAGTATGGTGCTGAATACCATCAAGCGAGACGCTATAAAACAAAAGATGCAGGTGCACAAGAAGCCCATGAGGCCATTCGACCAACAGACTTAACCAAGCCAGAAGTTTATGGTTTAGAAGACCAAGCGGCCAGACTTTATGCATTGATTTATAAGCGTACGCTAGCCTCGCAAATGAGTGATGCTAAATTACAAAAAACACAAATCAAAACTAATATTTCTACTCGTGATGAGAGCTTTCTAGCCAACGGTGAAATATTGGTATTCCCGGGATTTTTAAGTGTTTATGATTACTTGTCATCAGACGACAAATTATTACCTGATTTAAGCCAAGGTGACGAGCTAACCTTGGTCAGTTTTGCGGCGAGAGAAAGTTTTTCACGTGCTAAGCCGCGCTACACTGAAGCCTCTTTGGTTAAAAAAATTGAAGAAATGGGCATTGGTCGCCCCTCTACTTTTGCCACCATGGTGTCAACCGTGCAAGACAGAAACTATGTCACTAAAGAAACGCGAGAAGGCGTAGAGCGTGCGTACCAACTTATTGAAATCAATGAGGGTAAAGTTGAGCAGTCAGAGCCGATAGAAAATGCAGGTGCTGAGAAAAACAAACTCTTTCCAACTAGCGTTGCCTACCTATTGACCGACTTCTTGGTTAAGCATTTTGGCGACATTGTTGATTACAAGTTCACGGCAAACTTAGAAACTGATTTTGATACTATTGCCAATCAGGGCGTTGTTTGGCAAAGTGTGGTCAAAGAGTTCTACGGCCCTTTCCATGCAAAAATTGAAGCAGCAGATGATATTTCTCGAGAAGAGACCCATGGTATGCGGGATCTTGGCACTGATCCGAAAAGTGGCAAGCCGGTCAGCGTACGTTTTGGTCGTTTTGGCCCTTTCGCACAAATCGGCCACAAAGATGATGAAGATAAGCCGGCCTTCGCTTCACTGCGTGGCAACCTTGTTATCGAAACCATTACCCTTGACGAGGCATTAGAGCTATTCAACATGCCACGTACGGTAGGTGAAACAGATGACTTTGGTGTTATTAAAGCTAACTATGGTCGCTTTGGCCCCTACATACAGTATGGCAAGAAATATGTCTCTTTAAAAGAAGATATTCCTGAAGATGTCACACTTGAAAAAGCACTGGAGTTAATCGCCGCTAAAGAAAAGTTTGATGCCGAACGTATTATCAAAACCTTTGATGATTCTGAAATTCAAATTCTCAATGGTCGTTTTGGCCCTTACATTTGGAACGGCAAGAAAAAAGGCAAAGGCCAAAAGAACATCACTATTTCTAAATTATTTGGCGATAAAGAGCCAAGCGAACTCACACTAGAAGAGTGTAAAAAAGCCATTTCTGGCAAAATCAAATCTAAAGCTACTAAGCGTAAAAAGAAAGCCAAGAAAAAAGTAGTTAAAAAGACCACTAAGAAAGCGTCGAAAAAATCATAGCCTTACTATCACATGGCTATTTATGAGCTTTGCGGTGTAAAATACAAGGCATTTAATTAATAACGGTAGGTTTCTATGTTGCTAATAAGTGAAGTCATCATTGCAAATCCGCAAATTGATGATTTTGAAGGCTTGGTTGTTACGCTTAAAGCCATCGCCAAAACATCAGATGAGCGCTTTTTTCAAATGGATGTTAAGCCCGATTATGGCGATACACCAGAGAATTGGGAAGACCGTTTAGAAGCAGCGTTTTACTAGAGGACAATAAATGGGATTTAAATATCTAAATAAAGATCACGACATTTTTGACGGCGATGACGGCGAAGATGTATACGCTAATGAAGAGCAACTACAATCGAGATTAGAATATTTTGAAGCGCAACTGGCGGGCTTAAGTGAGGGCTCATCGGCTGAAGATAGAATTAAAAATTTATTAGAGATTGGCCGTATCCAGGTAGAGCGCTATAAAGGTGCCGATGCTTGGGAAAAAGCCTTTACTGCTTTTAATCTAGCGCAGGAAGACGAACTGTGGGAACTAGCAGTTGAAGCTTGTGATGTGATGTTTTTATCTGAGGGGCCAGACGCTTTAGTCGCACTTGGGCATGCATTATGGTTGGGCATTACTTTTCCAATCGACCCAGAAATTACCGTGGCAATGCTACAACACCTGGTTGAAGAGTCCCCAGAAGAGGCAGATACTAGAGCGGTGGCAGCAGCAGCAGCGCATTATGTCACTTCAATGCGTTGTGGCGAAGACGACGACCTAACGTTTTTTACCTCGCAAATGTTAGCCAGTGTTGCCGATAAGCATTCACATATTACCGATCAATCTACTTTTGATGTATGGCACAGAACTTTAGAATTAGATAAACCAGAGGTGTTTTTAAAGAAATTATCCGGTGCGGTAGATCAGCTAGTGGATGATAAGTGGTGGATTGACCGTGATACAATTAGAGCAAAATTAGAAGCTGAAAACACACACTAAATGAAGATTAAGATTTGCGGATTCACCAATGCTGACAATGCACGAGAAGCGTCACTTCTTGGTATAGACGCGATCGGTCTGGTGTTTTACGACAAATCGCCTCGTCATGTTGATGTTGAATCAGCCCTAGAAATTGTCAACGCTTTGCCACCATTTATCAATCGCGTAGGTTTGTTTGTAAATGCAGATTCGAGTTTTATTGATGAAGTATTGTGTGAAGTGCCACTCGATACCTTGCAATTCCATGGTGATGAGTCTGTACTTGAATGCACACAATACGCCATGCCATTTATCAAAGCAGTGCGCGTTAATCAAGACACCAATCTTACGCAAATAGCTGATGATTATCATCAGGCCAATGGTTTATTATTAGATGCCTTTAATAAAGATGCTTATGGCGGTACGGGTGAGGTATTTGACTGGAGTTTGGCCAAGGTTGATATTGACTTGCCCATTATTCTAGCAGGTGGTTTAAACCCCGATACAGTTGCTGAAGCAATTAAGCAAGTAAATCCTTACGCCGTTGATGTGTCTAGCGGTGTGGAAAGTGAGCCAGGCATGAAAGATATCACTAAAATAAAACAATTTATACAGCAGGTTAGATCATGAGCTATTCATTGCCAGACGACAAAGGTCATTTCGAACAATACGGTGGCGTTTTTATTGCAGAAACATTGATGACAGCGGTGACTGAGCTTAAAGAAGCTTATGAAAAATACAAGGATGATGCAGATTTTATAAAAGAGTTCGAGTACGATCTTAAGCACTATGTTGGTCGTACAACGCCACTTTATCATGCGGTTAATTTGAGTAAAAAACTCGGTGGTGCACAGATTTATCTCAAGCGTGAAGACCTTAACCATACCGGCGCACACAAAGTTAACAATACTATTGGCCAGGCATTATTAGCCCAGCGCATGGGTAAAACTCGTATTATTGCTGAGACCGGTGCAGGTCAGCATGGTGTGGCCACAGCTACCGTTGCAGCACGCCTAGGTTTAGAGTGTGTTGTGTATATGGGTGAGGTTGATGTTGCTCGTCAAGCGCTGAATGTCTTTCGTATGAAGTTACTCGGCGCTACCGTAGTGCCAGTTACTTCAGGATCGAAAACTTTAAAAGACGCTCTCAATGAAGCCATGCGTGATTGGGTTACTAATATTGATGATACTTTTTATATTATTGGCACAGTCGCGGGGCCACATCCTTATCCGATGATGGTGCGTGACTTTCAAAGTGTGATTGGTAAAGAGGCTAAAGTTCAATTCGCTGATCAAGTTGGTGGTTTGCCCGACGCCCTAGTGGCTTGTGTTGGTGGCGGATCAAATGCTATTGGACTGTTTCATGAATTTATTGATGATGCATCAGTGGCTATTTATGGCGTGGAAGCAGCAGGCTACGGGTTAGAGAAAGGCCCAACGGCTCATGCAGCGCCTCTGTGCGCAGGTAGTGTCGGTGTACTCCATGGCAATCGTACCTACCTAATGGAAGATGAAAATGGCCAGATTATCGAAGGCCATTCAATTTCAGCAGGCCTGGATTACCCAGGTGTTGGTCCGGAACATGCCTACTTAAAAGACTCAGGCCGTGCACAATACGTAGCCATTACCGATAAAGAAGCGTTAGAAGCTTTTCATACACTCACTAGAGTTGAAGGTATTTTGCCAGCATTAGAATCTTCTCA
>CAJVCM010000079.1 GCA_910595815.1 Candidatus Thioglobus plumae | reverse complement strand
GTGGTTGATAACGAAACCCATGTTAACACCTTTACTGATATGCACGATATTGGTGATCAGATGCTCGGCGCTGGATTTCAATCACCGGTAATGGAAATGGAAAAACTAACCCTAACCTATCAAACGGTTACTGACTTACTTAGAGACCTCAAGGTCATTGGCGCACAAACTGTCAGTGCTCGCTCAAAATCCCTCATGGGAAAAGACAAATTTCAACTAATGATTAAAATGTATGAATCTTATCGTACCGAAGGCAAGCTTCCCGCCACTTACGAGGTGATTTACGGACACGCCTGGAAGCGGGTCAACAAGTTAGGCGGTATTACTATTAGCAATCAATAAAAAAATATTATAAGTTTTCAATATTAACTTAAATGCTCATAGAGGATGCCTTGCCTTGCTCGAAACACTCTGATATAGCTGTTTATAAACGAAAAAACCCTGATTTAGATTTCTAAATCAGGGTTTTATAGAGTTGTTTATAAAATTTAGAATATTTTAAAAACGACCTCTTTAGAACAACGAAAGTGCAAGTTTCATCCAAAAATCTGGGAATATACCAACCACCAAGATAAGTATTGCATTAATGGATAGGATTAACTTCATATCCATTGGCGCAACAATGCTAATTTCACCTTCGGGCTCATTAAAGTACATGGACTTAATGATTTGTAAATAGTAGTAAGCACTAATCACGGCAAATACCACGGCAATGATGGCCACCGTCACAAAGCCTGCAGAGATAACTTGCTGCAAGATAAAGAATTTTGAATAAAAACCAATAAATGGTGGTACACCCGCCATTGACAACATAACCATTAACATCATTAACGCAAACCAAGGTGAGTGCTTACTTAAGCCTTTATAGTCTGAAATTTGATCTGCTTCAAAGCCTTTTTTGTTAAGCAAGATGATTACACCGAACGCTGCCAAACTCATCAGTACATAAACCAAAATGTAGAATGTAGCTGCACCATAACCAGTCACTACACCAGTAACAAAACCTAACATTACAAATCCCACATGTGAAATGGTTGAATACGCAAACATGCGCTTGATGTTAGTTTGCATCAGCGCTACAACTGAGCCAAGTGCAATAGATAACAATGCTAGGATCATAAACAGATCTGCCCAGTAAGCATGCATCGAGCCCAATCCATCTACCAGTAAGCGCACTAACATAGCAACAGCGGCAATCTTTGGTACGGTTGATATAAACATCGTAACGGATGTTGGCGAGCCTTGATATACATCTGGCACCCACATATGGAATGGTACAGCGCCGAGTTTGAAGGCTATACCAATGACTAAGAACACTAGGCCAAAGTTAATGATTAATGTTTCTCTTGAGCCAAGATTTGCATCAGATGCAAACGCAGCGATATCGATAATATTAATACTACCACTAATGCCGTAAATCATACTCATACCATAAAGCAATAGGCCTGATGCAATTGCACCCAGTACAAAGTATTTAAGTGCCGCTTCAATTGCACCTGATCTTTTACGTGCAATGGCAATCAAGGTATACAGTGATAATGACAAAATTTCAAGCCCTAGATACAATGTTAGTAAGCTATAGCCTGATACCATCACCATCATGCCTAAAATTGACAGCAATACTAAGACGAAATATTCACCTTTAAACAAAGAGTGCTGAGTTAAGTAATGACGTGAATACACCATTGCCACCATTGCAGCGCCCATCATAAAGACTTTAAATACCGAGGCCATATCATCCATTACAAATGAATTACTAAAGATAATTGTCTCTGGCTGTCCAATTAGACTGTATGACAAAATACCTGTCATTAGTAAGCTTGCTTGCGTTAAGTAATAAGTAACTTGCTTAAATCCTTTGGTTAAGAAAATATCTAACAGCAGTATCACTACAATCGAGCTTAATAAAAAGATTTCTGGCAAAGCTACCAGTAACGACGCTGTATCAAATTGGAATGTATTCATCATAATTTAGACGTTAATGCTTGATTTAATAAGTGTTCAATTGAGCTGTGCATAGCTTCAATTACTGGCTGTGGATATAGACCCATAATTAATACTGCTAATGCCAAGATTGCCAAGACAAAGAATTCGCGCCCATTAATATCATTTAAAGTTTCTACTGCAGGATTAGTGATTGGACCCCAGAATACACGCTTGACCATCCATAAGGTGTAGGCTGCACCAACAATTAGTGTTGTCGCTGCTAATACCGCGTACCAAATATTGGCCTGAAGCGCAGCTAGGATCACCATAAATTCACCAACAAAGCCGGATGTGCCTGGCAAGCCAGCATTGGCCATCGCAAACAGTACGGCAAAGCCGGTGAACTTAGGCATCGAGTTTATCACGCCGCCATATGTTGAAATTTCTCTTGAATGTAGACGGTCGTACAATACACCTACCACTAAGAACATGGCAGCTGAAATAAATCCATGTGAAATCATCTGTACCATAGCACCTTCAAGCCCTAGCAGGGCACCCTCAACACTACCGCTATTGATTGATACAATATTACCATCTGCACCCATTTTTAGAATAAAGAACAAGGCAAATACACCCAAAGTCACAAACCCCATGTGTGAAATTGAAGAATAAGCGATTAGCTTTTTCATGTCTCTTTGCACTAAGGCAACAAAGCCAATATAAACAATGGCAATGAGAGATAGGGCAATCACTACATCTGCGAACTGTAAAGACGCATCTGGCGTAATCGGTAATGAAAAACGAAAAAAGCCATAACCACCCATTTTTAACATAATGGCTGCTAGAATCACAGAACCGCCAGTAGGCGCTTGTACGTGAGCGTCTGGTAGCCATGTATGTACTGGGAACATTGGAACTTTTACAGCGAATGCCACAAAGAATGCCCAGAATATCCACGCCTGCTCTGCCGCAGTCAAGCTTAAATTATGCATATCTAGAATTGAAAACGAACCACCTTTGGTATACATATAGATTAACGACACCAACAACATTACTGAGCCTAAGAATGTATATAGGAAGAACTTAATAGCAGCATACACACGATTATCGCCACCCCATATACCAATGATTAAAAGCATTGGAATCAGTGACGCTTCCCAAAAGGCATAAAATAAAATTGCGTCTAGCGATGAAAATACACCAACAATCAAGCCTTCCATCATTAAGAATGCCGCCATATAATGTGCGGTTCTACGAGTAATGACTTCCCAGCCAGCAATAATGACTAGAATGGTTGAGAACGTTGTTAAGATAATCAGTGGCATCGAGATACCATCAACACCAATATGGTAGTTGATATCAAAATAAGAAATCCACGATGCTTTCTCTTCAAATTGCATCAGATGTGTTGTACTATCAAAATCTGTATAAAGACTTAACGACATCACAAATATAACAACAGAGATTGCTACACTTAACCACTTTGCTGTCTCAGCGCGATCATTACCAATCAGGATAACCAATGCGCCACCTAAGATTGGTAGCCAAATTAATAAACTCAATAGTTCCATAGTTATAACTCGATAGATAGTAATGGGTTATCGCCTGCAAACAGCACCCAAGTTAAAATAATTAATAAACTGAAAATCATGAAGAATGCATAATGATAAACATAGCCAGTTTGGATTGGTCGAACCACAGAACCAACAAAGCCAACCAGTCTTGCACTGCCGTTCACTAACATTTTGTCAATCAACATAGAGTCAGACACTTTCCATAATAAATTACCTAATTTCTTGACGCCATTAACAAAGACAATCTCGTTAAAACGGTCAAACCCGTATAAAGACTCCAAAGCATAGTTGGTACGGTGGAAGGTTTTCTGTATCCAGTCAGCCCACTGCGTACGATAAAGTGACAATATCCAAGCCGCCACAATACCACCGACCATCATCCAGAATGGCAGGGTTTGCACCGCGTGAGGAATCATTGCAGCCGCACTATCGAATATTTTTGACAGTTCAGTCATTGATACGTGTTTAGCCGCATCAATGGTAATGGCGTTATCCAACCAACCGTTAAACAACATTGGGTCGATGGTGAAATAACCAATCACCGCTGAAGGAATTGCTAACGCGATTAACGGGAAAGTAATCGATGGTGCCGACTCATGCAAATGCTCTTCGGTGTGGTGATCAACGCGTGATTTCCCATGGAATACCAAAAAGAACATTCTGAATGAGTAGAAAGC
>CAJVCM010000078.1 GCA_910595815.1 Candidatus Thioglobus plumae | reverse complement strand
ATCCATTTCTACATCAGAAACAATTGAACCAGTATCCCAAATCAATTGTAAAAATTCATTGCCGTTTTTTTTCTCATTCAAAGATTCTGACAGTTGCATCTCAGGCAAGCTCAATGCAAACACCCAAAATGGCATTAAAAATATCAAGGATAAACTCTTCATCATGAACTCATTATATTTGACTATTGACTGGTGAGAGATTAAACTAGTCAAACTTATTAGTTACAGCTAATATGTTTATTATTATTATTTAACAAGGAGTCCCTATCATGGCTGACGAAACTTTAGACGCATCAGGCTTAAACTGCCCATTACCAATTTTAAAAACTAAGAAAGCATTATCTAAAATGGATGCTGGAAAAATCTTAGACGTAATTTCAACCGATGCCGGTTCAGTAAAAGATATTGAAGCTTTTTGCAATCAAACAGGTAACAAATTAATGTCTACTGTTGAAGATGGTGGTAAATACGTTTTTACCATTGAGAAAGTTTAAATAAAAAACATTCTAGAGGAGAATACAAATGTCAGATAACAATAAAATGACGATCATCGCCACCAAGGGTACTTTTGATTGGGCTTTCCCGCCTTTCATTATTGCCTCTACGGGCGTTGCAATGGATAAAGAAGTTACTATCTTCTTTACATTTTATGGCTTAAATCTTTTATTAAAAGATACATCAAAACTTAAAGTAACTCCGTTAGGAAACCCTGGCATGCCAATGAAAATGCCTTTTGGTCCTAAGTGGTTACAAGCGATTGATTTTGGCCCTAAGATTCCCAATGTTCTTTGGAACATTCCATTTGCTGATACTTTGGTCACCTTCTTAATGAAGAAAACCATGGCTAAGCATGGTGTGGCTAAGCTAGAAGAGCTTCGCTCTATGTGTCAAGAGTTTGATGTTAAATTCATTGCTTGTGAAATGACAGTTGAATTATTTGGCTACGATAAATCAGACTTTATTGATGGTGTTGAATTTGCAGGTGCGGCGACTTACTTTGAAGAAGCTTCAACTGGTAATCACCACTTATACATGTAATTCATTTCTTCAAGAATGTTTAAAAAACCTCCGAAAGGAGGTTTTTTATTGCCTAAAGACTAATGCCAATCTAAGCTTGGCCAATCTCGATCAGAGGCAATTTGGATTAACTGTTCATCAGCATTTACCACCACAGGGTAATCTACCAGCTCTAGCATTGGCAAGTCATTGTGTGAATCTGAATAAAAACTAGCACCTTCAATACTTTCACCAGTTTTAGCCAGCCACTGATTAAGGTGACCAATCTTGCCTGACTGGAAACAAGGCTCACCTGCCACTTTTCCTGTGTATTGCCCATCTTTAATTTCAGGCTCGGTCGCCAGCAAGTGGTCGATACCATACTTCGCCACAATAGGCGCTGTCACAAAACGATTAGTCGCAGTAATGACTAGCAAGGTATCGCCTTTATCTCTATGCGCATCAACAACTGCTTGTGCTTTAGGTAACAAAATAGAATCTATTTTTGACAGCATAAATTGTTGATGCCACTCATTTAATGTAGCGAGAGAGTGTTGGGATAATGGTGCTAAACAAAATTCTAAATATTCATTAATATCAAGCTTTCCTAAGGCGTACTGATCAAAAAAATATTGATTTTTAACTTGGTAAGTATCACTATCTACCGCACCAATTTCACTCATGAATTCACCCCAAAGAAAATCACTGTCTCCACCAATTAAAGTTTTATCTAAATCAAAAATTGCCAATGCCATATTATGCCTCGAGTATCTCTAATATTTGCTCAACACTGTCGACTAGTTCAAATGATTCTAAGTCTGTTGAATTAATATACTGATTATTTTCTAAAGTATTAAACCAATTTAATAAAGGTGTCCAAAATTCTGAATCAAATAACAAAATTTTAATCTGCTTACCTTTTTTTGTTTGTACTAACGTCAATATTTCCATCAGCTCATCGGCAGTGCCAAATCCACCTGGAAAAAATACACAAGCATCAGCGTGTTTAATTAACATGACTTTACGAGTAAAAAAATGTTCAAACAACAAGCACTCATCCAAATACGGATTTGGTGATTGCTCTTTCGGTAGCTTAATGTTTAAACCAATACTTTTAGATTTTCCCTCAAATGCGCCGTGATTAACAGCTTGCATAATACCGGGCCCAGCACCAGTTAAAACATTAAATCCACCATCAGACAGGGACTTACCCAGTTGATAAGCTTTTTTAGCTAAAGGGTCATCCTGGGCGATACGTGAAGAACCAAAAATAGTGACATTGTTATCAAACTTCTCCAGAGTGGTTTGTGCTTCATTCAGCTCTGACTCAACAACATCAATCTTCATAATTTAGCAAATACGCGTCCTGTTGCATCAATCGTCGCTTGGATATCTTCATTACTGTGTGCATTTGACACAAAGCCCGCTTCATAAGCAGAAGGTGCCATATAAATACCTTCCTCTAACATTAAATGATAGAATTTCTTAAAGCGCTCTACATCGCACTGAGAGGTTTCATTAAAGTTGGTAACAGAATCTGAATCAGTAAAGAATAAACCAAACATACCGCCCACCATATTAGCCGTCATACCAATATTATTAGCCTTAGCTTGATCCAAAATTCCATCGGTCAACATTTGCACTTTTTCACTCAAATTTTGATAAAAATTTACGTCATCTGACAAGGCATTGAGCATCGCCAAACCTGCCGACATTGACATCGGGTTACCCGAAAGCGTACCTGCTTGATAGACTGGTCCAAGCGGTGCAATGTATTCCATAATTTCACGCTTTCCACCAAAGGCGCCTACAGGTAGTCCGCCACCAATCACTTTACCCAAAGTGGTTAAATCTGGCTTTACGCCATAATAAGCTTGTGCGCCGCCAAGCGCAACGCGAAAGCCAGTCATCACTTCGTCAAAAATAAGTACCACACCATGCTCATCACAAATTTCACGTAGCCCTTGTAAAAATCCATCAACTGGTGGGATGCAGTTCATATTACCGGCAACAGGTTCAACAATAATACAAGCCACTTCATCACCAACTTCGCTTAGCACTTCACGCACTTGGTCAACATTGTTGTATTCTAATGTTAGTGTATGCTCAGCCAATGCTGCAGGCACGCCTGGCGAGGTTGGCACGCCAAGCGTTAGTGCACCTGAGCCCGCTTTAACCAAGAGTGAATCTGAATGACCGTGATAACAACCTTCAAACTTTACAATTTTATCTCTACCGGTAAAACCACGCGCTAAACGAATAGCGCTCATGGTAGCTTCAGTACCTGAGCTTACCATACGCACCAGCTCAATTGATGGCACCAGTTCGCATACTTTTTTCGCCAAGATAGTTTCAATTTCAGTCGGTGCACCAAAGCCCAAGCCCTTCTCTAAAGTTTCTTTAACCGCATTAACTACTGCTTGATTTGCATGACCTAAAATCATCGGCCCCCATGAAGCAACGTAGTCAATATATTTTTTACCATCTGCATCAAACAAATAAGCACCCTCACCCTTGGTAAAGAAAATCGGGTTTCCACCTACACCATTAAAAGCACGTACTGGTGAATTAACGCCGCCTGGAATAACGGTTTTTGCTTGTTCAAATAAATCGTCTGATTGGCTCATGCCATAACTCCTTTATGTTTTAGTAATTTGCGGATAGCGTTTTAAATGTGTAATGTGTGACCACACAATCAAAACATTATCCAATAATAATTTAATATTCACGGTAGTTTTTGACAAGTTAATCGCATGATAAATATCATCCAATAACCTAAACAAAAAATCTGATTTTACCGTTTTAACCACTTGATTTAACTCAACTAAACCACCCTCATGACCTAACGCTTTCAAGCGAATACCTTCAATCACTAAATTTTGTAGGCAATTCAGAACCTCTACTTCATTGCCTTCAAAATCTTGCACTTCATTCAGTGTAGCTGGGTGTACCACCATGTTTAATAATTGATTTTGCCAATTTTGATAATGAATAAATCTATCACCAGAAAGTTCTGAAAGCACCTTAAAAGGAACGCCATGCGTATTTTCTAATAATTGTGCCACATCAAAATCTTCATTTTGCGTTTGACTAATATGATCCGCAAGCCAAGTTTTTGTTGCCTCATCATAGGCCGGGGAAATGTGCACGCTTTGACAACGGGACAAAATAGTCGCTGGCAAATTCTTAGGATTGTGCGCCAATAAAATAATCAGTGTGTTGTCTCGAGGCTCTTCCAACGTTTTCAACAAACTGTTGGCCGCACTTACATTCATTTGGTCTGCATAAAATAACACGCCAATTTGTAAATCATCGGCAGTTTTATTCAATGCCTCACAAAAAGCACGGATTTGATTAATGCGAATATTTTTTGATTCTACACCTCGGTCATTGACCTCGGTTCGACAGAACACCATATTCGGATAGTACGATCTGCGAATCAGTGTTGATGTTTCTAGTGTTTCTTTTGGATTGTCTTTAGCAATAGCGCGACACACGCGGCATTCACCGCAAGATTGATTATGGCACAATAAGGTTTGCACCAATTGCTGCATCAGTTCAAACTTACCCATCTGTGGCATACCAGTAATTAGCAACGCATGTGGTAGATGATTTTGATCAATCATCTGAGTCAACTTTGTAAAGGCAGACTTATGCCAAGGCAGCATCATAGTGAGTCCAAAATAACTTTAATTTGTTGCTTGGTGTGTTCTACCGTTTGAGAAGAGTCAATCAACTTAATACGGTCTGGAAACTGCTCAGATCGGTCGATATAGGCTTGCCTCACTCGGTTAAAAAAATCTGTGGCCTCTAGCTCAATTCGGTCTTTTTTTCCCCGTGACTCCACTCGGGACATACCAATCTCAACTGGTACATCTAATAGTAACGTCATGTCCGGAGTGAAGTCTTGCAATACCCATTGTTCTAATTGCGCAATACGCTCAACATCCAAACCTCTGCCACCGCCCTGATACGCATAAGAAGCATCAGTAAAGCGGTCGCTCAATACCCAATCACCTTGTTTTAAAGCAGGCATGATTTTATTTTGAATGTGCTCGTTTCTGGCAGCAAACATCAACATCAGTTCTGTATCAGCATGCATTTTGCCTGTTGAATTACTCAGTAAGAGTGTTCGAATTTTCTCACCTACATCTGTGCCGCCGGGCTCACGCGTCAAAATAACATTAACACCCTTGGCTTTTAAGTAGTCACAAATAAAGGTAATTTGAGTGCTTTTTCCTGCACCCTCAACCCCATCAATGGTGATAAATTTTCCTCTTTCCATGGGTTTTATTTTAGATACTTTTTGATATTAAGTCGGTGCTGTTTGTAAGTTTTTGCAAAGGCATGGCTGCCGTCTTTTTTTGCAACAAAATACAAAGTATCGCCCGAGGCTGGATGCATAGCTGCCCGTAATGAAGCCTGGCCAACAGACCCAATCGCTGTCGGTGGCAAGCCTTTGTGTCGGTAGGTATTGTAAGGGCTGTTAAATTTTAAATCTTGCTTACTGAGTGAGCCTTTATATCGGCTACCTAAAGCATACACAACGCTAGGGTCAGTTTGCAGACGCATGCCTTTCTTTAAGCGACGCATAAACACACCTGCTATTTTTGATTTTTCTTTATTGTGTGCGGTTTCTTTCTCAATCAAGGATGCCAATACTAGTGCTTCATCTGCATTTTTTAAATTTAACGCCTTATCGCGCCCTTGCCACTCAACGCCTAGCTTCTCTTGCATCATTTGATGAGCTCTTTTAAACACGCTGGCAACACTATCACCATAATTAATTTGATAAGTGTCTGGCCAGAAATACCCTTCATAAGGTTTTTTTATGCCAGTTAAGCGCATGGTTTCATCTAGCGAACCACTTGATTTCAACGACTTGGTGTTAAGTAATTGTTGGTAATAATGGGATACGGTCTCGCCTTCAATCAAGGTGATATTTCGATTGGCTACTTTTGCCGATGAGAAGTTTTCTAGCAACTCAATCACACCCATATTTGGATATATATCATAATGACCAGATTTAAGTTGTGACTCAAGACCAAGAGCTTTGGCTGCACTCACTACAAAATAGCTTGAATGAATCAAGCCATAGCGCTTAAGATCTGCTGCTGTTGAGGTGATATTAGCACCTTTGGGTAATTGATAAACAAAAGACTCGACGGTTTTAATCATATTTGCCCAATAAGCCCATGCCAATATTAACGCAGTAATTGATGCCAACAAAACTTTGAAATAAGGCTTTTTCGGTTTTAATAAAACTGCATTCTTTCGCTTTGAAACATAGTGATTAAAAGCGTGTGCTATTTCCTGCGTTGCTTGTTGTTGAGCAAATACCTTATCATTAATTTTTGTAATCGGTTTAATGCCAATCACACTATTGGTGATAAATACTTCATCACATTCGTACAATTCTTGCAGTGTGATTGCGCCCACATTAACTTGAAAACCCAGATCATCTGCTATTTTTAACACTATTGAACGGCGTGTACCTTCAATACCACATTCATCTAAACCGGGAGTTAGCAGTACACCAGACTTCAGCGCAAAAATATTACCCTGTGTTACTGAAATAACATAACCATTGTCATCCAACATAATGCATTCATCACTATGCATGTCTGCTCTGGCTAAAATTTGCTCAAGGCGATTACAGTGTTTGATATTAGACAGTAATTGATTAGTTACGTAACCACTTTGGCACGTTGTTAATGTGTACTGACTAAGCATTTTTTTTGGTACTGCAGACACAATAATAATACGGGTCGGCTCAATATCTGCTTCAAATCCATAGCCTCGCTTACTCTCACCACGAGAAAGCATAACCTTAACCACCGCCTGATTTAGCTTGGCTATCGAAAGCGCTTTAGCAATATCTTTTAACCACTGTTTTTCACTAATAGGGTTAATTTTAAGCTGAACACGGCCTTTTTCTAATCGTGAAAAATGCTTATCCCACAACAACAAACGCCCTTCTTTAACCAGGCAAGTCTCAAACAAGCCATCGCCAAATTGTGTCAGGCGATTAAACACACTGAGCTTGGTTTGTTTTTTTCCGTTAATTAATACGACTTTGTTCATAAGATAACATTATATGGCATTCATAAAAAAATCCTGAACCAGTTTATTTACAAATAGGCAACAATGGCAAGATTATTGGCGTTGTTAGCTTGACCAATATTGTATTTAATGGATTAAGAGTTTAGGTTATATTTACCCACGCTAAACAAATAGAATGATAAAATTCTTCGTTTTATCACAATCAGTATTTAATGGGCGTAACCCAAGGAGAAAATCAAAATGGTTAGTTTAATCAAATGGATCTTAATTACAATTGGTGCAATTTCGACTTACTACATGACATCATTGCAAATACAATATGGTGTTACTTCTAAAGTTATCAGTGAAATGATTTCACCAACCTTGCATCCAGATGCAATGGAAAAAGTCTATATGCCAATGACAAACACCTTATTAGACACAGGTGATATTACCATGGCTTCAATTGTGCGTGTAAAAGTAGCCGATGA
>CAJVCM010000077.1 GCA_910595815.1 Candidatus Thioglobus plumae | reverse complement strand
CGATCTCGCTGTCCAAAGACGGTGTTTTTATCCGGCGTATTCAACAACCGATCTACCTCTTCGATATTGAGAAAAATAGGTAATTTTTGCACTTGCTTGGGATGATGTAATTTGGCAGTAGGGTTGTTTTTGATTAATTTTTGGGCGATTAGATATTGGTAAAAAATACGCAAACAAGTGAGGATGCGCGACTGTGTGGCAGCGCTAAGTCGTCTATGCTTGAAGTAATCATTGATATGGGTGCTGTCAATATGAGAAAGGTCACCATCTAGCCATTTTGAAAATAACTTAAGGTCTGATTGATAAGCGCTTAGCGTGTTTTGACTTGCGCCAGAAGATAGCCAATAATAATCTAGAAATTTTTCAATTAAGGTTGTATTATTCACAGTTTGAAATTATGGCATAAAAAATGCCGGTAAAGACCGGCATTTTTATTGGAAAAATATAACGCTTATCTTTTAGCTAATTTTTCTTTAATTCTTGCAGCTTTACCCGTTAATTCACGAAGGTAATACAACTTCGCTTGACGAACTTTACCGCGACGCTTAACTTCTACTGAATCAATCATTTTTGAGTGTGTTTGGAAAACTCTTTCAACGCCTTCGCCATGAGAGATCTTTCTCACGGTAAATGCTGAGCCGATACCACGATTTTTCTTAGCGATAACAACACCTTCGAATGCCTGTAGTCTTTCACGGTCACCCTCACGCACTTTAACTTGTACAACAATGGTATCACCTGATGAAAATTCAGGGATATCTGATCTTATTTGTTCGTTCTCAATTTGATCAATTAAATTCATGAGAGTGCTTCCTATAGGTTAGTTCTGTAAAAAGGGGCAATTATACAGTCATTCTGATTGCTAAACAAGGCAAATCTATGGCATAATTATGCGCTTTAGTTTTAAGTGTTTGAGAGTGATGGGAAAAGTAACTGGCTTCAAAGAATTTGATAGAAAGACTGAGGATTATCGCCCAGTTGAGCTACGTATTAAAGATTATGGTGAAATTTTTACAGGCACACATAACATTGCACAATTACAAGAGCAAGGCGCAAGATGTATGGATTGTGGCGTGCCATTTTGCCAATCAGAAAATGGTTGCCCAGTTGATAACTTAATTCCTGAATGGAATGATTTGGTTTATAACGACAAGTGGCAAGAAGCATTAATTCGCCTACACAAGACTAATAATTTCCCAGAATTTACCGGTCGAGTTTGTCCGGCACCTTGTGAAGGCTCTTGCGTGCTTGGCATTAATAATCCTGCTGTCACCATTAAAAATATTGAGCAAACGATTGTCGATCGTGGTTTTGAAGAAGGCTGGATACAGCCACACATGGTGGAGTACCGCACCGGTAAGAAAATCGCTATTATTGGCTCTGGCCCTGCAGGTTTAGCAGCGGCAGACGAGCTTAATAAAATTGGCCATAGCGTCACTGTATTTGAACGTGATGATCGTATTGGCGGATTACTGATGTATGGTATTCCCAACATGAAGCTCGGTAAAGATGTGGTAGATCGCCGTGTTAATTTACTTAAAGATTCTGGTGTTGAATTTATCACCAACGTTAATGTCGGTCAAGATACCAAGACTGCTGATTTACAAAAAGAGTTTGATGCTTTGGTGTTTACGACTGGCGCCACTCAAGCACGTGATTTGCCAGTAGCTAATCGTGATGCTGATGGTGTGCACATGGCAATGGAGTATTTATCTAAAAATACCAAAAGTTTATTAGACACTGGCCATGCCGATGGTTCTGATTTATCTGCCAAAGGTAAAGATGTGATTGTGATTGGTGGTGGTGATACTGGTACAGACTGTATTGGTACAGCACTACGCCAAGGCGCTAAATCGATTGTTAATTTTGAATTGATGGGTAAGCCACCACAAGACCGTGCAGATAATAATCCTTGGCCACTATGGCCACTGATTTATCGTGTTGATTACGGTCATGCAGAAGCGGCGCAAGTATTTGGCGACGACCCGAGACAGTATCATTTAATGACCAAATCTTTCATCAAAGATGATGCGGGTAAAGTCACAGGCCTTAATACGGTAAATGTTGATTTTAAAGATGGTCAACTGATTGAAATTGAAGGCAGTGAAAAAACTTGGGACACGCAATTGGTGTTGTTATCTATGGGCTTTGTCTCGCCAGAGCATTATTTGAGTGATGATGCTGATATCGAACTTGATGCACGTGGTAACTATCAAGCCGTTTATGGCGAATATGCCACTTCTAAAAAAGGCGTGTTTACTGCTGGAGATTGCCGTCGTGGTCAATCATTAGTGGTATGGGCGATTAATGAAGGCCGTGGCGTTGCTGAGAAAGTTGATCAATATTTAACCAATCATTAGGTTCGATTTTCTAATCTTATACCCCCTAAGGGGTAGTCAAAAATACCACTAATAAAGAGTGGTATTGTTTGTATTCTAAGTATAATTTGACCCGTTCACATCTTCTTTTCTTTTAAAAATAGAAGATTTATTAAATATACTGGAGAAATAAAATGGCAAAAGAGCTATATAACACCCCCAACCTCGATGAGTTGGAAAATGGTCCATGGCCTTCGTTTGTAACAGGCCTTAAAAGATTAGCACAAGATGATCACGCAGGTGCTAGCATGGTGCGCGACGTTTTGGCAACATTAGAAACATCATACGTAACTAAAAAAGGTTACTGGAAAGGTGGCACCGTTGGTGTTATCGGTTATGGTGGTGGTGTAATTCCACGTTTCAATGAGCTTAAAGATGAAAACGGCGACTATAAATTTAAAGATGCATCTGAGTTCCATACATTAAGAATTCAACCACCAGCAGGCATGCACTACACATCAGATCTTTTGAGAAACATGTGTGATACATTTGTTGATAACGGCGGTTCTGGTTTGATTGCATTCCACGGTCAGTCTGGCGACATTATGTTTCAAGGCGCAACTGAAGAAACAACACAAACTATTTTCAACGAGCTTAACGAGATTGGTTTTGATATGGGTGGTGCAGGTCCTGCAGTACGTACGGGTATGTCATGTGTTGGCGCAGCACGTTGTGAAATGTCAAACACAAACGAATCAGCAGCATTACGTACATTAGTAAACGCATTCCTAGATGATATGCATCGTCCAGCATTACCATACAAAATGAAATTTAAGGTTTCAGGTTGTGCTAACGACTGTATGAACTCAATTGAACGTTCAGACTTTGCAACGATTGGTACTTGGAGAGATGATATTAAAATCAACCAAGACTTATGGAAAGCAATGGTTGCAGACAAAGGTATGGATTACGTTGTTGACAATATTACTTCTCGTTGCCCTACGCAATGTATGAAAGTTGAAAGCGACACTTCATTAACAATCGACAACAAAAACTGTGTTAAATGTATGCATTGTTTAAATGTAACTTCACCATTGACGCATAAGTACATCACAAAAGACATGCCTACTGAAGCTATCTTAGCAACAGGTGATGACAAAGGTGTAACAATTTGTATGGGTGGTAAGCGTACATTAAAGATCGGTGACTTATTCGGTACGGTTGTTGTTCCATTTATGAAGCTTGAGTCAGAAGACGACTACGAAGCAATCGAAGAATTAGCGGGTGAAGTAATTGACTTTTTTGCTGAAAATGCATTAGAGCATGAGCGCACAGGTGAAATGATCGAGCGTATCGGTATTGTGAACTTTATGGAAGGCATTGGCTTAGACGTTAATCCTAACATGGTTGATTCACCACGTTACATGTCATACGTACGTATGGACAAGTGGGACGAAGAAGCGGTTAAGTGGTTCGAGAACAAAGCCGAAGCAAACGCGTAACACACACTGTAATTTAAATAACAATTTTTAGGGCGGAGAGATCCTCTTCGTCCAATACTATATATTAGGAGAAATACTATGGCTGAAGCACCAAGAATGCCTATCGAATCTGGCTGTCCAGACCCTATCCAATACATGCACCCAACAATGCGTCGTAACTACGGCCAATGGGCTTATCATGATCGTCCACGTCCAGGTGTATTACACCACACTTCAAAGCATGATGAAGAAATTTGGACTGTTCGTGCTGGTACACAGAGACAAATGGATGTCTACACAATTAAAAAATTATGTGATATCTCTGATGAATTTGGCGACGGTTTCATGCGTTTTACCATTCGTTCAAACATTGAATTTATGGTGGATGCAGAATCTAAAGTTGAACCATTAATTAAAGCTTTACAAGACGCTGGTTTCCCAGTTGGCGGTACAGGCCCAACAGTGTCAATGATTTCACACACTCAAGGTTGGTTACATTGTGATATTCCAGGTACAGATGCATCCGGTGTTGTAAAAGCACTGATGGATGATATATACGAAGAATTCCAAAAAGAAGAAATGCCTAACCGCGTACACATGACAACTTCATGTTGTCAGATTAACTGTGGTGGTCACGGTGATATCGCGATTAACATTCAGCATACTAAGCCACCTAAGATCAACCATGATCTTGTTGCTAACGTATGTGAGCGTCCGACGGTTGTAGCACGTTGTCCAGTAGCGGCGATTCGTCCTGCAATGGTTAACGGCAAGCCAACATTAGAAGTTGATGAGAAGAAATGTATCTGTTGTGGTGCATGTTTCCCACCATGTCCTCCAATGCAAATTAACGATCCTGAACATTCAAAGATCGCTATTTGGATCGGTGGTAAGCACTCTAATGCACGTTCTAAGCCTTCATTCCAGAAGCTTGTTGCAGCAGGCCTACCAAACAACCCGCCGAGATGGCCGGAAGTTGGTGCTGTTGTTAAGAAAATTTTAGAAGTATACAAAGGTGATGCTCGCGACTGGGAAAGAGTTGGTGAGTGGGTTGAGCGTATTGGTTGGCCAGCATTCTTTGAAAAGACTGGACTACCGTTTACTAAATTCCATGTTTCTGACTGGAAAGGTACACGTCACCAGTTGAATTCATCTGCTTATATTCGTTTCTAAAGGTTAGTTAAATGAAATTTTCTATTCAAATTAACGAGGGTCCGTATCAGCACCAAGCGTCTGATTCAGCGTACCAATTTGCCAAAGCGGCGATAGCAGCAGGCCATGAAATCTTTCGTGTGTTCTTCTATCATGATGGTGTTAATAACGCAACACGCTTTACTATGCCACCACAAGACGATCGTAACGTTGTAAACCAATGGGCTGAGTTAGATATTAAAAACGCCGATGGTGAGCCTGAGCTTGTCGTTTGTATTGCAGCAGCACTTCGTCGCGGTATGCTTGACGAGTCTGAAGCAAAGAAGAATGGTATTGAAGGTAATAATATTCATCCAGCGTTCCGGATTTCGGGTTTAGGTCAATTGATCGAAGCCGGTATTCAGTCAGATCGTTTAGTGGTATTTGGAGACTAAGATGGCAATAAAGAAATTTATGTATTTAAATCGTAAGGCTTCTTACGGTACAGCATATGCAATCGAGTCATTGGAAGTGGTATTAATTGCTGCTGCTTTTGATCAAGACGTATCTTTAGCTTTTATCGATGATGGTGTTTACCAAATCGTTGAAGGCCAAAATACTGATGGTATTGGCATGAAAAACTTTTCTAAAACGTTCCATGCTTTAGGTGATTACGATATTAACAAATTGTATGTTTCAGCTGAATCTTTAGAAGAGAGAGGCTTAACCGCTGACGATCTAATGCCTTTAGTGTATGAAGATGAAGATGATGATTGGGAAGAAAAACCAAGTGTCAAAATTGTTTCAAATGCTGAGCTTACTAAAATTATGTCTGAACAAGACGTATGTTTAAGTTTTTAAGGGAGGTTGACTATGTTACATACAGTAAATAAATCATCTTTCGAGCGTAATTCATTACAGTCTTGTTTAAATACAATTGATGACACAAGTGTTATCTTATTGATTGAAGACGGTGTAATTAGTGCTGCGAAAAACGCCAACTCATCAATGCTTGCTGATCTTGCCACTCAAGGCAGAGTCTACGCATTGCAAGGTGATGTTGATGCGAGAGGAATTTCATCAAAAGTTGCAGATAATATCAAATTAGTTGATTATGCAGGGTTTGTTGATTTAGTTGTTGAACATGGAACTGCGGTTTCTTGGGTTTAACGTAATTTATATATAGGAGTAAGACGATGGCTGATATTTTAGGCGCAGAAGTAGATGAAGAAGGTTTCTTAGTAAATCTTAAAGATTGGACAAAAGAGATTGCTGTTGAGATGGCGAAAGGTGATGATATTGACTTAGCAGACGAAAATGCTGATCTATTTCACGAACGTTGGGATGTTCTTAATCTTTTACGTGATTATTTTGAAGAGTACCAAATTGCACCAGCAGTACGCGTATTGACAAAAGCAGTTGGTAAAAAACTTGGTAAAGATAAAGGCAGCTCTAAGTATCTTTATACTTTATTCCCTTATGGTCCTGGTAAGCAAGGTTGTAAGTTCGCCGGCCTTCCAAAGCCTACAGGTTGTATCTAAACAATACAAGCACTAAGAGCACCTGCATTGTCGGGTGTTTTTTTTACATTATATTTATTTTGAGAGGAATATGTCTGCAATAAGCACTATTTTTACGGCTTTATTTTATTTATCTTTAGCTGTCTTCCTAATTGGAATGGCGAGAAAAATTTACCAATATACGGTTACTCCCGCTCCTCTTAAAATTCCGACTGCACCAACTCCATTAACACAAACAGGTGTGGTTATGCGCATGGCACGCGAAGTTGTCTTATTTGAAAGTTTATTTAAAGCTAACAAGTGGACCTGGCTATTTGGCTGGTTATTCCATGTTGGTTTATTACTAGTTCTAGTTCGTCATGCACGCTATTTCTGGCCAGGTGATTTACCTGAAATATTTTTATTGGTTCAGCCCTTTAAATACGCAGCCTTTGCCATGGTGATTGGCCTAATTGGTTTAATGGGTCGTCGTATTTTCGTTGAACGTATTCGTTACATCTCAGCGCCATCAGATTACTTGATGTTGATTATGCTACTAATTATTGGCATTAGTGGTGCGGTCATGACTTTTACTAGTAATCACACTGATGTGATCATGGTTAAAGAATTTGCTTCAGGTTTAATTACCTTTAATTGGGCAGACTTACCGACTGAAATTCATTTCCTAGTCCATCTTTTCTTGGTATTCGTCCTCATGGCAATTTTCCCAATTTCAAAATTATTGCATGTGCCGGGTATATTCTTTAGCCCGACACGTAACCAGGTAGATGATGCACGTAAGAAACGTCATATCTCTCCTTGGGCGCTAAAACAAGAGCAAGACCACGCAGTAAAATTAGATGAAGCACTAGGCAAGGACAAATAACATGGCTGCTAAAGAATTTGATATCCCAGTTTTACCGACATATTTAGAAATTCCTGAAATTAAGGAAGGTATTATGGAGGGTGATGGCCCGTTTAAGTCATCTGAACAGTTTCAGAATCCACTCGGCTTCCCAGGCGAAAAAGTAGATAACTGGCAAGAAGTTGCGATTGAGAAAATGGGCGAACTTAAGTCTAAGTATCGTTCAGTACAAGTCTTCTTAGATTCTTGTGTGAAGTGTGGCGCTTGTACTGATAAGTGTCACTACTTTTTAGGCTCATCTGATCCAAAAAATATGCCGGTTGCACGCCAAGATTTATTTAGAAGCGTGTATCGTCGTCACTTTACATTTGCGGGTAAATATTTTCCTAAATTGGTCGGCGCTAAAGAGCTTGATGATGAAATGCTGGATGATTGGTACAATTACTTCCATCAGTGTTCACAGTGTCGTCGTTGTTCAGTATTCTGCCCATACGGCATTGACACAGCAGAAATTTCAATGGCTGCTCGTGAAGTGTTAGATGCGGTTGGTGTTGGACAAAAATATTGTAACCAAATTTTAGGCAAGGCGATTACCATTGGTAATAACCTTGGCTTACCTGAGCCTGCATTGAGAGATACTTTATTAGATCTTGAAGAAGAGATTGAAGAAGAAACCGGTATTGCAGTTAAGTACCCACTCGATGTTAAGGGTGCAGAAATTTTACTCATTACACCATCAGCAGACTTTTTTGCTGAGCCACATATTGACGGTCTAATCGGCTATGGTAAAGTTTTTCATGAAGATGGCGTTAGCTGGACCATGAGTTCGTATGCCTCTGAAGGCGCAAACTTTGGTATGTTTATTGGCTCGTATGACATCATGCGTAAAGCAGCATTACGTATTCGTAAGGCAGCCTTGGATTTAGAAGTATCTCGTGTGATGGTCGGTGAGTGTGGCCATGCTTGGCGAGTAGCTTATAGTTTCTGGAACACATTAACCGGTGTTGGTGCAGGTGCAACTGATGAGTTTGGCTTGAAATTACAAAACCAATTAGATTCTCGTTACCCACAACCACAGCATATTATTGAATACACGCACGATTTAATTCAACGTGGTAAGTTGAAGTTTGATAAATCTGTAAACGATGATCGTAATGTGACTTTCCATGACTCTTGTAACGTTGCACGAGCCACGAATATGGGCGGCATTCCAAATGGTCAGTTTATCTTGCCACGTGAAGTTATCAAGGCGGTTTGTAACAACTATGTTGATATGGAGCGCTCTACGATTAAAGAATCAACGTTTTGTTGTGGCGGCGGCGGCGGCTTGTTAACAGATGATTTAATGGAGATTCGTATTAAGGGCGCAATGCCAAGAATGCAAGCTTTAAAAGAAGTAGAAAAGACAGACGGTGTTAATACATTGGTTGCAATTTGTGCCATTTGTAAATCACAGTTTTCTAAAGTTTTACCAAAATTTGATTTTGATCCATACATGATTGTTAGTGCTCACCAATTGGTGAGTGAGGCAATTATTATGGAGAAACCACAAACAGACGATTCAGTAACGCAAGAAGCTGAAGAAGTAACAGAATAATAGTTAAGGAGAATTGATATGCAAAAGAATCCATACGGACAAAATTATAAAGGCGACAACCACACATTCAGAATGTTTAAAGATGAAGGTGATGAGATGGGCACAGTACCATGGAACCAAAAGATTTTCCAAAATGACACCACTTATAAGTGTCCAACTTACGTTGCACAAACACCACCTTGCCAGGGTTCATGCCCATCAGGCCACAATATTCGTGGTTGGTTAGATATTGTTCGTGGCATGGAAAAACCACCGGGTGATATGTCATGGCAAGAGTACGCATTTAAGCGTTCTACAGATGCAAACCCATTCCCATCAATCATGGGTCGTGTTTGTCCTGCACCTTGTGAAGATGGTTGTAACCGTAACGAAGTAGAAGATACCATTGGTATTAATGCGGTTGAGCAATTCATTGGTGATAACGCCAAAGAAGAAGGTTTTAAATTTAATGTAGACGCTAAACCTACTGGTAAAAAAGTAGCGATTATTGGTGGTGGTTGTGGCGGATTAACTGCTGCATTGCAATTGCGTAAGCAAGGCCACGCAGTTACTGTATTTGAAAAATACGAAAAATTAGGCGGCATGATGATGTACGGTATTCCTGATTATCGTGTGCCACGTGACGTCTTGCAGTATGAAATTGACCGTATTTTAGAAACGGGTGTTGAGACTAAAATGAACACCAAAGTAGGTGTTGATGTCACTATTGAAGAATTAGAAAAAGAATACGATGCGGTTTTATTTGCCTTAGGTGCAATGGCCGGTCGTTCATTACCAATTCCAGGTGGTGATGCAACAAACTGTGTGTCAGGTGTTGCTTTCCTTGAAGCTTATAACCAAGGTCGTTTACAACATATTACTGGCAAAGTAATTTGTATTGGTGGTGGTGATACTTCTATTGACGTTGTATCCGTTGCTCGTCGTTTAGGTAATATTGATAACGTCCCTGATAAAGATCGCCCTGAGCATATTATCTTTAATGATACGGCGCATGACGTGGTTGATACTTCTAAGCGCCTAGGTGCCGATGTATTATTAACAACTCGCTCTACGATTGAGAACATGCCAGCAGCACAAGAAGAAATTGACGATGCAAATCGTGAAGGTGTTGAAATTGAAGGTCAATTAAGCCCAATAGAAGTAATTAAAGGTGAAGATGGTCGTGCGATAGCATTACGTTTTGTACGTTTAGAGAATGATGGCTCTACAGTAATTGAAGGCTCTGAGTTTGACGTTGAATGTGAATTAATTGTTCCTGCGATTGGTCAAGGCGTTGACAGTGAAGGTATTGATGGTTCGTTCTTTAACGAACACGGCTTTATTGATGCTGACAGAAACTACCAAGTGCCTAACAAGCCTGGCTTCTTTGTTTGTGGTGATGTGGTTCGTCCACACTTATTAACCACTGCGATTGGTCAAGCCGGTATTGTTGCAGAAAGTATTGGTGATTATCTTGCCGGTATGGATCAATCAGCACGCCCTAAGGTTGACGTACATTACTTTGACTTAATGGAAAAACTTAACGAGTGGGATCTTGCGCCATCTGAAGAATACGACTCAACTGGTACACCAGGTGAAGCTACAGATACAGCTGACTACGCAGTTCATAACTATGAAGACCGTTCGTTTGCCTCTATCATTCCTCATACTGAGTTATTCTTAGGTCATTTTGATGAAGAAGCACGTAATGCTCGTAATCACAAATTAGTCGATGTTGATAATGTACTCGGTAACTTTGATGAACGCTTAATTGGTTACACTGAAGAAGAAGCGCAAAAAGAAGCGGGTCGTTGTATGTCTTGTGGTTTGTGTTTTGAGTGTGATAACTGTGTGATGTACTGCCCTCAAGATGCGGTATTCAAGGTAAAGAAAGATCAGGCAACGCTTGGTCGTTACGTTGATACTGACTACGATAAGTGTGTTGGTTGTCATATTTGTGCCGATGTTTGTCCAACGGGTTATATCCAAATGGGCTTAGGTAGCGATTAATTAGATTCAATTTACGAGAGAAAATATATGTATCGTTTAGTAGCTATATTAATGGTTTTGTTGGTGAGTAATGTCTTTGCTCATGGCCATCAAGAACAACATGATTTGGGTGAAGAAGCCAACAGCATCAAAGCTTCAGGTAAGATTTTTCATACCGATGGCCTTGATGTTATTCGTAAGATGCACCCTGAGTTTTTGAATCACAAGCGTGATAAAACACTTAGAGAAGGTGTGCGCACTAAAGAAGGCTCACTTAAAGGTTGTGTTAATTGTCATTCGACTAAAGATAAAAAAACCAACCAGTACCATCCGGTAAATGATCAGGATCAATTCTGTTCAACTTGCCATCAACAGGTGAGCGTGAGTGTTGATTGCTTTAGTTGTCATCGTACAACGCCACGAAAAGGGACTAAATAATGAGTAAAACATTAAATCGTCGTGATTTTATTAAAACCAGTAGTGCGACTACTGTCGGTGTTGCTACGATTGCCAGTGGTATTACTTTAACCAGTTTTGCAGTTAACGCAAACGAAAATCCGGTTACCAAGGATAAGCGTTGGGGAATGTTAGTTGATACTAACAAGTTAACTGAAGTCGAGATTGATGGCATGGTCAGCGCTTGTCAGCAAGAAAATGGCTGGGGTAGTGAGGTTCATTCAACTGGTGATCAGAAACCAACTTGGGTTAAGAAGTTAAAAGTCCAGGACAAGGCCACAGGGAAAATTACTAGCTTACCACTGATGTGTCAGCACTGTGAAGAACCACCATGTGTGGATGTTTGCCCAACCAACGCCTCAATGAAGCGCGAAGATGGCATTGTTTTAGTGGATAAACATCTTTGTATTGGTTGTCGTTATTGCATGATGGCTTGCCCGTACGATGCACGTTCATTTGTACATGAAGAGTTAACCGACCAGCGTGAGCATATGCCACGTGGTAAAGGTACAGTAGAGTCTTGTACTTTATGTGTGCATAAGGTTGACAATGGTGAGTCGCCAGCATGTGTTGCTAGTGTCAATAGTGATGCGGTGATCTTTGGTGATTTATATGACCCAAAGAGTAACATCAACCAAACACTCAAAAAAGTTCAAAGTGCACAAATCAGAGCAGATTTAGATCTGAATACTGGTGTACGTTATAGTGGCATTTAACAGTAACAAAATTTAGGAATTTTATGAACATTCGTTACGAAGAGACTCAGGGAAGAAGTTTAGGCTTTTATGCATTGATTGCAGGTTTAGGTGTGTTTATTTTAGCGGCGTTGGGTGCTGTTTTGTATATGGAGCACTATGGCCATTATGTAACAGGTATGAGTAATCGTATTGTGTGGGGCATGCCTCACGTATTTGCTTTGTTCTTAATCGTTGCTGCTTCAGGTGCACTCAATGTCGCCTCGATTGCCTCTGTTTTTCAAAAGAAATTGTACAAGCCGTTGTCGCGTTTATCTGGTCTAGTGGCATTAGCACTATTAGCAGGTGGTTTAATGGTGTTGGTGCTTGACTTAGGTCGTCCTGATCGCTTGATTGTGGCAATGACAGAGTACAACTTTAAATCAATTTTCGCTTGGAATATTATTTTATATAACGGCTTCTTTGTGATTGTTGCTGTGTATTTATGGATGATGTTTGAACGTCGTATGAATAAGTTTACTTCTAAGGCGGGCTTAGCTGCATTCTCATGGCGTTTAATCTTGACCACTGGTACCGGTTCTATTTTTGGTTTCTTAGTAGCTCGTCAAGCGTATGACGCTGTCATCATGGCGCCAATGTTTATTATTATGTCATTTGCTTTTGGTTTGGCCTTCTTTATCTTGATTTTAATGGCGAGTTACAAATGGACTGAGCGTCCATTAGGTGATGCAGTGGTTAATCGTTTGGGTAGCCTTCTAGGCGTGTTTGTCGCAGCAGTCATGTATTTTGTTGCAGTCAAGCATTTGGGTAATTTGTATTTAGCTGAGAATGCGGGCGTTGAAAACTTTATTCTGTTTGATGGCGGTATTTATACTCAACTATTTTGGTATGGACAAATTATTCTAGGTGGCTTGATTCCAATGGCACTGATTTATCATCCAGCACTTCGTGGCAATCGCTCAACCTTAGGTTTGGCTTCAATTCTTATTCTGATTGGTGGTGTTATTCAGCTTTACATTATCATTGTTGGTGGCCAAGCTTACCCAATGGAAATGTTCCCAGGTAAGGAGATTTTAGAAGGTTATGGCGGTATTGCTGCTTATACACCGTCATTACCTGAAATAATGCTAGGCATCGGCGGTATTGCAGTATCACTTATTGCTGTAACTCTGTTGGTGAAGTTTTTACCATTCTTGCCTGAGAGCTTGGCAGATGAAGTTGCTGACCCTCATCACAAGTCTTAGATTCTGACTTAGCGAACCTTACAAAATCATTCGCCACAATCTAAGATTAAAGACCTTAGAAAGTTGTTTGATATAATAGAAGCATGGCTTCATCCATCTACCTTTCCGCCGCACACAAATCTTCAGGCAAAACCGTTGTCAGTTTAGGGTTATGCGCAGCATTTAAAGCGAAATCATTAAACGTTCAAGCCTTTAAAAAAGGCCCTGATTATATTGATCCAATTTGGCTGTCTCAGGCCAGCGGTAACCCCTGTTACAATCTTGATTTCTACAACATGTCAGAGGATGAGATTATTCAGTTGTACGGTCAATATGCCAGTAACTGTGATATCGCCATTATTGAGGGTAATAAAGGGCTATATGATGGCATGAACGTGACAGGTGGTGATGCGAATGCAGATCTTGCTAAGTTGCTTAATCTACCCGTTATTTTAGTGGTTGATGCTACTGGAATCACACGCGGTGTTGCGCCTTTGGTTAAAGGTTATCAAGTGTTTGATGCCGATGTCCACATTGCAGGGGTAGTGCTTAACAAAATAGCAGGTGATCGTCACGAATCGAAACTAGTTCAAGCAATCGAGCATTACACTGACATACCTGTATTAGGCGCTATTCGACGATCGACAGAACTCATTATTGATGAACGTCATTTGGGCTTAATGCCAGCCAATGAAACCCCTGAATCACAAAAATTTATTGATACAGCGGCTAAACACATCGCTGACCAGGTTGATTTAGATCGATTAATTAACTTCAATCAAAAAACCATTAAATCATCAACACCCGTTATTAACAATACAACATCATCAATCACAGTTGCAGTGGCCAAGGATAGTGCTTTCGGTTTTTATTATCAAGATGACCTCAATGCGTTCGAATCATTAGGCGTTGATTTGGTGTATTTTGATACATTGACAGATGCACAACTGCCTAAGGCAGATGCCTTGTTTATTGGCGGCGGTTTTCCAGAAATGCAATTAGAGGCTTTGTCAGCCAACCAATCTTTATTAACCGATATTAAAGCGCAAATTAAAGCGGGCTTGCCGACTTATGCTGAGTGTGGCGGCTTGATGTATTTGAGTCGACAAATTACGCATCAAGGTAAGTCACATAAACTGGTCGGGGTGATTGAAGCCGACACGTTGATGACGTCAAAACCGATTGGCCGAGGCTATGTACAACTTGCACCAACGGGTAATCACCCCTGGAGTAAAGTTGCTAAACAGATTTCTGCACATGAGTTTCATTACTCCAAGTTAGAAAATATTAATCCAAAAACCCATTATGCCTATGAGGTTTTACGCGGTGTAGGTGTGGATAATAAGCGCGATGGGATACTAATCCACAATTTACTAGCTACTTATTCACATCTTAGAAATGTTGGTAGTAACCACTGGGTTGAACAATTTGTTAATTTTATTAAAGATATTAAAAAAACATCATGATTACAATTACTAAAAATGCGGCTGAAGAAATCGGTCTATCTACTCAAAACCCAGATGCTCAAGGTATGCTTATTCGTTTTGCAGTGGATAAAACTGACGAAGGTTTTCAATATTTAATGGGTTTTGATGAGCGCTCAGATAGCGACATTCATTTAGAGTCTAATGGTATTGAATATGTAGTGGCTTACTCACAAAAAGAACTGTTAGAAGGAATGGTGGTTGATTTTGATGAAATTGACACTGAAAGCGGCTATGGTTTTATTTTTATGAATCCTAATGATCCTAACTACGAGCCACCCGAAGGAAGTACTGCACCAGATAAGACAAAATAGCCGTTATCGATAGTAATTTAAAACACCCTGATAAATAGCATTAGCAATTTTTTCTTGCTCTTTAGTGTTGTTTAAGCGTTCCTCTTCTTGAGGGTTGGAAATAAATGCAGTCTCTATTAAAACCGAAGGAATAGCTGGGGTTTTAAGCACAACAAAGCCAGCTTTCTGCGGTATTTTCTTGTGTAAATAACCAATCTTGCTCATTTGCTTCAGGACTTTATGCCCGAGCTTTTGGCTTTGGATGTCACGGTCTTTTCTAGAAAGATTCCATAATATTTTGTTTAAATATTGATCATTTTTAATTAAATTTTTACGACCACCAAATGACTGCTCGATATTTTGTGAGCGCTCTAATTGCCTGGAAAATTTTGTCGATCCGCCGCGCTCAGATAAAGTATAAACTGAAGCACCTCTAGCACTTCTTCTTGGAACGGCATCAGCATGAATTGAAATAAAGACAGAGGCTTTATTGGCTTGTGCAATTTTAATACGTTTAGTAAGTCCAACGTAATAATCACCACGTCGGGTTAAAACAGCCTTCATACCCTCGGTTCGATTAATGAGTTTGGCCAGTTTCTTTGCGATCGATAGAGTGATGTGTTTTTCTTGGGTGTGTTTATAGCCGATAGCGCCTGGATCTTGACCACCATGACCCGCATCAATCAAGATAATTTTTTGTTGTGTTGGCTGGTTATGTTTTTGTTTCTTAGTTTTTTGTTGTGTAGCGATATTGTTTAGATTGATGACTAGGCGATGATGCTGATATTTATCATCAGGCTGTAGAAGGTAACTGTTAACTTTGTACTTTTCTGCAGTCGAAAATACAAAGTTCATTGTATTTTTTTGTCGTTTGATACGTGTTTTCTTGATGCGACTATCCGTATAAAAAATTTTGTCATATGTTTGACTAAGTAACTTTACATTTTGAATGTTTAAGTGGATTTTTTTAACATTAGTATTGATGCTGTATTTGATTTTCTTGTCTAAATCAATAATAATTTGAGTGCGCTTGTCTGATGTTGCAAAGCGAAAATCTAACAAAGTAGCGCGATTGTCCGCATAAGATGCGTTGACATATAATAAAGTGATAAGTAAGGCTATGAATTGACGCATTGTAGTAATTGTGTGCCTATTGGAGTATGGGTAGAAATATGAGCTCGCCTTTGTTCGTCAATACCGCTGAGAACAATGGTTAAGTCGGCTGGTGCAATTGCCCCTTTACCAAGATCAGGCCATTCGATTAACTGAATATGATTAGTGCCAAGATAGTCACGTATACCAATATACTCTAGCTCTTCGGGGTCGCTAAGACGGTAACAATCAAAATGGTGAATATTAATGTCATCGTTTTGATAGCTTTCAACTAAAGAGTAAGTCGGACTTTTGACTCGATCAAAACCAAAACTTTGAATAAATCCTCGAGCAAGTGTGGTTTTTCCTGCGCCTAGATCTCCTTCTAAATAGATGACAACGGCATGGTTGATATTGTGGGTGCACTGCGCCAGTTGTTGCGAAAATTGCTTTGTTGCTTTCTCACTGTCTAGCGTGAGATTCAAAATAATATCCACATGTAGGTGCTAAAAACACTGATTAAAACAACCCCTTCAAAGCGATTAATAATGTGTTTTTTGCTAAATTTATATGAGACTAAAAATAACAACACAGTCAGCATTAGCATAACTGGGTAATCTCTACTTAAGACGTCTTCTGGTACATTGGAAGGATGAATCAAGCCTGGGATAGCCAATACAGCAATAGTGTTAAAAAGATTGGAGCCAATAACGTTGCCCACCACCATGTCAAATTGTTTTTTAAGTACACTACTAATGGAGACAGCTAATTCCGGCAAGCTGGTGCCAAGCGCGACCACGGTTAAGCCAATGATTAAATCAGAGACTTCAAAAAACTTAGCAACTTCGACACCGCCATATACCACCAATTTTGCACTGGATATGAGCACCACCAAACTAACGATTAGCATTATCCAAGTTTTTTTGGTTTGACTTTTGTCTACGGTATGTTCAAGTTCATCGAATTCGTGATGTTTTTTATTTTTTGACTCTTTTAATGTGTAGGCCAGGAATAGAACTAGCAATGATAACAAGATAAGACCGTCAGTAAGATCAAGACGTCCGTCGCTTAATAGTAGGCCCGCACAAAGAGTGGCAACCATTAAGAAAATCCACTCTTTTTTCAGGATATCTTTGTGTACTTCAATTGGTACAATGATAGCGCTAACACCCAACACTAAAGCAATGTTAAAAATATTAGAGCCAATCGCATTGCCGATGCTTAAGCCTGTGTTGCCATCCCATGCGGCCAATCCAGAAACCAGCATTTCCGGTGCGGAAGTACCAAATCCAAAGATAATAAGGCCGATAATTAATGGCGATATTTTAAAAATATTGGCAATTTTTGCGCCATTGTCAGTGAATTCATCTGCGCTCCAAATTAAAAGCGCAAAACCTGATAATAAAGCAATCATTGGTAGTAGAATGGCTGTCATGTTTTGTATGTTGAATAATTTTCCACCTATTATAAATGGATTGAGCGCTAATGAGTGAAACAGAATTTCTAATTGGCCGTAGCGGTTTAGATCTACAGGATGATTTTTATCCAGAAGACCTGCCATCAGAATGGCGATTTGATTATTATTCCACTATGTTTAAGGCGCTGTCCTTGCCGATTGACACCGATGAAGATCTAGATCAAATCTTTGAAGATATACAAGAGGCAGAAGAAGAATTTGAACTAGTTCTGTCAATTGAACAGGCGCAACTCATAGATACAACGCAATTGACATCCTTGTTATCTAGTGTGTCTGAACATCGAGCAGACTTCACTTTATTTTGTGTTGTTGATCAAGCGCCTGATCAGGCCGTTATGGATTTATTGACTGATTATCATGTGTGCTTTCAATCAGATAAACCGCTCTTACTTGATTTGAACGAGGCGCAGATTAATGCGCAAACTTTAAGTTTTAATCAAATGCCTATTTTATATTCTGCTGAGACGTGGGATGAGAAGCAGATGCGCTCTTATCTTGAAGACGCCTCAAGTATTAATGCAAAAACCATTTTAATTTGTAAATTCGCAGAAAGCTCAGCATTGAATAAAATTCGTATTATTGCAGAATTGCTAGGCTATTAAAAACCAGAGTTATGTTTTGAATATTTTATTAACCCGCCCATTGTTACAAGTTAGTGCGTTGCAGAGCATGGTTAACGATAATGGACATCAATCTATTTTATTTCCCACCTTAGAGATTAAGGCGTTAAAGGCTACACCTTTGCATCAGCAATATGATGCAGTGATTTTTATTAGTGCGAATGCGGTTGAATACGGCATTACAATTTTAGAAAAATTAAACCTCCAGCATTGTCATATTTTTGCTGTGGGTGCAGCGACTGCTAATAGAATTACTCATCATGGTTTCAAAGTTGATGCTTATCCAAGCCCACAAGCATCGAGCGAAGCATTGCTATCACTGAATGAGGTGCAACAATTACAAAATCAAAATATTTTAATTTTTAGGGGTAAGGGCGGTCGAGAAACCTTAAAAGAAGGTTTGGTAAAACAAAACAACCAAGTTGAGTATGTTGAGGTTTATGAAAGAGTTGAATGTAAGACGACACAATTACATAAAGATTCTTTACAGCAGTTGTCAAGTGATCAAGATTTTATAGTCACCATCACCAGTGTTGAAAGTTTGTCTGCAATGGTGAATTTGATTAGAAAAATTGATGGTAATTTCCTTAAAAAATTGCTAAAAACCCCGTTAATTGTCTTAAGTGATAGAATTGCAGTATTTGCAAAATCTGTTGGTTTTTTACAAATTTATGTTGCTTTACAGCCTAATGATAGCGCTATTGTTGAAAAGATTCAGCAAATTAAATTAGAAAAATATAATACACTTGACAAATGAAATTAAGGTAGTTAAATTGTCGACTTCAATAGTTCTTCTGGGGAGAGGGGATGATTAAGTTAAGTGTTTCTAAAGCGGCAAGAGTGTTAGGCATTAGTCGTTTTGATATTCAAGATCAAATTAATAGCGGTAAATTACAGACGCATGAGGGTTATGTGACAACCGATAGTTTGAGGTTGGCCTACCCGAATATTAGTTTTCATTCTGAGCAAGATAAGCATATTAAAAAAATGCAGAAAATTAAAAATGATGCGATGTATAAATCTAATATCGCTAGTGCAATTCAGTCAGAAAATGAAGCGGCACTTACAACAGTTATTGCCACTTTAAAAACTAAACTTTACAAAGAAGAAATTAAAAACAAGCATTATGAGCATGTTTTTGAGGGCCTTAGTGAAAGGTTAATTATTCTTGAAGAACACTGTCACTCTGAGGACAAGGAATATCTGCATAAGATTCAAGAGTGGGTTGGCAAGCAGCACTAAAGCAGACTTTTAGCAATCGATAATGATGGCTCAGTTCGATTCATTGAATAAAAATGAAAGCTATCCACTCCTTGGTCTTTAAGGGTCTGACACAAATTAGACACGACTTCTGTTCCAAACAGAGTTAAAGATTCTAAATCATTCTCATACAGTTTAAGTCTCTCTAAGATCCACTTTGGAATCTCTGCGCCACACATATTGGAAAATCTAAGTAGTTGTGTGTGGTTGGTAATAGGCATAATGCCTGGTGTGATTGGAATATCAACACCCATTTTTTCGACTTCATCTTTAAATCTAAAGTAAGCGTCAGCATTATAAAAATACTGAGTAATGGCAGCATCTGCACCGGCTTTTACTTTATTAGCAAAGTGTTGAAGATCGGTTTGAATGTTTTTAGCTTGCGGGTGTACTTCAGGGTAGGCAGCCACTTCAATGTGAAAATGATCATTGTATTCAGACTTAATAAATTCAACCAGCTCATTAGCGTAATGAAAGTCACCAATATCACGTACACCTGATGGGATATCACCACGTAGAGCAACAATGCGATTAATATCAGCTGCTTTATACTGATCGAGCAGCTCGATAATTTTGGATTTATCAGAGTCAATGCAAGATAAGTGCGGCGCTGCCGGAACACCATCATTTGCTTGAATGTTTAGTACGGTTTCGAGTGTTGCATCCTGAGTGGTGCCACCAGCACCAAAAGTTACAGAAAAATATTCTGGATGAATCTTGCTTAATTCTTGTCGGACTTGCACTAAACTTTGTTTGCCTTTGTCAGCCCTTGGTGGGAAAAATTCAAAACTTGTTTTCATCGTCCGTTAACGTTAGCTAAAAATACGCTAATTATAGCTTATTTGAATAATGTCAGAGCTTTTCCCTTTTTTTGTCTAAGGCTAGACATTCGGGTAAAATAATCCCATTTACTTAAGTTGAGATAAACAGACACAATGTCAAAAAGCGATTATATTGAGTTAGAAGGTGTGGTTAAAGAAAAACTACCTAATACTACCTTTACAGTAGAGTTAGAAAATGGCCACAGTGTATTGGCGCATATTTCTGGAAAGATTCGTAAACACTATATTAAGATACTGCCGGGAGATAGAGTTACGGTAGAGATGACACCTTATGATTTAACCAAAGGCAGAATTACCTTTAGACATAAGTAAAGATAAGCAATATTGCCGATGTGGTGGAATTGGTAGACACGCCGGATTCAAAATCCGGTTCCTCACGGAGTGACGGTTCAAGTCCGTCCATCGGTACCAAATTAATAGACAAAGAATAATATGGAACAACAAGCAGACCTTATTTCAGAAGCACTCACCCTTACCATGTTTGGTATGGGTTTTGTATTTTTGTTTTTGACTTTGCTGGTATTTGTAACCAAATTCATGTCGATTGTTATTCAAAAAATAAACAAGCGGTCGCAAGATGACGACCATCATGATGACAATTTAAGTTTGAATGATGAGTTGGACGAAGAGACCAAATTTGTCATTGAACAAGCCATCAAGATGCACAGAGGGGCGTAACAGTAATGTTAAAGTTTTTAAAAAATATCACCAGAAAATCTAACAATTCAGAAGGCAAGCCTGTTGAAATTACTGAGCTTGTTTTAAGAGATGCACATCAGTCATTATTTGCAACACGCATGCGTATTGATGACATGCTTCCAATTGCAGATAAATTAGACAAAATTGGCTACTGGTCAGTAGAGTCATGGGGTGGTGCGACGTTTGATTCTTGTATTCGTTATTTGGGTGAAGACCCTTGGGATAGAATTCGTGAAATCAAGGCTGTGATGCCAAACACACCTCAGCAAATGCTGCTTAGAGGGCAAAATTTATTGGGTTATCGTCATTACAGTGACGATGTTGTGCGTAAGTTTGTTGATCGTTGTGTTGATAACGGTGTAAACGTTTTCCGTATTTTTGATGCGATGAACGACATACGAAATCTTAAAACAGCCACCGATCAAACCATTAAATTAGGTCAGCACGCACAAGGCACGATCTCTTATACCGTGAGTCCAGTGCATAATATGCAAACTTGGATCGATATGGCTAAAGAGATCGAAGATATGGGCGCGCACTCGCTTTGTATCAAAGACATGGCGGGCTTGTTGCAACCTTATGTCGCCTATGATTTAGTTAAAGAATTAAAAGCAGCGATCGATATTCCAATCCAACTACACGCTCATGCAACCACAGGATTGTCAACGGCCAGTATCATTAAAGCAGTTGAGGCGGGTATTGATCGTGTTGATACAGCAATTGGCTCTATGAGTATGACTTATGGTCATTCAGCGACTAATTCGGTGGTTTCTATTTTAGAAAACAGCCCAAGAAAGACTGGCTTAGATTTAGAAAAACTTGAAGAGATTGACGCTTACTTTAGACCAATTCGTAGTAAGTATGCAAAATTTGAAGGTTCACTTAAAGGCGTGGATTCGCGTATCTTACTTTCACAAGTGCCAGGCGGTATGTTGACCAATATGGAAAGCCAGCTCCGTGAGCAAAATGCAACGGATAAGATTGATGAAGTCATGGCTGAAATTCCTCGTGTGCGTAAAGATTTAGGCTATATTCCATTAGTAACCCCAACCTCACAAATTGTTGGTACTCAGGCAGTGCTCAATGTATTAACGGGTGAGCGTTACAAAACCATCACTAAAGAATCGGCAGGTATTTTAAAAGGTGAGTATGGCGCGGCACCAGCACCAGTTGACCAGGCGTTACAAGCTAAGGTCTTGGAAGGTAGTGAGCCTATTACTTGCCGCCCAGCAGATAATATTGCACCAGAGATGCATATTCTTGAGCAAGAGTTTGATGTCATCGTGTCAGAAAAAGGCATTACTCTAGCTAAAAATAAAATTGATGATTTATTGACTTACGCACTTTTCCCGCAAGTAGGCATCTCATTTTTAGAGAATCGTAATAATCCTGATTTCTTTGAGCCAGTACCACAGGCGAGTGATAATTCTTCTAAATCAGGCGATGAAGAGGGTGTGTACACGGTTTCATTTAAGGGTACTTCTTACACCGTTGAGGTTTCTGCTGGCGGTGATATTACCTCAATGAAAGCTGCATCTGATACAGCAACGCCTAGTACGCCAGTTACAAAAGAGATTGTTGCCGATGCGCCAACTAGTGGTGGTGAAGCGGTGGGTGCGCCACTCTCTGGCACTATCTGGAAAGTAATGGTATCGTTAAATCAAAAAGTGAATGAAGGTGATGTTTTAGTTATTTTGGAAGCCATGAAGATGGAAACTGAAATTAGAGCAGCCCGAGGTGGTGTGGTTACAGGTATTAGCGTTAAAGAAGGTGATTCAGTAGCGGTAGGACAAACTTTATTAACACTCGCATAATTTAGCATGGAACAATTAAATTTACTTTGGAGTAATACCGGTTTAAACCAAATGGTGTGGGGTCAAGGCCTTATGCTGTTGGTAGGTATGTTACTTCTATACTTAGCTATTGTTAAAAACTTTGAGCCGTTATTATTATTACCGATTGGTTTTGGCGCGATCCTAGCCAATATTCCTGGTGCTGGCATTGCTGAGGGTAGCGGTATTTTGCATGTGTTTTATGTGATTGGTATTGAGTCTGGTGCGTTTCCATTAATTATCTTTATGGGCGTGGGTGCGTTGACTGATTTTGGCCCATTACTTGCCAACCCTAAAACGTTATTACTGGGTGCTGCTGCACAGTTTGGTATTTTTGCGACCTTGCTCGGTGCTATTGGTTTAACCACAATAGGTGTTTTTGATTTCAGCTTAACCGATGCTGCGGCCATTGGTATTATTGGTGGTGCCGATGGCCCAACAAGTATTTACGTAGCATCAAAACTCGCCCCTGATTTACTCGGCGCGATTGCGGTTGCTTCGTATTCTTACATGGCGTTAGTGCCACTGATTCAACCGCCGATCATGCGCGCACTGACAACTGAAAAAGAGCGTCAAATTGAGATGGTGCAATTGCGAGAAGTGTCTCAATCAGAGAAAATTATTTTTCCAATCATGTTATTGATGTTGGTGGCTTTATTATTACCAGATGCAGCACCACTTTTAGGTATGTTTGCTTTTGGTAACTTAATGAAAGAATCTGGTGTGGTTGATCGTTTAAGTGATACCACTCAAAACGCCTTGATTAACATTGTAACCATCTTTTTAGGTTTGGCTGTTGGTTCAAAATTGATGGCAGATAAATTTTTACAACCAGAGACTTTAGGTATTTTGTTATTAGGCATGGTGGCGTTTGCGATTGGTACCGCTTGTGGTGTGATTATGGCAAAAACCATGAATCTGTTTAGTAAAAATAAAATCAACCCTTTGATTGGTTCTGCCGGTGTTTCCGCTGTACCGATGGCAGCACGAGTTTCAAATAAGGTGGGACTAGAGTCTAATCCGCATAATTTCTTACTCATGCATGCGATGGGCCCTAATGTTGCTGGTGTGATTGGCTCGGCAATTGCTGCCGGCATCATGATTCAATTTTTAGGCTAGTATTTTCTCTTTCTGACTGTGTTGTATTTAAAAAATTCTCAGTTGCATAGGTTAGCTATGCGCCTTCGGATTTTTGAAATCCGCCTTGCATAAAGGAAAAAATACTAACCTAATAACTTTTTTCTAAAAAATGCAACTAATCACCTTAATGAATCTAAAATAAAGACTATGCAACGTACATTCTTAAAAGCCAAACTACACAGAGTAACAGCAACCGCCTGCGAGGTTGATTACGAAGGCTCTTGTGAGATTGACGGTGTGTTGTTAGATGCTGCTGGTATTGGTTCTTTTGAACAAATCCAAATTTATAACATTAACAACGGTAATCGCTTTACCACTTATGCTATTCGTGGAAAAGATAACTCTGGTGTTATTTCTGTGAACGGTGCGGCCGCACACAAGGCTAATGTCGGTGATTTGTTAATTATTGCTGCCTATGCGCAGTATGATGAACAAGCGTTGAAGAATTATGCGCCAAAGCTATGCTATGTCGATGATAGCAATACACTAGTTAGAACCGATTCTAAGATTCGCTAAGTTGTCCGTTTTCTAGGACTAAGATTCTCTGCATTTTCTGAGCAATTTTTTCATCGTGTGTCACCATAACCAATGCAGAATTTTGCGCTTGGTTAAGTTCAATCATTAATGACAATACGTCAGCTGCATTTTTAGCATCTAAATTGCCTGTTGGTTCGTCAGCTAGCAAACAGCTTGGTTGGGTGATTAAAGCGCGCGCAATGGCAACACGTTGACGCTCACCGCCAGAAAGTTCTGCAGGTCGATGATCAAATCTATCTTTCAGACCAATAGTAGACAATAATTCACTGGCTGCTAACAAAGCAGCTTGTTTATTGTCGCCACGGATGAGTAGCGGCATGGCTACGTTATCCAGCGCACTAAAATCTTTTAACAAGTGATGAAATTGATACACAAAGCCCAAGTGTTGAGCGCGAAGTTGTGTGATTTTTTCTTCTGTTAGTGTTGTTAAATCAATATTATCAAGCCATACCTTGCCTTGAGTGGGTTTATCGATACCCCCCAATAGATTGAGTAGAGTAGATTTTCCACAGCCAGACTGGCCTAAAATAGCAATCGATTCACCTTTGCCGATGTTTAAATTTAGAGAGCTAAGTACGGATGTTTTTACCTCTCCATCATGGTAACTATAATCCAGATCTTGGCATTTAATCATATTACTCATGGTTTAATACCTTGGAAATTTCGACTTTTCCTGCGCGTTTTGCTGGATAAATTGAGGCCAGGATGACTAAAATAAAAGCCCCTGCGGTAACTTTGATAACATCTGCTAAGTGGATCTCGGAAGGAAATCGGTTAATATAAAATACATCTTTAGGGAAAAATTGAAAACCTAGGATTGATTCTACACCACTAACCACAGACTCAATATTGAGCGAAAGCGCAACACCTAGTAACACACCAATTACAATACCAACAACGCCAATGGTAATGCCTTGGTAGAAAAACAGCTTTACAATGCGTTTTGGTGTCATGCCAATGGTTCTTAAAATGGCAATGTCAGCTTTTTTATCGGTCACTACCATCACCATCATTGACACAATATTGAAAGCAGCCACGGCAATAATAAGCGATAGAATAATGCCAATCATTTGTTTTTCTAGATTGAGAGCCTTGATAAAGTTAGCTTTCTTTTGCATCCAGTCAATACCATAGTAACGGTCACCATCTAGCTGGCTAAGCACTTCAGCAGTGATTTTCTTGGCTTGAAATAAATCAGTAACCTTTAAGCGTATGCCAGACACTTGGTCCTTCATCGAATATAGCGTTTGTGCTTTTTGCAAATGAATGAAAGCTAAATTATTATCATACTCATTAATCCCAGCATCAAATACACCGCTAAGAGTGAAACGCTTAAATCTGGGTTGTATGCCAATAATACTGCTGGATATTTGCGGTGTAAGTAAGGTTATTTTGTCACCAATTGTAACCCCGAGTCGGGCCGCTAATCCTGACCCAATCAGGATGTTAAAGCCGGATAAATCAACCTCACCTGATTTTATTTTATTCAATAAAACGGAAGTATTTTTTTCTAAACTAGGCTCAATGCCGCGAACACTGATGCCTTTTGCTTTGCCATTGACGCTAAGCAACCCATAACGTTCGATATAAGGCGATGAGTCAATCACCTCTTTATGCTGGTTGATGGTTAAACGTAATTCTTGCCAATTGTTAAGGCTGCCATCATATTCGCTAATGGTTGAATGCGAAATGGCGCTTAATACTCTGTCTCTGAGCTCTTTATGAAAGCCATTCATCACGGACAAGACGGTAATAAGTGTCATCACACCTAAAATCAGCCCAACCATAGAGACGCCAGAAATAAAGGAGACAAATCCTTTCTTACGATTAGAACGTAAATATTGGTTAGAAATACTAAATTCAACACTCATAGTGATGATATTTTGTCATAATTAGCACTTTAAAGGTAAATAAAGGAAAGAGATATGACAAGTCCGACAATTAAAAATAAGATTGATCAATTAGGCGATGTACTAATTGAAATATTTCATGTGGTAGGCTTGTTTGTCATTGGTGGCACTATTGTCTGGTCAGCCGTAGGTGTGTATCTCGAGATCATGCAAAATTCTAATTTTGCATCACTTAAAGATATTTTGTTATTATTTATTTATTTGGAGTTAGGTGCGATGACGGGTATATATTTCAAAACTCATCGTTTACCAGTGATTTTTTTGATATTTATTGCGATTACTGCTATTACTCGATTCTTGGTTATTGATATGAAATCACTGGTCTCTACTGACAAGTTTAACTTGATTATTATGGTGACCTCTATCTTGATATTGACTATAGCTGCAGGTATATTACGTTATAGTGAGACAAAGTATGATACTAAAAGCGAGTGTTCTAAGTAATTAACATGAGTCTAGATACCCGAGGGATTGTTAATTATTTATTATTACCAGTTTCAGGTATTTTTTATCTTTTATCTCGTTTTAGGAAATTTATTTATAAAGTAAAGTTATTCACCATTTACGACTTCAATGTGGATGTGATTGTGGTGGGCAACATCACGGTTGGAGGTAGTGGAAAAACCCCGATTGTCATTACACTGGCAAAGCATTTTAGACAACAAGGCAAACGAGTTGGCGTGGTGTCACGTGGTTATGGCGGTTCTCATCAACAAGGTAGTTTGTCGGTGAATCAAAATACAGAAGCCCAGCTCTCAGGCGATGAACCCTTGCTGATTGCCATACAAGCTCAAGTGCCAGTAATGGTGAATACTGATCGCGCTCAAGCGGTGAAAGATTTGGTCATCGAACATAATGTCGACCTGGTTATTAGTGACGATGGTCTGCAACACTACGCCATGGGCAGACAAGTTGAAATTGTTGTAGTCGATGGAAAGCGACGTTTTGGCAATGGTTTTTTCTTGCCAGCTGGCCCACTTAGAGAATCAGAATCAAGGCTGAAAACCGTTGATTTTATTATTAACAATGGTGCAGAGCATGTGGGTGAAATCACTTCAACATTAAAAGCCTTAATGTTCGTCAATGTAGCCACTAATGAAGAGCAACCACTAGAATTTTTTAATCAAAAAACTTGCCATGCAGTGGCAGGCATTGGCTATCCACAACGGTTTTTTGATACTTTGATACAACTGGGTGTTGAAGTAGAAACGCATGCCTTTGCTGATCACTACACTTTTACTCAGACAGACCTTGCTTTTGATGATGATTATCCTATTCTTATGACCGCCAAGGATTGTGTAAAATGTATAGAATTCGCAACAGATCAAATGTGGTACTTACATGTTGAAGCTGAATTAAGCGACGATTTTTTGACTGAATTAACAAATAAATTATGATTGATGAAGCCTTGCTCAAATTGCTAGTTTGCCCACAAAGCAAAGCACCACTCAAACAAGTGGGCGATGAACTGGTTTGTGAAGTTAGCGGTTTGGCTTATCCTATTAATGATGGCATCCCTGTTTTACTGGTTGAAGAGGCACGAAAAATAAGCTGATGGATTTTTCCGTTATCATTCCTGCACGCTACGCATCCACTCGTTTGAACGCAAAATTATTGCAAGACATTCACGGCAAGCCATTGATTCAACGCACCTATGAAAATGCCATTAAGAGTGGTGCAACTCGTGTGATTATTGCCACGGATGATGCGCGTATTGAAGCTGTTGCCAATGATTTTGGTGCGATTACCTGTATGACGGGTGGTCATCATACTTCAGGCACATCAAGACTTGCAGAAGTGCTAGAGAAGCTGTCAATTGACGATGATGAGATTATTGTTAATGTCCAAGGTGATGAGCCTATGTTGGGTGCCAGTGTGATTGAACAAGTGGCTAGCAATCTAGCTAATAGTGATATGCAAATGGCCACCTTGTGTGAAAACGTAATCGATAAGGAGCAATACCTAGACCCAAATTGCGTTAAAGTGGTGTTTGATAAATTTGGTAAAGCACTATATTTTTCTCGCTCACCTATTCCCGCCTTTAGAGAAGATGATGATTTTGATGCTTCATTATGTTTTAAACATATTGGCATTTATGCGTATCGATCAGACTTTATCAAACAGTATTTAACTATGGACAGCTCAGCTTACGAGCTAGTGGAAAAATTAGAACAACTCACCGTACTTAATGAAGGTTTTGATATTCATGTAGCGCCAGCTTGTGAAGCGACAGGGTTTGGTGTGGACACCATTGAAGATTTGGCTAAAGTAAGAGAGGCTTTACAGTGATTATTAACGGTAAAGAAATTGCAAAAAAATTAAGAAGCAGTATTGCCAAACAAGTGGCTAAGCTTGATCGAAAGCCTGGTTTAGCAGTTATCTTAGTAGGTGATGACCCTGCTTCTGCAGTGTATGTGCGCAATAAAGACAATGCTTGCAAAGAAGTGGGGTTTTATTCTGAGAAGATTAATAAATCTGCGAATATTACCCAGACAGAGTTATTATCCGAAGTCGAGCGCCTTAATAAGGATGACAAAATTGACGGTATTTTGGTGCAGTTGCCATTGCCGAGCCATTTAGATGCTAATCAAGTGATTGAGGCGATTAATCCCAACAAAGACGTCGACGGCTTCCACAGTGAGAATATTGGCAAACTGATGCAAAATAAAGCGTACTTACGCCCATGCACACCCAAAGGGGTGATGACCATGCTTGCAACCACAGGTATTGACCTTGTGGGAAAAAATTGCGTGGTAGTAGGTGCATCAAATATTGTTGGTCGCCCAATGGCAATGGAGCTTTTAAACGCACGAGCTACGGTTACTATTTGTAACAGTAAAACTCAAGATTTATCTGGCAAACTTAAACAGGCTGACGTTATTGTGGCTGCAGTGGGCATCCCAAAAATGATCCAAGGTGATTGGATTAAAGCCGGCGTAATTATTATTGATGTCGGTATTAACCGACTGGATGATGGTACGTTAGTCGGTGATGTTGATTTTGATGCAGTACAAGATAAAGCCGCATGGATCACACCAGTGCCTGGCGGTGTTGGGCCAATGACGATCGCAACCTTATTAGAAAATACATTAACAGCCTATACGGCAAGAGAGGAAAAATGAAAATCTTACTTAAAGGAATGAGAGAGGGGTTAGGTCGATTAATCGTATTGATTGATTGGATCTTTTCACCAGAGAAGCTAAAACGCACTGAAGTGGAACAGGCTAAGGTTGATAAGCAAGTTGATTCTTTAAAACTTTATCAATTCTACGCTTGCCCATTCTGCATAAAAACACGTAGAACTATCAAGCGCCTAAATTTACCAATGGGAACTCGCAATGCACAAGCAGGTCAATTTCGCGCTGAACTCTTAGCCGGTGGTGGCGAGGTTAAAGTGCCATGTTTACGCATTAAAGAGGGCAATGAAACCACCTGGATGTACGAATCTTCTGACATTATGGCATACTTAGATAAGCGTTTTGGCTAACACACTGAACGAGCGTGATTTATATTGAAGGTGGTAGTAAAGCTCAACAGGTGCTCTCCAAAGAGCTGTATTATTTTTGTTCTCAAGAGTTGTCCATCAAAAAGAAAGTTGAGATTGATTTAAGAATTGAAGATGTGAAGCATGCTGAGGCTTGGACAGATCATGAAGGCGAAGGTAAGTTTTATATCGATATCGAAAAAGATCTAACGACAGATCAATTTATTATTGCTTTTTGTCATGAAATGATTCATGTGATTCAACACCTGCGTGACAAGCCCATCAGTGAAAAAGAAGCCTATCAATTAGAAGTCGGATTGGCAGAGCAATTTAAGTTGCTTAGTAAGAGCTAAGGCAAGAAATCTTTTAATTTTTCAATACTTTCGTCTAGCTCAGCTTGAGAGCTAGCCGTGATATTAATATGCCCCAACTTACGATCAGCACGTTCTGTTTTGTCATACAAATGCAGGTGTGCATTAGGCATTTTGAGTACGATATTGGTTGGCCCGGTTTTACCAATAATATTAACCATCGCACTAAAATTGTGTATTGGCGTGGTGTCACCAAGCGGCATGCCCGTGATCGCACGTACATGATTTTCAAACTGAGAAGTGTTAGCGCCTTCAATACTCCAATGGCCAGAGTTATGCACACGAGGTGCCATTTCGTTCACTACTAAGCCACCTTCAGTTTCAAACAACTCAATGGTTAATACACCTACATGATCCATCTCATCGAGCAAGGTTTTCATATAGTGTTCGGCTGTTGTTTGTACAGCTGGGTCGATATCTTGAGCTGGCGCAATAGTCAATCTTAAGATGCCATTGTGGTGT
>CAJVCM010000076.1 GCA_910595815.1 Candidatus Thioglobus plumae | reverse complement strand
AAAAAAAGACCCGCATCTCTGCAGGCCTTTTAGAATATGGTGGGGCGTGAGCGATTTGAACGCTCGACCAATGGATTAAAAGTCCAGTGCTCTACCAACTGAGCTAACGCCCCATAAAAAAGTGAAATTATACATCAACGTCACTTCAATAATCAATCAAAAACTAGTCTTTATTTACAATTTCTCTAAGCGACTTACCCGGCTTAAAGAATGGCACATATTTCTCACCAACTTGTGTTCTTTCGCTGGTCTTAGGGTTAATACCTAGACGTGCTTTTCGATGCTTTTTATAAAAACCACCAAAACCTCTAACTTCAACACCTTCACCGGTAATAATACCTTGTGTTAATGCTTCTAGAATTACTTCAACAGAAGCCTTAGCGTCCGTTTTAGAAAGACCAGAATAATTAGATAAATTCGAAACAAGATCAGTTTTTTTCATGATTGAATCAATCGTATATTGCTATTCGACTGATTTAAAAGCTTTACTTATCTTTTGCTTTTTTCAATAAATCACCTAATGTAGAGCCAGTTGCCTCATCAGAAGATTGCTTATTGTAATCTGCCATTGCCGCTTTCTCTTCAACAGAATCTTTAGCTTTCATACTAACTGAAATATTGCGAGATCTTCTGTCAACGTTGACAATAACTACTTCAACTTCAGTGCCTGTTTTCAATACTGTTGTTGCATCTTCAACACGTTCTTGTGAGATTTCACCTGCTTTTAAGTAACCAGTAATGTCGTCAGCTAAGATAATAACCGCACCTCTTGGATCAACTTCAGCGATAACACCTTTAACAATAGCGCCTTTGCTGTTAGATGATGCGTAAGACATAAAGTCATCTTCTTCTAATTGCTTAATACCTAAAGAAATACGCTCTTTTTCAGCATCGATATTTAGAATAACCACTTCAAGCTCTTGGCCTTTAGAATAGTTAGATACTAATGTTTCTGAAGATTGCTTCTCCCATGAGATATCTGCTAAATGGATAAGACCATCAATGCCGCCTGGAAGGCCAACAAATAAACCGAAATCAGTAATTGATTTAACTGTTACACCAATCTTATCGCCTTTGTTGCGTGTTGCTTCAAATGCTTCCCAAGGGTTTTCTTGTGCTTGTTTCATTGATAATGAAATACGGTGCTTAGATTCTTGAACGTCTAATACCACTACGTCAACTTCTTGACCTAGTTTAACAATCTTAGAAGGACGTGCATTTGCGTTTGTCCAGTCCATTTCTGAAACGTGAACCAAACCTTCAACACCATCTTCGATGCGTACAAACGCTCCGTAGTCAGTTAAGTTAGATACTGTACCTGTAACTTTCTTACCAATAGGTAAGCGATCAGAGATATTATCCCAAGGGCTAGCAGTCAATTGCTTAAGACCTAGTGACACACGCATCTTCTCTTTATCGTAGTTAAGAACCTTAACTTTAATCTTATCACCAATCGTCAATTTCTCAGATGGGTGGTTAACACGCGTCCAAGAGATGTCTGTAATGTGTAGTAAACCATCAACGCCGCCAAGGTCAACGAATGCACCGTAATCAGCCAAGTTCTTAACGATACCATCGATTTCTTTACCTTCTTCAAGTGTTTCAAGTAAGGCTTCACGATCAGCTGAATTAGCTTCTTGCATAACCGCTTTTCTAGAAATAACGATGTTGTTTCTAACTTCGTCCATCTTAATAACGATGGCTTCAATTTCTTGACCAGTAAGGTATGAGAAATCTTTAACAGGACGTACATCAACCAATGAGCCTGGTAAGAATGCTTTAACCACGCCAATATCAACTGTAAGACCGCCTTTAACAGCGCCAGTAACAATACCAGTTACTACTTCTTTAGAGTTCATTGCAGTTTCAAGTGACTGCCACAACTTGATGCGCTTCGCATCAGCATGTGACAATAATGTATTACCTAGGCCATCGTCGATTGATTTTAGAGCGACTTCTACAATATCGCCCTCTGCAACTTCGATTTCACCTTGTGGATTTTTAAATTCGTCTAGAGAGATAAAGCCCTCTGATTTTAGTCCAACATTAACAATCGCTTTTTCACGATTAATGCTAACGACGGTACCCATTAATAAGGCACCAACTTTTACGTTTTGTTGTTCTACGCTGTTTTCAAACAGCTCTGCAAATGATTCTGACATATTTTCTTCTTTGATATTGACCGGTAAATAATTCCAACAACGGTGTAAGTTGGGTGATTATCGGGTTAGTTTATTTGTAAAGCTTAACCGCTTAAGCTTTAATTAATTCACTCACTTGAGTGATTACCTCATCAATTGATAACTCAGTGGTATCAATGATTAAGGCGTCTTTGGCAGGCTTGAGTGGGGAATGTTTACGTGAAGAATCACGCTCATCCCTAGCCACAACGTCTGCTAAGATGTGCGAAATTATACCCTCAGACCCTTGGTTTTGCAATTGTTTTAGGCGCCTATTGGCGCGCTCTTGTGCGCTCGCTGTTAAGAAAACTTTGAAGGGAGTGTTGGCAAAAACCACGGTACCCATATCACGGCCATCAGCTACTAATCCAGGTATTTTTGCAAACGCTTGTTGGCGTTTTAAAAGTGCTGCGCGTACCACGCCAATTGAGGCGATCTTGGAAGCCATTTCACCGGTTTGTTCGGTGCGTAAAACCTTGGATACATCTTGTCCATCCAGATACACACTCACCAGCTCACTATTAGCTTCTGTTTTAAAGGCTAAATCGAGATTATTGGCAACTTCTACTAACGCAGATTCATCTGTAACATCAATATTTCTAGCATCAACTGCCAATGCAAAGGCGCGATAAATTGCACCAGAGTCTAACAAATGCCAGCCTAATTTTTGTGCCATGATACGGGCAACCGTACCTTTGCCAACCCCACTAGGACCATCAATCGCTAAAACAGGAATTAAACTCACTTAGTCTCGGGGCGCATGTGTGGAAACAACAACACATCACGAATCGATGGGGAGTCAGTAAATAACATCACCAATCGATCAATACCAATACCTTCACCTGCTGTGGGTGGCATGCCATATTCTAGAGCGCGAATATAGTCTGCATCATAATGCATGGCCTCATCATCACCCGCATCTTTCTCAGCCACTTGGGCTTTGAATCGCGCTGCTTGATCTTCAGCATCATTAAGCTCAGAGAAGCCATTGGCAATCTCACGACCACCAATAAACAACTCGAAACGATCGGTAATAAATGGATTGTTGTCGTTACGACGTGCCAATGGTGATACCTCAGTTGGGTATTCGGTAATGAAGGTTGGTTGCATGAGTTTTTCTTCAACTGTCGCTTCAAAAATCTCAATTTGAATTTTGCCTAAGCCCCAGTTGTCTTTGACTTGAATATTAAGATTTTCAGCCGTTTTCTTGGCATTGTCTTCATTAAGGTCGTCCGCTGTTAGTGCCGGATTGTGTTGCAAGATTGAATCAAACACACTAATGCGATCAAATGATTGTGAGAAATCAAAATCATCGCCTTGATAATGAATAACAGCATTTCCACACACGTCTACAGCAATACCGCGGAAGAGCTTTTCAGTCAGATCCATCAGATCATGATAAGTCGCATACGCTTGATAAAATTCAATCATAGTGAATTCTGGATTGTGACGAGTGGACAAACCTTCGTTTCTAAAATTACGATTAATTTCAAACACCCTATCCATACCACCAACCACCAAACGCTTAAGATAAAGCTCTGGCGCAATACGCAAGTACATACCAATATCAAGCGCATTATGGTGCGTCTCAAATGGTTTTGCTGTCGCACCGCCTGGAATGGTTTGTAACATTGGCGTCTCTACTTCGATAAAGTCAATGTCATTAAAGAAATTACGAATATAGGCCACAATCTGAGAGCGGCGTTTAAAGGTGTTACGCGCTTGCTCATTAGTAATTAAATCAACATAGCGTTGACGATAACGAATTTCTTGATCAGATAATCCGTGAAATTTTTCTGGCAATGGTCGCAAGGATTTAGTGAGTAATTTTATATCACTAATACGGATAGAAAGCTCACCTACATTAGTTTTAAACAAAGTACCGGTTGCACCAATAATATCACCGATATCCCATTTTTTAAACTGTTCGTTATAAAAGCCTTCAGGTAGTTCGTCGCGTGTCACAAATAATTGGATTTGTGCGCTAGAGTCTTGTATGTGAGCAAAGCTTGCTTTACCCATTACTCGCTTAAGCATCATCCGCCCTGCTATAGACACCTCAATGTTTTTTCCTTCTAAATCTTCTTTAGAAAAAGAATCATAATCATTAATAATATCTTGTGCCAAATTAGCTGGCTTAAAATCATTAATAAAAGGGTTGCCCGCTTCTCTCAAGGTGGCTAATTTTGCTCTTCGTTCAGTAATTAATTTGTTATCGTCTTGGTCGCTCACTGCTTTGTTTTTTCCTCTAATTCTTGTTGTGCCAATGCTTTTGCTTTGGTTAAATCTTCTTCAGCTTCGCTGGATTTTCCCATGCGCTTGAATAAAGTGCCACGATTATAATAGGCTTGGTAAAAATTTGCATCCAATTCAATGGCTTTATTCAGATCTTCTAAGGCGAGACCGTCTTTTGCAATCTTCATATAAGCATTACCACGGTTATAAATCGCTGCAATATAATTTTCATCCAAAGTAATTGCTTGAGAATAAGCGTTGATCGCCTCAGTGCTTTTCTCTAGTCGATCATAACAATTGCCCAAATTATTAAAAGCACCAGAATCACTCATATTAAGTGCCAGGGCTTTTTCAAAATATTCGATTGCCGAGGGAAAATTATCTTTCTCTTGCTCCATATAGGCCAAACAAAAATAAGCTTCTGCGCTATTTGGATTAGCTTTAATAGCGCTAGACATACTTTCAATCGCCAACTCATCGTTGCCTTGTAATTGGTGTAAATTACCCAAGCTTAAGTGTGCATTGGCTTTTAAATCTTTATCAGCAGCTTGATGATTGAGCAGTGTATTCCATGCCTGGATCGCCAAAGACAATTCGCCATTTTTCTGATGTGTATAAGCATCTACCATTAGATTACTAAGCTCTAATTCAGCACTCACGACAGGGTTACAATAAGCTTTCGAGTGTTTTCATCAGCACGATGTTCGTATAAAAACAATCCTTGGAATTTACCTAAAGCCAATCGTCCTGCTTGAATTGGAATGGTTTTACTCTCTCCAGTTAGGATCGAGCGAATATGCCCTGACATGTCAAAATCGCCTTCATTATTATGTCGATAATTTGGATTGGCGTCTGTTACTTGAGCTTGAAAATAATCTTCAATATCGAGTAAAACATCTGAGTCTTCATTGCCCGTAATCATCAGTGAAGCCGAGGTGTGTGTAACAAAAACATGACACAAAGTATGGTTCTGTGAAAATTCAGCAACAATAGCATTCACCAATTGGGTGATTTCTATTGCGCCTCGATTGTGAGTTTTAATCAATAGCGCTTGCTGATGACTCACTTTAATAAATCCTTAGCTTTAGTGGTGTCTATTGTTTGACTTTTCGTAATTTTATCTTTACTTAATAAAGATCTAATAAAGAAGAACAAGCCCAATATTAAAAAGGCAAATGGTGCATACCACAAAAGATAAGTATTTTTATTCATCGGCGGTTTAAACACCACAAAATCACCAAAACGATCCACCATAAATTGGCGAATTTCGTCATTACTGTTATCTTTAATGATCATTTTCCTAACTTGTTCGCGCAAATCTTTAGCCAGCCCCGCATTTGATCCACCAATACTTTGCCCTTGGCAAACTGGACAACGAATCTCATCAATTAAAGCGCGATAGCGTGTTTCTTGAGCATTATCTGAAAACTCAGCGGCTTCAATACTCTCTGCATAAGTCAATTGAGTCCAGCTTAGTAATAAGATCATGCTAACGATACTCATTAGTGCCTTGAGAGGTATAAAATGTCGCATACAAAATATCATTTAATTAAATATAACACGATTTTAACCCATGAGACCTAAGCATGCCACTGATCACGCTAGATAATATTTCTCTTAGCTTTTCAGATAAGCCAATCCTTGATGGTGTTAGCTCGACTATTCATAAAGGTGACAAAATTGCACTGATCGGACGCAATGGTGAAGGAAAGTCAACCTTTATGCGCATCTTAGCCGGCACAATCGGTGCAGATGATGGCAAGTTAAAAATTAAAAAAGGCACAAAAATTAGTTATCTTGAGCAAACGCCACCTGAAGATAATGAAAAAAAATTATTTGATATTGTTGCCGAAGGCTTGGGCGATATCGGGCTAATCTTAAGCGATTACCAACAATTTATCAACAGCGGAAAACTCGAGGCAGCAAGTAATCTACAAACGCAAATTGACGAGTTAGATGCTTGGCAATACCTGCATAAAATCGAGGCAATTTTAAATCGCTTCACCCTCAACCCTGAAGCAATTTTATCCACACTTTCTGGTGGTTGGCGTAGACGCGTCATGCTAGCGCGCGCTCTAATTCAAGAGCCTGATGTCTTGCTACTTGATGAGCCCACTAACCATATGGACATCACCGCCATTCTTGACCTGGAAAGAATGCTAAGAGAATTCCATGGTACTTTAATATTAATTAGTCATGATCGGTCCTTTGTGGCTGGCATTGTCAACAAGGTCTTCGACTTAGATCGTGGCCACTTATCAGTGTTTGATTGCGGGTATAAAGACTACGTCAAACGTAAAGA
>CAJVCM010000075.1 GCA_910595815.1 Candidatus Thioglobus plumae | reverse complement strand
TGGCTGAGCACCTAGACAATCCTGGCGATGAACTAACCAGGCTGTTTAACATGCTAAGTACAGGCGGTGTATTGGCTGTAATGACTAAAATCTTAGATGAACAGGTTGATTTTAAATCGTGGTATTATAAGGACGACCCGACACACATTTGTTTTTTTAGTCAAAACACAATGCACCACCTTGCTAAAGCATGGGGTGCACGCATTCAATTTTATGGCAATGATGTTGTTTTGTTTTTCAAATAAAACAAAACAATCAGTTATTTAAGCAACCTTGCTGTCTAGATTCTCAACATAGAAACGACCATAATAACGAATCCCCTCGGCATGATGTGATCTTAGAATTTTTGCCACTTTGTTACGTGAAGATTCTGTCAAAGCTGGAACGCTCATAACCGCATGACCTTCTTTTAAGCCTTTTTTAATGCGATTTAAGTATTTTAATTCTTCACCTTGTGCAAGGAATTGCCATTTGCGAATCAGTTTAGTCATGAGTCCATGGTTGCGACCATCTGGATCAAGGAATTGCAACCCTTCTTTGCCAACTGATTCATCAATATCAGCGCTATCAAACCCGGCGTCCATTAATTCACAGCATACTTCATCAGCTTCCATTTTGCTATCTACAATCGCAACAATACGATTGGTTGGATAGGTTTCAAAGTTTTGCTTTATATGAGCTAACATTTTATCTCTCCTGTATTATTTCAATATGTATCAATGCATTTAACATTGACTTATCCATAATATACGCTTTATTACGCAACCTCAAAAACACACTAAACGTCACTATTATTTATTGATCAGGCGTATAGTTATAAAAGTTAACCTTTTTATTAATAGGCATTCAATGAAAAAAATCTGGATTTTTATCGCCCTTAGTGGCGCATTAGCAGTGGTCATGGGTGCGATGTCAGCGCACATGTTAAAAGATGTGTTGGAGGCTAAAGACATTTCTAGAATTCAAACAGCAGCCACTTATCAAATGTACCATACTTTGTTAATTGCCATATTGGCTGGTTATTATCAATATAAACCACTTAAAGCTATTCAGCAAAGTGCATGGATATTTGTATTGGGAATTATCTTATTTTCGGGCAGTTTGTATCTGTATAGCTTTAGCAAGATTCACACCCTTATGTTCATCACGCCAATTGGCGGTTTGCTATTAATATTAGGATGGTTAAGCCTTGCGAGGCTTGGCAAGAGATAGGGTAAGATTTGATAGACGAAAAAAAAGCCTGCAATTGCAGGCTTTTTTTTGTAATTCTAAGTTTGGGATCTAGAAAGAACCTTCTTTAGCACCAGCAATAATTGCATCCATTTTTGCAGCAACTTCTTCAGCCATCTCTTTAGGGCCTGGTGGCAAGTTCAATACACCCATCACTTCAGGGTTCATACTAAACATTCTGATTATGCCATCTTTACCTTCAACTACAGCAATCTTACAAGGGAGAATAACTGTAAAACGATCATCAACATCAGCAATCTGACCCGCTGTTTTTGCATCACAAACATTGTGAATGCTTAAGTGTCTGTATGGTTTGCCAGTTACATTTGCAATTTGCTCACTAAGTGGGAACATTGCAACATGGAGAATTGACTCGTTAGTTGCCATAGACTTGATTGACTCATCAACTTCTTTACCGGTAATGCCTTCATCAACTACGGTAATTTGAACCATGGCCATGAATTGCTCAGGCATAATTTGTACTGCATTTGCAGTATTAGAAACCGCCAAGATATTAAAAAATGCCAAGATAGCAATTAGTTTGTTTTTCATGTGTTACTCTCCTTAAGTGTGTTTTTCAAATTGTGTATGTTATCATAAACTCAACATGTGTAAAGGCATTACTAGCCCATCTTAGTCTATTTATTAAAAGGAGTTGTCGTGAGTCGTTGTTTATTGCTTATTAGTTTATTGTTTTCTATTATCAACCCTGCGCTGGCAGATAGCGGAGCCCATACAGAAATTACTGATGGCAATAAAATGCTTGAAGCTGTTAACAAAGAGATTGTTAATATTAATACTCAGCAGCTAAAGGAATTGCTAGATACAGATCATAACATTGCATTAATTGATGTCCGTACTCGAGATGAAATTGTGCAACTAGGCACTATTCGTCGAGGTCAAAATCACAATGTTGTTAGGGGTTGGTTGGAGTTTCAAATTGGAGAATATGCTGTTAATTATGACACACCTATTATTGTTTATTGTGGGTTGAATCAGCGCTCACCATTAGCTGCTAAGACCTTAATGGGCATGGGTTATACCAATGTTAAAAATTATTCTGATGGTTATTTCAAATGGAAAGAAGCTGGGTTGTCTGTTACAGTCAGCGACAAAGCGCCAATGAGCGCATTATATTCATTACCAATCAAGGTTGCCGAAGGTGTTTATTCAGCGATTGGCGCGACCCAGCCCGCCACTTACGAAAATGGCAATCACAATAATAACCTCTCGTTTATTGTAACCACAGATGGCGTATTGGTGTTTAATGCTGGTGGTAGTTACCTACTTGCAAAAGCTATGCATGACGAGATTAAAAAAGTCACCGATCAGCCTGTCAAACATGTGGTGTTTGAAAATGCACAAGGTCATGCAATATTAGGTGCACCATACTGGAGAGAGCAAGGTGTTAATATAATTTCGCATAAATTAACGCTTGATATTATTGTTAAAAAAGGCGATGAGATTTTTCAACGTGCAGAAAGACGTTTGCGTGACAAGATTGTCGGTTCAGCGGTGGTTAAGCCAGATCAAATATTTGACGAAGGCTTGAGCATTACCATGGGAGAAACTGTTATTGAATTGAAACACTTGGGCGCCTCACACTCTCCTGATGACGTGCAGTTATGGCTACCAGCACAAAAAATACTAATTAGTGGAGACATTACATTTAATGAGCGCTTGCTGCCTATTCTAAGCCATACTGACACCGAAGGCTGGATTGAGACTTGGAGTAAGGTTGAGGCTTTAGAGCCGACTATTATTGTCCCTGGACACGGTGGTCCAACTGATTT
>CAJVCM010000074.1 GCA_910595815.1 Candidatus Thioglobus plumae | reverse complement strand
GCTAAAAACAATACCGAGCCAGCAATCTCTTCAACCGAACCTAAACGACCCATTGGGATTTGTTTGGCTAGCGCTTCTTTTTGCTCTTCTGGTAGTGCATCGGTCATGTCAGTTTTAATAAAACCAGGGGCAACACAATTAACCGTAATGCCACGAGCGCCGACCTCCCTAGCGAGTGATTTAGTAAAACCCATAATGCCAGCTTTAGCAGCAGCATAATTAGTTTGCCCGGCGTTACCCATGGCGCCCACAACAGATGCAATAGAGATAATACGGCCTGCACGTTTTTTCATCATACCGCGCAGTACTGCTTTTGACATTTTGTAAACCGAAGCCAAGTTAGTATTCATAATATCGTCCCACTCGTCTTCTTTCATGCGCATCAGTAGATTGTCACGAGTGATTCCAGCGTTGTTAATGAGGATATCAACCGCACCATAAGTATCGGTAATGTTTTTCATCACCTCAGCAATTTGATCATTATCCGTGACATTAAGCGCCATACCTTGTCCGCTAATACCATTGTCTTTTAAGGTAGTGCTAATTGCATCTGCACCCTTGTCACTGGTTGCTGTGCCAATAACAGTTGCACCTGCATTACCTAATGATAAGGCGATAGCTTGGCCAATGCCGCGACTTGCGCCGGTCACTAATACGATTTTTCCTTCTAAGTTACTCATTATGTAATCTCCTCTAAAGTTGCTACAATACCAGCTGAATCAAGTACAGCGTTAGCAGATAATGATTTTTCAATTCTTTTGGTTAGGCCGGTTAACACTTTACCCGGACCTGCTTCAATGAGTTTTTCAACACCCATACCGTGCATAGCCTTTACCGTGCCTGTCCATAATACTGGCTTATGTAATTGCGCCACTAGCTTGGCTTTAATGTCGTTAGTATCTATTGCTTTGGCTGCATCGACATTATGTAATACATCGACATCGCCCATACTAAAATTAACGGCTTCTACTGCATTGGCAAATATGGTTGCCGCATCATCCATAAGCGAACAATGCGAAGGCACACTGACTGGCAATATCACGGCGCGTTTAGCGCCTGCGGCTTTCATAGCTTCACAAGTGGCATCTACCGCTTCTTTATTACCGGCGATCACCACTTGGCCGTTGGAGTTAAAATTCACCGCCTGTACAATACCTTCACCTTTGTGCTCAGCACAGACTTTAACCACCACTTCATCTTCTAAACCTAAAATAGCCGCCATTGCGCCCACACCTGCTGGTACGGCCGATTGCATAAGCTCTGCACGCGTTTGTACCAATTTGATGCCATCACTAAAATTAAGTGATCCTGAAGCAACGAGTGCAGTGTATTCACCCAAACTATGCCCCGCCATACAAATAGGCGATAGATCCGTTGTACTAGTGAGTGCAAGGTAAGTAGCATAACCCGCTGCTAACATCGCAGGCTGGGTGTTTTGTGTTTGGTTAAGCGCTTCTTGATCTGTTTGAGTCAGCGCCCAAAGATCAAAGCCTAAAGCATCTGATGCTTCTGTAAATGTATCCTTTACAATGGGAAAATTATCAGAGAGATCTGAGAGCATACCGAGTGATTGTGAGCCTTGGCCTGGAAAAACAATTGCGTATTTCATTCTGTTTAATACCTCCTTAAGGGGTAAGCATTTAATTAATTAATATGAGTTTATTTTAGTCATAAAAAAAGCGCCTGTAAGGCGCTTTTTTAGATAATTCTAAGGTGAGAACTACGAACTATACAGCTTCGATTGAAACTGTTTGACGCATGAATTTACCTTTCTTAGCAAAAACCACTTTGCCGTCTGCTGTTGCAAACAATGTGTCGTCTTTACCCTTACGTACGTTAGTGCCTGGATGAACTTTAGTACCTCTTTGACGCACTAAAATGTTACCTGCTAATACTACTTGACCACCAAATCTCTTAACGCCTAGACGTTTCGATTGGGAGTCTCTTCCGTTATTAGTACTACCGCCTGCTTTTTTATGTGCCATGGGTTATTCTCCTATGCCTTAATCTTTGTAATTTTAATTTCAGTGTAAAGCTGTCTATGACCTTGTGTCTTCATAGAGTGCTTACGACGACGGAATTTCAAGATAGTAACTTTCTTACCTTTACCTTGTGAAATAACTTCTGCTTCAACCGTTGCTTTTGCAACCATTGGAGAACCGATTTGAACGTTCTCGCCATCAGCAACCATTAACACTTCTTTAAAAGTGATTTTTTTGCCGGGTTCAACTTCTAATTTTTCAACCTTAAGCGTTGTGCCTTCGGCCACTCTAAACTGTTGACCACCTGTTTTAAATACTGCGTACATAATAAATCCTAAATAGGTTTACCAAAAAGAAGGCAATTATACGCGAACGACTGTGTTTATGAAAGGGGGTTTGAGTATAATTTGTGTTTTTATTTGAATGGATTGATACAATGATTATTTTCGAAACTAATATGGGCAACATTCACATTAACGTTGACGCTGACAAAGCACCAATCAGTGCTCAAAACTTTATCGATTACGTTAATGATGGCTTTTACGACGGTACAATTTTTCACCGTGTGATTAAAAACTTTATGATCCAAGGCGGTGGTTTTATTGAGGACATGAGTCAAAAATCCACAAAAGCAGAAATAGAAAATGAAGCAAACAATGGCTTAAAAAATGCAAAGTACACTTTAGCCATGGCTAGAACCAATGCGCCACATTCAGCCAGCTCTCAATTTTTCATTAACACATCAGATAACTCTTTCTTAGATTACCCAGCTCAAGATGGCTGGGGCTATTGTGTATTTGGCGAGGTTGCCGAAGGCCAAGACGTAGTGGATAAAATTGGCTTAGTTGCTACAGGCACCCACGGCGGTCATGCAGATGTGCCAAACGATGCTGTTATTGTTACTAAAGCATACGTTCAATAACAATGCCTAGTTCGCTTCTTATTGCGGACTTACACCTTGTCTCTGGTGAGGTGGATAAAACCAATCTATTTGTCAGGTTTTGCCAAGAGCAAGCGGCTCAGGTTGATCGGCTTTTTATTCTAGGTGACCTGTTCAATACTTGGCTAGGGGACGACCTATCCAACAACGCTTATCAAGATGTAATTCAGGCTTTAAAACAACTCAGTTCAACAACTGATGTGTTTGTCATGGATGGCAATCGTGATTTTTTGATTGGTGCTGATTTTGAGAAAAAATCGGGTGCTAAGTTAATTAATGAGCCTTATGTATTATCACATCATGATAAAAAATACGTACTGATACATGGTGATTCGTTATGCACTGATGATGTTAACTATCAAAAATTAAAAAAGGTGCTGCGTAATCCGATCACCACTTTTATCTTTACTCATCTACCTAAGCAGTTACGATTAAAGTTTGTGGGCCAATTGCGCAAAAAAAGCGTTGAAGCACAACAAACTAAATCTAGTGAAATTATGGATGTCAACCAAAAATCAGTTGCTGGCTTTATGCAACAATATCCTGATGCTGATTTAATTCATGGGCATACACATCGCCTCAACACCCACGTTGGGGAAAAATTTACTCGTTATGTTTTGGGGGATTGGGCAGCTGATACAGGCAATGCCATCAAGCTTGATGATGGATTAAGCTGGCTTGAAATTCACTAATTGATCAACTAGATTGACACTGCCTACTTTAAGCATTACTTTTTCATCTCGTCCAGGTAAAGTTTTAAACTTAATTTGTGTCATCATGCCAACTTCAGGAATCATGAATAACGCTTTGTCTCCACGTGTATCAACCACAACACCTTCACTTTGCCAATTAGGATTTTGAATTAAATACAAGCACTTGTAGTGGTCATTACTGGCGCGCGTAGTTTTACGAATACCAGGCATTGCTGCATTTGTGATGCCGATAATCTCTTTAACACGCTCTTTTTCAAGGGTTGGTTTACCTAAAATAAAGCTCGATAATTGCTGGTGTGCCAATAAATCAAAATATCGTCTAAGCGGACTGGTAACTCGAAGATAAGCGTCAAGACCTAGGCCATAATGAAGCAATGGCTTGACAGAGGTGGCTGAGCGCTTAAAGCACTTGGTGGCAGCAAATGATTCGGACATAGTGAGGTTGTCTTTGTTGTCGAGCATTTCTTGAGGAAAATCGCCCTCATCTTGAATCGCATACGGCATAACGATATCATTGTCCTGTGCAAACAGTGCAATTACCCTGCCTGCCATAATCATCATTTCAGCTACCAAATCTCGCGAAGGACTACTGGCTTGATCTGAAATTTTTATCTGTCCTTCTTTAAATTTTACATCCACACTAGGCAAGTTCAAACTCATAGAGCCGTTGCCTTCTCGGTATTGTCTGTGCAACTCTACCAAAGTTTGTATTTTTGCTAAATCTTCATTAGATTCTAGAATTTTATCAGCGTCATCGTAACTAATATTGGTTACCTTAATAGTGCTGTGCACCACTTCAATGGCTTGCATTTCTTTGCCCGACAATACGAATCCAATCGATAGAGCGGGTGAAGTTTCACTCAAACCCAATGCGCACAACTTAGTAATCGAAGTTGGCAACATGTGCAAAATTTGATCTGGCAAATATAGGTTAGAAGCTCTTTCTTGGGCGTATAAATCTAGTTCAGAACCCGGCGCAACGATAGATGACACATCAGCAATATGAATCCAGATTTTATCGCCATCAACACTAAAGGCGTCGTCAGCATCATTCGAATCAGCGTTGTCAATCGCATAACTGTTTAAATGGGTTAAATCAATGCGCTCAACTTCGGTCATTTCGGTATCGATATCCACATCATTAGGAATGCCATGACGTGCAGGATACGGGTTAAACGTTTGCTCAAAATATTTGAGTCTTAATAACAACTTATAAGCTGCTTCGGATGTATTTTCTACGCCGATATGAGTAAGTATTTTGGCGTGTTTAGACTGATTGAGTGCGACTTTTTCAATGTCTTTAATATAAGCTAAATCTTGCTCATCAAAGATGTTGTTGGCAATGTTATCAACACAGTGTGCTAATGTTTTCGCCTCTAGTTCCTCAGCGTCACGTTTGGCCTGAATGCTGGCAACTTGCTCGGTAGGACGTACATAAACTTTATCTTTTTGCCAATAAAAATACAGCCCATCTTCAACCAATATGCAAGTACACCAAGCACTTTGTGCTGTGTATTCATCAAACAACCATTCTGTAATTTCTTGCAGAGTTAAGGTTTCTTCTTGAAAATCATTTAGTATGGCAATATCTGCTTGTGCGCAGCTATCGTTAACTTTTGTAAATTCAGGATGAATAAAGCGAAAATCTTTTTCTCGCACATTGCGGGTTGATCCATCTGCAAATTCTAATTCGAATTTGTGAGTATTTTGCCCGGCAATACGTGCCGCTTTGCCTTTATAGGCAACCAATGAGTTAATCAATGGAAATGCGCTAGTCTAGTGTTTCAGCGTAAGTCGCTGCATCCATCAGGCCGTCAATGCCATCAGATTTAAACTTAACCAGCCAGCCATTATCATAACAACTTGAGTTGACTAACTCTGGCTCATCATCTAGCGCTTCGTTGGCTTCAACAATTTCCAAATCGGCAGGTGCGTAAACACCACTTGCCGCTTTGACAGATTCAACCACGCAGAACTCGTCTTCAGCAGAGGCTTCATCACCTTCGCCCGGTAGCTCAACATAAACCATGTCGCCTAATAAGGCTTGAGCATGGTCAGAAATACCCATGGTATAAGTACCATCACCGTTGTCTAAAATCCACTCGTGGGTCTCAGTGTATTGTCTGTCGTCTCTTACTTCACTCATACTGTTTCTCCTTCTTACTCTGTAATATTTCTTAAACTAATACTTTGCCATTTCTTACAAATGGTGGTTTGACTATTTTAGCGGAAACCATCTTATTTCGCATCTCGATTTCACACAATCCTTCTGAGCCTTTTGGTACGCTGGCCAATGCAATGGCCTTGCCCATGGTTGGGGAGAATGTACCTGACGTTACTTCGCCTTCACCATTATTAGTCACAACTTTTTGATGATCACGAATCACACCTTTACCTTCCAGTACCAAACCGACAATAGTGTTGTTAGCGCCTTTGTCTTTTAACGCTTCTAATGCATCACGACCAACAAAACGACGATCTTCATCAGTTAGATCAACCGTCCAAGTCAGTGCCGCTTCAAGCGGTGAAACCTCATCATTCATTTCAGAGCCATATAAACTCATGCCCGCTTCTAGTCTCAATGTGTCACGTGCTCCCAGACCACAAGGTTTAACCCCAACTTCCATGAGCATCTTCCAAGTGAATTCTGCCGATTTTTCGGGTAGCATAATTTCAAAGCCATCTTCACCGGTGTAACCGGTACGAGCGATAAACAGTCCACCAAGGCTTGCTGAGTTAAATGGCTTTAATTCTCCAGCCACACCTTCAACACCAGGGATCGCTTCATAAACCTTTGCACGAGCATTCGGGCCTTGCACAGCAATCATCGCTAAGTCTAACTTAGGCTCAACAGACACATCAAAACCCTCGGCTTGCGCATTAATCCAAGCAATGTCTTTTTCTGTAGTACCGGCATTAATCACCATGCGATAATTTTCATCATCTTGATAATAAACAATCAAATCATCCACCACACCACCAGCTTCATTAAGCATGCAGCTATATAGCGCTTTACCTTGTGTCTTTAATTTATCAACATCATTCGCAATCAAAGTTTGTAAAAATTTCTTAGCTTCTACGCCTTTAAAATCAACCGTGGTCATGTGTGAGACATCAAACATACCGACATCGTTTCGCACTTGATGATGCTCTTCAATTTGAGATCCGTAATTCAGTGGCATTTCCCAGCCGCCAAAATCGACCATTTTTCCACCGGCATCAACGTGTGCTTGGTATAAAGGTGTGTGTTTCATTCTTCTTCCTTAATATATTTCGAGATAAAAATTACTGTGATAATGATGAGTACAAAAGTCAGTCCCATGGTGCCAAATAATTTGAAATTCACCCACGACTCCTCACTTTGTTGTGCGACTATGCACAATTGTTCCACTGCAGTTGAAGTACAGTCTAAATTCGTAAGTTCAATTTTAGGGTCTAATTCTGATTGGCTAAATAATTGCTCTCGAGTGCTCAAGGCAATATCGACATAATAAGCATTCACCAAGGCAATGCCACTAAATCCAATGCCCCAAAACCAAGTAAGTTGATTCCACACTTTTGTAGGTAATTGCATTTCCTTGCCAAGCATACGTTGCAAGAGAGTTTTTTCACCAATCCACATACTTAGTATTAGCGCTAATGCGAATACAACATATAAAACACTAACCTTCCACATGATAAAGGCTGGATCTTTAATCGCCAGAGTAATGCCGCCAAAAACTACTAGCAAGCCAAAAGTGATTAGATGTGTTTTTTCAAATTTACCGGTTTGAAAACGTGTAATTAACATTTGCAACGCGGTGGCGCCAATCATGGCGTAAATAGCCGCGTACAGGCCTATGGTTTTATAAACAATAAAGAATAATACAATCGGGAAAAAATCTAATAAAAATTTCATACCTTACTCCATGTGCTCTTTTGAGCAATAAACTTTGCCATTGTGAATAATCGCTTCATTTTCAGGAATGTGCGTTTTACAAACACTACAAGCCACCATCTTATTGGTAGAAGACTGTTGATCGGTATGACTGGCTGGTTTTCTAAATTTTTTAAACAAGCTAAAACCTAGAAAAATAACCATTGCAAGAATAATTAGTTTGACAATCCCCATAGAATCCAACGCATACAAAATCTCGAATTTTACCGATGCTTAGTATATAATTGCCTCTTTTTATGTGTCTATAATAATTACACAATTCATGCCCGGGTGGTGAAATTGGTAGACACACAGGACTTAAAATCCTGCGCCTTCACCGGCGTGCCGGTTCGATTCCGGCCCCGGGCACCATATTTATCTTTATCAAGACTTCTTCGGAAGTCTTTTTTTTGCCAAAAAAAAATCCCCTATTAAGTTTATGGCGAGCTTTTGATACACCGGTATAAAATAACCTAATGACAAAGAATCCATCACAGCAAGCCCCTGTAACCATTAAAACACTTAGTGATCTTGCCAAATTGGCCGATTATTCATTCATGGATACGCTTAATTGCGACCCTAATGCAAAGACAGATGGTGTCGATCACGATCCAAGACAAGTTTTTACTGGCCACTATACTTTGGTCAACCCAACACCTATTAAAAATCCAGAATACATTACGCACAGTAAAGAGTTTTTTAATGAGCTTGGCTTTGCCGATAGTCTGGCGCAATCAGAGGGCTTTATGTGCCTATTCTCTGGCGATAGTTCGCATGTACCCAAACCAATGCGCACAGCTGGTTGGGCAACTGGATACGCACTTTCTATCTTTGGTACCGAGTACTATCAGCAATGCCCATTCCAAACTGGCAATGGCTATGGTGATGGTCGCGCAGTGTCTATACTTGAGGCGGTTATTAATGGCCAACGCTGGGAGATGCAGCTAAAAGGTGGAGGTCGCACGCCCTATTGCCGTGGTGCAGATGGTCGCGCTGTCTTGCGTTCGAGTGTCCGTGAGTTCCTGGCTCAAGAGCACATGCATGCACTCGGAGTTCCAACGTCAAGATCACTAAGTTTGTACGTTTCGAAAACAGAGAAAGTCAATCGACCATGGTATTCTGAGGGTTCGCGCTCGATGGATCCTGATATGCTTGCAACAGAGGCAGTCGCCATCTCAACACGTGTTGCGCCGTCATTTATCCGCGTTGGTCAGCTCGAATTGTTTGGTCGTCGCGCCCGCAAACAAGAGCACCCAAAAGCTATGAAAGAGCTTGAGATGATTGTATTTCATCTAATTGATCGAGAATACGCTGATGTCATTGACCAGAAACTAACTAACGCTGAAAAAGTGATTGCACTTGCACAAGCATTTCGCGATCGACTCACTTCACTTGTAGCCAACTGGATTCGTGTTGGCTATTGTCAGGGTAACTTTAATAGTGACAATTGTGCGGCCGGTGGATTTACCCTTGACTACGGCCCGTTCGGATTTTGTGACGAGTTTAATTCACAATATCAACCTTGGTCGGCTGGCGGAGATCACTTTGCTTTTTTGAATCAGCCCAAAGCTGCAGAACAAAATTTCAAAATGTTTTGTAACGCTTTATTGCCGTTGTTAGAGTCTGATCAAGCACTTTCAAGTCAGTTGGTTGATATATTCAACGAATTTTCAACCGTAATGCAGAAAAAAATGCAGAAAATGTGGTGTAGCAAACTAGGGCTTACCATTTTTAATGCAACACTACTGAATGATTTAATCGCGCTTATGGAGCAAACGCCGGTTGATTACACCTTGTTTTTTCGTGAGCTTTCAACCGTGCCTAATAATATCGAAACACTCAAAAATAGTTTCTATAAACCAGCATCGGAAGAGGTAAATACACATTGGTCTGAATGGTTTTTAAATTGGAAGAGGCTCAATGCTTGTTCTGATAATAAAGACACTACACCATTATCTAGAGATCAGCTTTCTAAGCAAATGAAGCTCGTAAACCCAAAATACAGTTTGCGAGAATGGTTTGTTGCACCTGCATATCAACAGGCGTCTGAGGGAAATTACACTCTAGTTCGGGAACTGCAAGATGTCATCACACAACCTTATGCAGAGCAGCCTAAGGACGTGGAAGAGAAATACTACAGATTAAAACCGTCTGAACTCTTTGATATTGGTGGATTATCGCAATATAGTTGCTCATCTTGATTTATCTAAAACTGATTTGACAGCGATGCCACCTCGTTAATGGTCTGATATTTATTAAAAAATAGTCATAGAATTTTTATCTGCATATCAACAAAATATTTCGTATAATTATTTTATGATTAACTCTTTAAAATAAACATTATGCAAAAACACATTATCTCAACTGACAAAGCACCACAAGCCATTGGCACTTACTCTCAAGCTGTACATGTTACGGGAGGATCAACGGTTTACTTATCTGGACAAATTCCTTTGGTGCCGGAGACCATGGAAATGATTGAAGGTGGTATTAGTGAGCAAATTAACCAAGTCTTTAAGAACTTAACTGCAGTTTGTAAAGAATCTGGTGGCAGCCTCAATGAGATTGTTAAACTCAATATTTACTTAACTGATTTAAACAACTTCCCGGTAGTTAATGAGATCATGGCTCAATATTTTGACGAGCCTTATCCTGCACGTGCAGCGGTTGGTATTAACGAGCTACCTAAAGGCGCGCAAGTAGAGATGGACGGAGTAATGGTGGTTAAGGAAGACAGTTACAGCTTTTAATACTCCTAAAGAAAGACTATCCTGATGCACAATTTATCTGATCCAATAA
>CAJVCM010000073.1 GCA_910595815.1 Candidatus Thioglobus plumae | reverse complement strand
CCATCTACCTGCTCTAGCTGATCACAAATATCTTGTTGCAGGCTTAATAAGTAGGCTTTAACTTGATCAATCATCTAAGACGCTCCCCAGTTTGTAAATTAATTATTCTTGATGGTTGGCTATTATAGTTTCGTGGTGTAATAATAAAGTCTAATTCTTGCTTAAAAAATACAGCCAAATTTAATGCGTTAATCGCAGTATTTTTACCGCTAGTGTTGGCGCTAGTAGAAACTAAGGCGCTACGGGTTTTTTGGCATAATTCTGATACTAAAGGATTGTCTGTTAATCGTATCGCCACTGTATCAAATCCACCGGTTAGTAACGGCGAAGCGTATTGACTGGCTTTTAATAAATAAGTGGTTGGCTCTTGATCAATTGTAATCTGAATAAGTTGCAAGGGATCAGCCACATAATCGGCAAAGTAACGCACATCACTGGCCAACAGTATTAATCCTTTAGAAGTTGAACGGCGTTTAAGCTGTATGATTCGCTCAATTGATGACTCAAACCTTGGTAAACATGCCAAGCCTTGAATGGTATCGGTTGGATGGCTAATCACCCCACCTGCTTCTAAATACTGCGTTGCTAATCTAGATCTAAAACTCATGTTGTTTTCTTTGCTCGTGGATGGCACTGATCATACACTTTGGATAATTCTAAAAAATCAAGATGTGTGTACACCTGAGTTGACTTAATGCTCTCGTGGCCCAAAAATTCTTGCACCGATCTTAGGTCATGGCTTGACTGTAAAAAGTGCGTTGCCGCAGCATGGCGCAACATATGCGGATGCACATTAATTTTAATACCGACTTCAAGTGCGCGTTTTTTCACCATTTCTTGTACGGCTCTCACACTGATCCTAACTTGTCGATTGTTTAAAAATAAGGCGCCTTGAGTAACGCCTGTTTTTTGTAAATAATTAGTAATCGATTTTTGAGCGGACTCGCCTAATGGAGTATGACGCATCTTGCCACCCTTGCCCATCACACTTAAAAATCCTTGGGCAATATCCACCGAGCTAACATCAAGTGTGGTCAGCTCTGACACTCTGAGTCCACAAGAATAAATAACTTCAACTATAGCCACATCTCGCAATTCTGAATTTGACTTAGATCTGGGCTTTAAGAGCTGTATTAATTGACCATAATCCAATGTTTTTGGTAGGTTTTGATTGATCTTTGGCGGTTGCAAGCCCAGTGCACAATTACTTGATAAATAACCTTGATTGACAAGGTAACTCAAAAACCCACGAATAGAAGATAGATGACGGCGAATGGTGCGGCCACTACTATTGGCGTGGCGCATTTTCATCACCAGTAAATTCAGGTGCTCGCCGGTTAAATCAATCCAGCTATTAACCCCCTGCTGATTTGCAAAATTCAACAGTTGTTGCAAGTCGCGCTGATAGGCTTGTTGGGTGTTAAGCGCATAGTGACGTTCAACACGCAAATACAATACAAATTGTGTAATTTGTGTTTTCACTTGAATTCTATAACTTTGCCCATATCAATGTATTTTACGCACAAAACAGGAATAAACAAATGGCGACAAAACAAACACATGCTTTTCAAACCGAGGTCTCTCAACTCCTACATTTAATGATCCATTCTTTGTATTCTAACAAAGAGATCTTCCTTAGAGAGCTCGTGTCAAATGCCTCTGATGCGGTTGATAAGCTCAAGTTTGAGTCGCTTTCAAATGACGCCTTAGTTGAGGGCAAAGAAGAGTTACAGATTCATGTACAGGTTGACAAAGATGCAGGCACTATCACTATTGGTGATAATGGCATTGGCATGACACAAGACGAGGTCATGGCAAACATTGGCACCATTGCCAATTCAGGTACTAAAAAATTCTTACAAAGTCTAGATGAAAAACAAGCTGAAGACTCCAACCTAATTGGTCAATTTGGTGTGGGCTTCTATGCCGCATTTATTGTGGCTGATGAAGTGGTATTAACCACCAGAAAAGCAGGAGATGATAAAGATAATGGTACAGTTTGGACATCTAAAGGCGAAGGTGAATATTCATTAGAAACAACGATAGTTGAAGATTTTGGCACCTCAGTCACACTACATATTAAGGATGATGAAAAGGAATTCTTGGAAGATAATCGCCTGCGTAATATTATCTCTAAGTACTCTGATCACATCACAGTGCCAATTATGATGGTCAAGGCCTCTGAAGAAGAGTCGGATGAGATTGAATTCGAAATGGTTAACAAAGCCAATGCATTTTGGACTCAAGATAAGCGTGATCTTAAACAAGAAGATTACGATGAGTTTTACAAATCACTCACTTATGATTTTGAAGCACCACTCACACAACTTCACAATCGAGTGGAAGGCAACCTAGACTATACCTCGCTATTATTTATCCCATCTAAAGCACCTTTTGACATGTGGGAGCCTAAGCGCAAAGGCGGTATTAAACTTTATGCTAAGCGTGTATTCATCATGGAGGACAACGAAAATCTAATGCCAATGTACTTACGCTTTATCAAAGGTGTGATTGATACAGCAGACTT
>CAJVCM010000072.1 GCA_910595815.1 Candidatus Thioglobus plumae | reverse complement strand
ATTAACGAGCTACCTAAAGGCGCGCAAGTAGAGATGGACGGAGTAATGGTGGTTAAGGAAGACAGTTACAGCTTTTAATACTCCTAAAGAAAGACTATCCTGATGCACAATTTATCTGATCCAATAATTTCGCTCAACGGATTAGGCCCAAAAGCTCAAGATAAACTCAACAATATTGGCATTTACAACTTAGAGCATTTACTGTTTCACTTGCCGCATCGCTATCAAAACAAAACCAAATTTACCTCGCTAGATGACGCGCAGGTTGGTTCTGAGATATTGGTACAGCTCACGATTGATCGTATTGAAGAAGTCGCAACAAGACAACGACAACTGTTATGTTATTTATCTGACGAAAATAATCGCAGCTTACTTTTACGATTTTTCCATTTTAATCAGTATCACAAACAACAATTCGTGCGAGGCGATATCGTCCAATGCTTCGGCGAAATTAAGATTGGGCGAGAAGGTTTGGAAATGCATCACCCGGAGTATCGATTAATTTCAAAAGGCCAAGCAAATCTTTTAGAAACGACATTAAGTCCTGTTTACCCGTTAACGGGCAATCTTCACCAGGCGCAACTCAAAAAATGGATCAATATTTCACTGGAAACTTTAAAAAATTCCTCACTTATTGATAATTTTGAAAATTTGGCAAAAAACTCAATGCCGACACTCAAACAAGCGCTGGAAACGTTGCATCACCCCAAAGAAGGGGAAAACCTCGAACAAATTGCTGAATTTAAGCATATTTCACAGCAAAGGCTCATTATTGAAGAGCTTTGTGCACATCAACTCAGTCTACTCAAACTCAAAAACGAACGCAAAAGTAAAATTTCCAATATTTTTAAAATTTCCAATATCTTATCTAATCGATTATCCGAAAATCTTGGCTTTCAACTCACCAACGCACAACAAAGAAGTATTGATGAAATTAATACTGATTTAGCTTTAAATCATCCAATGCTTAGGTTGTTACAAGGTGATGTTGGCTCTGGAAAAACCATTGTCGCGGTTTTTGCCTGTTTGCAAGCGATTGAAAATGGTTTTCAAACAGCCATTATGGCGCCTACTGAAATTCTTGCCAACCAACATTTACATGGTTTTTCAAATTACCTTGAACCTTTAGGCGTCGAAGTTGCCTTTTTAACCGGTTCACAAAATACAACTGAGCGCGCTGAACAATTAGACGTCATCCAATCTGGCAAAGCACAGGTGATCATTGGCACACATGCTCTATTTCAGGAGGCTGTCAAGTTTAATAAATTGGGCTTGGTGGTGATTGATGAGCAGCATAAATTTGGCGTACACCAACGTTTATCCTTGGTGCAAAAAGCACACAACACACCACACCAATTAGTCATGACCGCCACTCCTATTCCTCGCTCATTAACCATGAGCGCTTATGCTGACCTTGACACCTCAATTATTGACGAATTACCACCAGGCAGAACGCCAATCAAAACCATTGCCCTTAGCAGTGAACGTAAAGACGAAGTAGTGCAAAAAATAAAACAAGTGTGTAGGGATAGTAATCAAGTGTATTGGGTATGTACACTTATTGAGGAATCAGAAGTATTGCGTGCAGAGTCTGCTACTAAGACACACCAACACTTACAAGAAAATTTACCAGGATTATCAATTGTACTCATTCATGGCAGAATGAATAAAGACGAAAAATCTAAAATTATGCATCAATTTGCCAATGGGGAGATTAATGTACTAGTAGCCACCACTGTGATTGAGGTAGGTGTTAATGTACCTAATGCTTCGCTAATGGTGATTGAAAATTCGGAACGATTGGGTTTGGCACAACTACACCAACTACGTGGTCGCGTTGGTCGTGGTGCTGATGCGAGTATCTGTATCTTAATGTATCAATCGCCACTAAGTGCCAATGCCACAGAACGGATCGATATTCTAAGACAAACCAACGATGGCTTTTTGATTGCTAATAAAGACTTAGAGCTACGTGGCCCAGGCGAGATTTTGGGTACGCAACAAACCGGTATTGCTGATATGAAAATTGCCAATATTGTGCGTGATGGCTACTTACTCAAACAAGTGCGTTTTTATTCAGAGCAATTCTTACAACTTGATAAAGGTAAGCAATATGCATTGATTATGCGCTGGATCACTGCTGACAAAACTCAATACGCCAATACTTGAGATAATTGATTCGCGTAAAATACTCAAACTATGATTAACACGCAAGATTTAACTTGGGAAAATTTAACAAATACTAGCAATGTACCTGAGTCTGTACTGGGCTGGCTTGATGACGAACAATCGTTAACTGCCAAGCTCAAGCAAAAATTTGACGATTTTTCAGTCAATGTACTCTCACAGATGCAAACAACACCACATAATAATGAAAATGAGATGTTAGACTTTGAAGGGCAATCAGTCATTAGAGAGGTGCAATTGCTGGGCAATCATCAAGTGGTTGTATTTGCACGCTCAGTCATACCAGTTACTGGCGATACGCAAGCCATATTGAAAATTGGATCCAAACCACTCGGTGAGATTTTGTTTAACGATCCTGACATTAAGCGTGGTCAATTGCAAATTACGCATACTGACAGCACTTGGGGTAGAAGATCGACCTTTACCATTGGCACTACTAAGCTTTTAGTCAGTGAATTTTTTCTGGAGTGTTTGTATGCGTGATGAACTGTTCTCGGGGAAAATCGATTTAGTTGATTTCACTTTTGACAAGCAAGTGGTTGATGTGTTCGACGATATGGTTAGACGCTCAGTCCCAGGCTATCAAAGCATGATTGAAATGATAGGGCTTATTGTTAAAACTTACGGCCAAGACAATAGTTATTATTACGACTTAGGTGCATCTACCGGCACTACTGCTTTAGCGTTAGCTTTAAACAACCCGCATCAACATAATCGAATCATCGCTGTGGATAATTCGATTGAGATGGTGAAAAAGTGTAAAAACAATCTTGATGGTAAAATAACAAACTTTGAGGTTATATGTAGTGATATTAACGATATAAGTTGTGAAAATTCATCTATCGTTGTATTAAACCTAACCTTGCAATTTATTCCAGTTAAACAAAGACAGGCTTTGATTAATAAAATTTATCAAGGTTTAAATCCTGGTGGCGTGTTGGTCGTTTCAGAAAAAATTCATTTTGATGATCCGAAACAACAAGTGAAAATTACCGAACTACACTTGGACTTTAAGCGTGCCAATGGCTATAGTGAGCTAGAGATTGCTGCTAAGCGCCAATCAATAGAAAATGTACTGATTACTGACAATCAACAAACGCACTTTGACCGATTCGAAACGGCAGGATTTAAACAAAGTTTGTGTCATTTTCAATGTCTTAACTTTGCTTCTTTCTTAGCAGTTAAATAATTGTAAAATAGCAGACACTATGCTTTTAATGATTGACAATTACGATTCGTTTACTTACAACCTAGTGCAGTATTTTGGCGAGCTAGGTCAAGTGGTTGAAGTGCATCGTAATGACGAAATTACGATTGACGAAATTGAAAAACTCAACCCTGAGTTTTTAGTGATTTCCCCAGGCCCTTGTACGCCGAATGAAGCAGGGATTTCTATTGAAGCCATTAAACACTTTTCTGGCAAGGTGCCGATGCTGGGTGTTTGCTTAGGCTTTCAAGCAATGGTGCAAGCCTTTGGTGGTAACGTGGTTGGCGCTAAAAAGATCATGCATGGCAAGATATCACCAGTACATCACAACAGCCAAGGTGTGTTTACGGATTTAAAAAATCCTCTAAATGCCACACGCTATCATTCATTAGTTGCTGAACAGTCTAGCCTGCCTGATTGTTTTGATATCACTTCTTGGACTAAAGATGATCAAGGTAATATTGATGAAATTATGGGTATTAGACACAAAGAGCTTGCAATTGAAGGTGTGCAATTTCACCCAGAATCTATCTTGACTGAAGAAGGTCATGAGATGCTGGATAACTTTTTAAAAGGGAAAAATTAAAACTGATAACGACTATGGAAATATTAGAATTCTTACTAAACGACGATCAAATTTTTACAACCATCACTTTGGTGGTTTTAATCGCACTCTTTATTGGCAATATTGTTGCTGACAAACTCAAAAAATATGAGGATGTAGATCCAAACGGCGCTATCACTTTAATGGACGAAAAGAACTTGGTTATCTTAGATGTGCGCGAAGATAAAGAAAGAAAATCAGGCTTTATTGCCAAAGATACTCACATTCCTTTGTCTCAAGTTAAGAACCAATTAGATAGTTTAGACAGTAGCAAAAAGATCTTAGTGTATTGTCGTAGCGGTTCTCGTTCGTCACATATTGCTGGCTTATTGACTCGTAATAATTTTGAGCAAGTTTATAACCTTAAAGGTGGTATGCTTGCATGGCAGAAAGCTAATTTACCAATTAAAAAATAAAGGCCATTTTATAAAATGAAAAAAAATATTATCTATTGTTCTGATTCTTGTCCATTTTGTCAAAGAGCTTATCAATTACTAGATAAACACCATATTCCTTATCAAAAAAGACACATAAAAAGCCAGAATGACTGGGATGAAGTGATGGAAAAAACGGGCAGAAATACCGTACCTCAAATCTTTATCAATGGCACGCATGTGGGTGGATTTGATGATCTGTCAGCGGCAGAACAATCTGGTCGATTGGACGACATTCTAAATGGCTAACCTATCTATTATTGGGGCTGGCGCCTGGGGTAGTGCACTGTCTATCGCACTATCAGATAATTTTGATACAATCTATTTGCATACTTATGCAGAAACAGAGGTCGAAACTCTTAAACCGAGACACCCTGCTCTATCAGTTAATTATGCTGATAATGTCGAATTAACTTTTGATCTGTCATTAATCCAACAGTCTCAAAGTATTCTCATTGCGGTACCAAGTAATGGCTTTGCCACAACACTTGAAAGTATTAAACCATTCCTAACGTCAGAACAACCTATAGCCTGGGTAACTAAAGGATTTGATACCCACCAGAAAGGATTCTTACATGAAAGCTTTGAAGATATCCTAGGCAGTCATCCAAGCTGTGTGATTTCTGGCCCTAGTTTTGCCTTTGAGGTTGCTAGCTACAAACCTACCGCATTAACGGTTGCCTCAACAGATAAAAACACTCGAGATTATTGGGCTAAAGCCTTGCACACTAAGACATTAAGGGCATACACTAATGAAGATATCATTGGTGTAGAAGTAGGTGGCTCGGTTAAAAATATTCTTGCCATTGCTGCTGGTATTGCATCTGGTTTGGGTTATGGCGCTAACACGCAAGCCGCCCTTATCACCCGCGGCCTAGCTGAAATGATCCGTTTTGGAAAAAGCTTAGGTGCTAAAGAAAAGACGTTCAATGGTCTATCCGGTTTGGGTGATTTGGTGCTCACTTGCTCAGATGATTTGTCTAGAAATCGTCGATTTGGTAAGGAATTAGCCAATAACCAAAGTGTTGAACAGGCTTTGAACAATGTTGGTGCTACGGTTGAAGGGCTTAATACTCTAGAATTAGTTTTATCAATCGCGAAAAAAAATCAAATCGAAATGCCAATTTGTGAGCAAGTTTATCAAGTTACTCAGGGAATAGTATCTCCTACTGAAGCGGTTAATCACCTAATGTCGAGAGAACAAATTAACGAATGATTCTTGACCTATTGAGACATGGTGAGCCTCAAGGTGGTCGTCTGTATCGAGGCAATCAAGATGATGCACTCACCGATAAAGGTTGGCAGCAAATGTTAGACTCTACACAAAATAAGACTTGGGACTTTATTGCCACATCACCTCTCATTCGTTGTGCTGATTTTGCCAAACATTTATCTACTACGCAAAATACACCCTACCACATATTTAATGAGCTTGAAGAGCTGGGATTTGGCGACTGGCAAGGTAGAAGTGCGAGTGAAATTGGCCAAGCTATTGTGGATCAGTTTAAAGCCGACCCTATTGCTAATCGCCCACCGAATGCTGAATATTTGCATGATTTTCAAGCTAGAGTTTTATCAATATTTGAGCCCATTATTAAAAATGAACAACAACATAAATCCACTTTAATCGTTGCACATGCAGGGGTTATTCGTGTGATTAAGTCGTATTTATCTCAATCACCTATTGAAAACATGTTTACAATAGGGGTCATTTCTGGCTCTTGTGAACGATTTGAAATTTAAAAACCTACTGATTATTTTCTTTGTATTTTCTAGTCCAATTCATGCAAATGAATTCTGGGGGCTGGAGGCGTGGATGAACTCAATTCGTACACCTGATTTTGACCAGATTAAAGATGTTAAAACACGAAAAGAAACTTTCTTTGCCTACTTATTGCCTGAAATACAACGACAAAATTCCAAAATCATTGAGTTACGAAATGACATTAAGAGTGGTCGACTTGATGCATCTACATTATCAGCGCTAAAAAAATATTATCGACTCAACACTCAGGCTACTAATGCAGAATTACTTGATGCTGTTGATATAGTGCCTGCATCGTTAATATTAGCACAGGCTGCTTATGAATCAAACTGGGGGCGGTCTCGATTTGCCAAGTATTATCATAATTTTTTCGGACTTTGGTGTTTTAAAAAGGGTTGTGGTGTTGTGCCACTCAGACGTGACAAAGGCTCTACCCACGAGATAGTGAAATTTTCTTCACTGTCTAAAGGGATTGAATATTACCTTTTGTCTATTAACCGAAATTCTGCTTATGATATCCTTAGAAAAATCAGAAAACATAAGCGCGATACCCAACAACCGATCACTGGAACAGGATTGGCCGAAGGTCTAGAAAATTATGCACAAATCGGTTATGATTACGTTGAAACTGTACAAGCTATCATTAGACACAACAAACTAGATCAATACGATTATCGAATTTGAGACAATAAAAAACCCGCATAAAGCGAGTTTTTTTTGAAATCTGATAAGAAGTCTTTTAACGTTTTGAGAACTGCTCGCTCTTACGTGCCTTCTTACGTCCAACTTTCTTACGCTCTACGATTCTCGCATCACGAGTAACAAAGCCTGCCTTGCGTAAATCAGGTCTAAGATCATTATTGAATTCCATCAATGCACGGGTAACGCCTAAACGAATAGCACCCGCCTGACCAGTATCACCACCACCTTTAACGGTGATGTTAAAATCAAACTTGTCTCTCATTTCAACCGTGTCTAATGGCTGGTTAATAATCATTGAAGAAGTTTCACGACCAAAATATTCACTCATTGGACGTTTATTTACTGTGAACACACCCTTACCTTTAGTCATGTAAACACGAGCTACTGATGTTTTTCTTCTGCCTGTTGCGTAAAATGTTTCTGTCTTTGCCATAATAATCTATTACCTTAAATATCTAAAACTTGCGGCTGTTGTGCACCATGTGTGTGCTCCGAACCTGCAAATACTTTCATTTTTCTAAACATGTCTCTACCTAATGGACCTTTTGGCAACATGCCTTTTACTGCCTTGTTGATAATCTCTTCAGGCTTTTTAGCTTGTAAATCTTTAAATGCGATTGACTTTAAGTTACCAACATAACCTGTATGGTGGTAATACATTTTGTCATCAAATTTGTTACCTGTTACTTTAACCTTTTCAGCATTAACAATAACGATGTAATCACCCGTATCAGTGTGTGGTGTGTACTCAGGTTTGTGCTTACCACGAAGACGAGAAGCAATCTCTGTTGCCAAACGACCTAGTGTTTTGCCATCGGCATCTACTAAGAACCATTCTCTTTTTACTTCGTGTGCTTTAGCGCTAAATGTTTTCATAATTGTTAATACTATTTACGTACAGAATAATCGGACTATTATAATCACTTTTTAATTTGATTGGAAGCTTATAGCGTAATTTTAACAATAAAAACTTAATCTCAAACATGTGCTTTCAATGAAGTTTATGATAAGATTTAAAAATATGATTAATTCACATGCACATTTAGATTTTGACGACATGAATGCAATTGCTGAAAATGCAGTAGCGATTGTACCTAGTATTGGTAAACAAAACTGGATTGACGTACAAATGTACCCATATTTTTCATTAGGTATTCATCCTTGGTTAGTGGAAATACACACACAGCAAGATTTAGATCATTTGGAATATTTAGTTAAATGCAATAATCCGATAGCCATTGGTGAATGCGGGCTAGATTATATTAAGAAGGTTGATAAAGAAACTCAATTAAACTTTTTTGTATCACAATTAGAAATAGCAGAAAAATACGACTTACCTGTGGTGATTCATGCCGTCAAAG
>CAJVCM010000071.1 GCA_910595815.1 Candidatus Thioglobus plumae | reverse complement strand
TTTTTTACTTGACTAAAACAGTTGGTTAAGTATATAATAATGTCCTGTTAAAAAATCAAAAATTAGTATGCAATTAACAACAAAGGGTCGTTATGCTGTCACAGCCATGTTAGATTTGGCGTCTAATAGCACTGGCAAGCCTATTACACTTGATATCATCTCGCAAAGACAAAACATCTCATTGTCTTATCTTGAGCAATTATTCGCCAAACTTAGAAAAGCAGCATTGGTTAAAAGTGTGCGCGGACCTGGTGGTGGTTATTTGTTAGACACGGCAGCCGTAGACATTACTTTGACGCAAATTATTGAAGCGGTTGATGAGAATATCGATCTTCGTCGTTGTAAAGGTATGAGCACTTGTCATAGTGGAAAACAGTGTATTTCTCACCAACTTTGGTGTGAAGTAAGTGACCAAATTAGAACATTTTTAAGCAGTAAGAATTTACAACAAGTGATCGATGATCACCAATTAAACAAAGGACTATAAAGAATATGTCAGTACCTACTTATATGGATTATTCAGCAACTACGCCGGTGGATAAGCGTGTGGCTTCGATGATGATTAAATACTTAACCATGGATGGCGATTTTGGCAATCCAGCTTCGAATTCTCATTATTACGGTTGGCAGGCGGATACCGCAGTGAAAAATGCCAGAAAACAAGTGGCTAGCTTAGTGGGTGCAGATCCAAGAGAAATCGTTTGGACTTCAGGCGCTACCGAATCAGACAACTTAGCAATTAAAGGTATTGCCCATTTTTATAAGAAAAAAGGCAATCATATTATTACCCTTAAAACTGAACATAAAGCGGTATTAGATACTTGTCGTCAGTTAGAAAGAGAAGGTTATGAAGTAACCTACTTAGACCCAATGGCAGATGGCTTGTTAGATTTAGAAGTTTTAAAAGCTGCGATTACTGATCAAACATTGTTAGTATCTGTCATGCACGTGAATAACGAAATTGGCGTCATTCAAGACATTGAAGCCATTGGCAATATTTGTCGTGAGCGTAAAGTATTTTTCCACGTTGATGCGGCGCAATCTGCCGGTAAGGTGGCGATTGATTTATCAACGCTACCAGTTGATTTAATGAGTTTTTCAGCGCATAAGATTTACGGCCCTAAAGGTATGGGTGCTTTATATGTGCGTCGTAAGCCACGTGTTCGCCTTGAAGCGCAAATGCACGGTGGTGGTCATGAGCGTGGTATGCGCTCAGGCACATTAGCCACGCACCAAATTGTTGGTATGGGCGAGGCTTTTGCTATTGCTGAGGCAGAGATGGTTGAGGAAAATGCAAGATTTTTAGTCTTACGTGAGCGCTTATTAGCAGGCTTTTCAGACATGGAAGAAGTGCAAGTAAATGGCCATGCTACTCAACGAATTGCTGGCAACTTAAACATTAGTTTTAACTATGTAGAGGGCGAGTCATTAATGATGGCAATTAACTCTATTGCGGTGTCTTCTGGCTCTGCTTGTACGTCAGCTAGTCTTGAACCATCGTATGTATTGCGTGCTCTAGGTTTGAATGATGAGCTAGCACACAGCTCTATTCGTTTTAGTATTGGTCGTTATACGACTGAAGAAGATATTGATAAGGCTATTGTATTGGTGCGCGACAAAGTGCAAAAATTACGTGATTTATCGCCATTATGGGATATGTTTAAAGATGGTGTAGATTTGAGTAAAGTTGAGTGGGCTGCGCACTAATTACTGTACAAAATACAAGGATTATCTAGCCGATAAAGGGTTAGAATGACAACAAGAGATTATTAGGAGAAATAAGATGGCATATGGTGAAAAAGTACTCGATCATTATGAAAATCCACGCAATGTGGGTGTATTAGATAAAGATGCAAAAAACGTAGGTACTGGCATGGTGGGTGCACCAGCTTGTGGTGATGTAATGCGCTTACAAATTCAAATTAATGATGAAGGCGTGATTGAAGATGCAAAATTCAAAACTTATGGTTGTGGCTCAGCCATTGCGTCAAGTTCGCTATTAACCGAATGGGTTAAAGGCAAAACACTAGATGAAGCTGCACAAATCAAAAACACTGACATTGCTGAAGAGTTGGCACTACCGCCAGTTAAGATTCACTGTTCAGTATTGGCTGAAGATGCGATTAAAGCTGCGATTAATGACATTAAGAGCAAAGCCTAAAGGTTGATAAAATGGCAATTACATTAACGAAAGATGCATCTGAACGCATGGCAGGATTTTTGTCCAGTCGTGGTTCGGGTGTTGGTATTCGTTTGTCTGTGCAAACTACCGGCTGTTCTGGCTTAGGTTATAACATTGAATTCGTAGATGCTATTAATGATGACGATACCGTTTTTAAAGACAATGGTGTCAAGGTAATTGTTGATGCTAAGAGCCTAATTTATATCGATGGTACCGAGGTTGATTTTGTTAAGGAAGGTTTAAACGAAGGATTTGAATTTAACAATCCGAATGCCAAGGCCGAATGTGGCTGTGGCGAATCTTTTACCGTTTAGCTTTTTTCCGTCATGCAAAACTACTTTGAGTTATTCTCTTTAGAGGTTGATTTTGCAATAGATTTAACCAAATTAGAGCAAGCTTACCAGTCACAAATTTCGATCTTTCATCCGGATAATTTTGTTACTAAAAGTGATAAAGAAAAATCCATTGCCCTGCAGAATACATCACTCATCAATACAGCGTATGACACGTTAAAATCTCCTTTATTGCGAGCAACCTACTTGTTAGAGCTACAAGACATTAATGCCTTTGATGAGAAAGACACACAAATGGACATAGACTTTTTAATGAATCAAATTACTTTAAGAGAGCAATTAGAATCATTAGAGGTTGATAAAGACGAATTAGCACTCGATGACTTTATTGAACAAATAAGCCAAAAAGTGACACAAAATATAGAACAAGTTAGGCAATTATTTGAGCTTAATGAGTTTGATAAAATTAAAAATTTAGTAAGAGAGTTGAAGTTTTATACACAGCTAAATGTACAAGCCAATCAACTGATGGACGAATGGCTTTAGAATAGAATATGGCATTATTACAAATATCAGAGCCCGGTCAATCAAGCGCACCACACCAGCATAAACTGGCAATTGGTATTGATTTAGGCACGACTAATTCATTAGTAGCTTCAGTTATGAGTGGTATTAGTACCGTCTTAACTGACGAGAATAATGAAGCGATCCTTCCTTCGGTTGTTCATTGCGGAAAAGATAACAAACTCACCGTGGGTTGTGACGCCTGCCCATATGCAAAAACCGATCCTACTAACACCATTGTTTCGGTTAAGCGTTTTATGGGTTTGGGCTATCAAGAGGTTATTAAGTTTAAGAATTGTCCTTACCAACTGGTTGAAAATGGCAACAACGTTTTGTTTCATACAGCCATGGGTGATTTGAGCGCCGTTGAAATCTCATCAAGCATCTTATCATCACTTAAAGAAAGAGCTGAACAAGCGCTGGGTGGAGATTTGCTTGGCGCCGTGATTACGGTTCCCGCTTATTTTAACGATGCACAGCGTCAAGCCACTAAAGATGCAGCAACCTTAGCTGGTTTAAATACGCTGCGTTTATTAAACGAGCCGACTGCAGCTGCTGTTGCCTACGGCTTAGAATCAGGTGAAGCCGGTATTCATGCGATTTATGATTTAGGCGGTGGTACGTTTGATGTTTCTATTTTAAGTTTTCAAAAAGGTGTGTTTAAAGTGTTGGCCACTGGCGGAGACTCTGCACTCGGTGGTGATGACTTTGATCAGCTGATTATTGATGATTGTATTACTACCTTAGATTTAGGTAAGCTAACACCAACGCAGATGCAGAAAATTAAGCAATTTGCACGTACAGCGAAGGAAACCCTAACACAAAGTGATTACGCCGAATTTGACTGCATAGAGGCGCCTTATCGTATTACCAAGACTAAGTTCGAATCTTTATCTGCGACTTTAATTAAGCGCACCTTGTTATTGACCAAACGCGCTGTCAGAGATGCTGAAGTGAAAATGGGTGATATTAAAGACGTGATTATGGTCGGTGGTTCGACACGTATGCCATTAGTAAGAGAAATGGTCGGTGATTTATTTAATAAGCCGGTCTTGTGCAGTATTAATCCAGATGAAGTCGTGGCCAAAGGTGCGGCAATTCAGGCGAACCTTTTGGCAGGTAATAAATCAAAAGACGATATGTTGTTATTGGACGTATTGCCTTTATCTTTAGGTTTGGAGACCATGGGTGGTTTGGTGGAAAAAGTAGTGCACCGTAACACAACTATTCCTATTGCCCGTGCACAAGAATTTACCACCTTTAAAGATGGGCAAACTGCCATGAGTGTTCATGTGCTACAAGGTGAGCGTGAATTGGTGAGAGATTGTCGCTCATTAGGTAAATTTGAGCTTAGAGGCATTCCACCGATGGTTGCGGGCAATGCGCGCATTCGTGTTGAATTTCAAGTCGATGCTGATGGTTTGTTGTCAGTGAGTGCAACCGAAGAAAATTCAGGTGTAAAGGCCGATGTTACTATTAAGCCATCTTTTGGTTTGACTGATGCTGAAATGGAAAAAATGCTCAAAGATTCTATTTTGTTTGCTAAAGACGACATTGAGGTTAGACAGTTACATGAAATGCAAGTAGACGCCAAACGCACACTAGAGGCAATTGATTCAGCCCTAGCTAAAGATAAAGGTCTGCTAGACGAATCAATGATTAAAGCGATACTAAAAGCAAGAACAGAATTAGAAGAAGTATGCGAAAGTGACAATGAAAAAATTATTAAAACTGCCATTGATTATCTAGAAAAAGTCAGTGAAAAGTTTGTAGAGATACGTATGAATAGTACGGTTATGAAGGCCATGAAAGGCCACAATGTTGACGAATTTTAAAAGGAAGCCTTATGCCACAGATTATTGTACTACCCCATCATGAGTTATGCCCAGAAGGCACTGTTATTGAAGTTGAAACGGGGGTTAGTGTTTGTGATGCGCTACTGGCTAATCATGTTGAGATCGAGCACGCTTGTGAGATGTCAAATGCTTGTACAACTTGCCATATCTATGTGCGAGAGGGTTTTGACGATATCGAAGAATCTGATGAAACCGAAGATGATTTGCTTGATAAAGCTTGGGGTTTAGACCCAGATTCTCGCTTATCTTGTCAGGCGATTGTTAGTGATACTGATTTAGTAATAGAAATTCCGAAATACACAATCAATCAAGTTAGTGAGAACCACTAAAACTTAAGAAATTTAGAAATAAAGCCTTGCCTTTCTTTAGGTGGGCCAAACTTTTCAACTACATCAATAGGTTTTGTTTTTGATAACAGCCATTGTGGTATCGGCGGGTGCTCGCTACTACCGCAAGACTTCCCTAAATTTTTAGGATGAAAGATCTTAACAAAACTAGGGTTTTCTAAGTCATTAGTATAAACAATGCCACAGTAGCGCTCTTGATGTTCATCGGTTAGAATTTTTTTAATACGATTGACGTTCTCAGTAAACACACTGGCATCAATAATTTGATTAGGAGCTGAGACTAGTGTGTCATACAAATACCAGCCATCTGGCTGGTTAATGAGTTTTTGCAGTAGTGCGTCACAATCATCCCACTGCATAATGCCAATAAAGCGACCTTGAAACTCATCAATGTAGCTTGACATTAATTATTCTCAATCTCTTCTTCTAATGTCGAGAAACTTTTCATAAGTTTACTCCATCCATTTCCTTTCTGAACATAGGTATTAGAGGTATGTTCCATAGTGATTGTCGGAATTGTTGGTGCGTCAGGACCTAGCAACGAATCTGTAAAGTGTTGAGTTGCTGAGCGATAATTAAGCTTTACATCGACACTAATCTGTTTGACATTGTTTTTATTGGCAAAAATAAACTCATGCTTACTATGGCCTTTTGGCGGGATAGTGGTATCTCTAACAATGTGATTGATTGCCCAAGGATCATGTGTTTCTTCACCTTTTTCATCGACAGTCCAGCTTTTAAATACAACTGTTTTATCTTCATCTAGGTCATGATGATTATCCAATTTACCAGTTTCAAATAAGATATTTCCTTGATTGTCTGTTACTGTAGCTTCAATCCAAATATGACGAACTTGAGTCAAAGAGGTAGGTAAGTTATGGCCTGCACCAACATTGTAAACATCAACTCCCAATTTGAATAATTCATCACCTCTTTGTTCAAAGTGCACAGTGAGTTCTGCAGCATTTTGCAGACGTTTTTTGGCGATATCAGCATGCTTGCGCTTACGCAGACTCTTTGGAGCCATAATTGATGAAATAATGGCATTACCACCGACAAATTCATGTGAATGAACAATTGCTCTGTCTTGAGTGCCTAGTGTTGAAGCTTTACCGCTTAATCGAACATGCTTGTTAGCAAAGGTTTCAGGACGTTTAAGTGTTTTAGCGATCTGGATTGCCACCTCGACTGAGTTCATGTGGCAATCTTGACAAACAATTTCATTTTGAGCGTAGGGTGATACACGCCATTCATCGTAAGTTCGTTCAACCGGTGTGCCATTCACTGGATGAATGATGTTATGACAACTGGCGCACAGATTTGCCTTTGTGTGTAATTCTGAATATTGTGTTTCGTGGTAAGGAGACACTGAGTTTTTAAGTGGGCCATATTTAATATGGGTCTCGGTATCGATAATGTGTGAGCCGTTACCATGCTCTGAAGTGAGTGTGTCCTCAAGCGGTACAGCGCCAGCAATACTGTGGCAGACATCGCAAGTAACACCTCGAGCTGCTTTTTCAGAAATATCAAACGTGTTGGTTTCTTTGTCCCAACTGGCTGTTCCTGTTAATACTCCGATTGGAGAGTGACAACCTGCACAGTATTTAAATATTTTTCCATCTGTGGCTTTTAAGCCTTTTTTAAACTCCGCTAAAAAGATTGGATCATTCCAGGCATTTGAATGCATAGATCCGCGCCAGCCTTCATATTGTTTTGGATGACAGCCAGCACAAACCTCGGGATTCTCAAAACTATCCAATGTGGCTTTATGATGATTTTTAGTGCGCAATAAAGAAGGTGCAAAAGGGCGGTCTATAGTTGGCGTAGTATCTAGGCCAGCCACATCTTGGTTAACACCAACTGATGCCGCATAAAGAGAGCTGAGTGTTGTAGTGCTAAATACAATAAAGAACAGGATTGACGTTATTTTTTTCATTATTTTTTTCCTTCTAGCGTCGGCACTAGGTAACTTGAATAATAAGCAACTGCTTCAATCTCTTCGTCACTCATGGTGTCAACAATTCGACGCATAACTCTTTCATCATCGTTAGCGCGACCTCTGTTTTTGAATTCTTTCATTGTTGAAATTAAATATTGAGGCTGTTGGTTGGCTAGGATGGGGATGTTTAAATCGACCAGCGCATCACCATTTTTCCCATGACAAACAAAACAAGC
>CAJVCM010000070.1 GCA_910595815.1 Candidatus Thioglobus plumae | reverse complement strand
ATGGGCTAGGGATTCTGAATTATCCTTAAAAGGTATGATCGGCATGACCTATAATCCTTTTACTAAAGTATACAAATTAGAAGATGATGTCAGTGTTAACTACCTTTGTCATTACAGCAGTTAGTCTTGCATCAAATCTATATTATTGACTTATAATATAGATTAAGGTATAATACTGACCATGAAAAAATTATTAACGATACCTTTTTTAATCATCACATTAAACGTGCAAGCGATCACACCTAATGAAATGTTGGTTGTGGTTGGTGCGGTTAAATTCTACAATGAGAATTGTGCAGGACTAAGTCGTACAGGCGTTGAAAAGATGAATAAAGGCCTTAAACGTTTTGATATGCACAAAACGCCAGTGCCAGTCTTAGAAAGAAACCCACTGGCTGTCTCTGGATACAAAACTGCTCAAAAATTTGGCTGCAAAGGCACCAAAGCTCAGGCCTATAAAGCTGGTTATGGTGAATACATCAATTAACGCACCAAGAAATACCTAAAAAGTTGTGCCGTACTCCGCTGAATCTTCCTGTTGATCAGTACCTAACTCCAACACCACGAAAGCAACTGCATTAAATTTTTCATCAGACAAGCTTAAGTGTGCATGTTTAATATTTTTATTCACTAAGTATAAGCGTAATTTCTCACTAGGAATAAAATACGGCTTACCACTGTCATTGTTACGCACTGTTAAGTCTTGAAAGCTAACAATCTTGCCAATACCTGTTCCAAGCGCTTTAGCAAAAGCTTCTTTTGCAGCAAAACGCTTTGCACAATATGAGGCGCTATCACCTTTGTTGGCAAATAATAACTGCTCATGTTCAGATAAAACCCTTCTAACAAAACCTTCTTTGTTTTTAGTAAGTATGTGTTCAACACGCTCAATATTAATAATATCTGTACCCACGCCGTAGATCATAACCTAGCACCTAGCATTAAATCTTTCATCTCTTGTGTTGCCGCTGCAAGGCCAATAAATACCGCTCTGGCAATAATGGAATGACCAATATTAAGCTCTACAATTTCAGGCAGTTGGGCGATTGCTATTGTATTTTCCATGGTTAGCCCATGCCCTGCATTAACTTGCAATCCAATCGAGTGCGCATAAGTTGCCATGGCTTTAATGCGCTCAAATTCAGCTATTTGCTCATCACCCACAGTATCGGCATAATGGCCGGTATGGAGTTCAATTACAGGTGCACCACATTCTTTAGCGGCATCAATTTGGTGTTTTTGTGCATCAATAAAAAGTGAGACAATGACTTTTGATTCAGCTAATTGTGAACAAACATCTGTCATTCTTGAAATTTGTCCAGCGACATCTAACCCGCCTTCGGTGGTGAGTTCTTCTCGTTTTTCAGGCACAAGGCAACAATCTTGAGGTTTGATTCTTGCAGCAATCGCCACCATCTCATCTGTAGCAGCCATCTCAAGATTCATCTTGGTTGTTAATTGATCACGCAAAATCTCAACATCACTATCTTGAATGTGTCGCCTATCTTCACGTAAATGCAAAGTGATACTATCAGCACCGGATTTTTCACACAGTAAAGCCCCTTCAATGGGTGAAGGATAGTTTGTGCCTCTGGCCTCTCTAATAGTGGCGATATGATCAATATTAACGCCTAAAAAAATACTCATAAATTAACTCAATTTTTAGTAAAAAATAACTCTCGACTTTTTAAAGGTTTATTACCTAACAACACATTTAAACGCTGTCGATTTAAATTACGACAGACTTTTAATTGTTGCTCATTAGGCACCCCATCTAAGCGCTCAGATAATAATAAATTTAATAAATTTCCCGATATTTTACCATCGGCTTGCTGAGAAAAACCAAGCTGAGGCTGATAGCTATAATTTTTATTTGTTTGAATTAAATCACCATCGACATCAGCTGCATAATCCAACCCATAACCTAACTCTGATAAGAGCTTGTTTTCAAAAATCCTTAGTAACCAATACTGATGGGACTGGTCTAAATCATTCATTTGAGTCACAAACTGTTGATACAATTCAAAAATTTGAGGATGGGGATCGTGCTCATGAATCAGTCGTGTAATCAGCTCATTCACATACATGCACAAAATAAGTCTTTCACCTTTGATTCGTCTGGGCACATCATCTACCTCCCAATGACTAAGGGTTTTAAGCTCGCCCTTGCCTGCATAAGAGATACGCAAATGTTGAAACATTTGGATATTGGCTTTGGCTTGTCGAACCCCCCTGCCAATTAGGCGGATCTTGCCGTGATCTAGGGTTAAGAAATCTAATAATAATGAGTTGTCTCTATAAGGTCTTCGATGAATCAAAAAAGCCGATGCAAGGTCTACCTTAGTCATAGCCTAGCGAAGCAAGTGCTCGCTTATCATCCGACCAACCGGTTGAAACCTTAACCCACAACTTAAGAAAGACTTTTCTATCCAAGAACCCTTCAATACTTTTACGGGCTTCTGTTCCAATTATTTTAAGCATCTCACCTTTATTGCCAATCACAATATTTTTTTGCGAAGCTTTATCAACCAATATCCTGGCTGAAATTCTTTGCATTTTCCCGTCTAGCTCATATTGCTCAATCTCAACGGTTATATCATAGGGTAGCTCATCTTCTAAATGACGCATTAGCTTCTCACGAATGAACTCAGCCACAATAAATTTCTCAGAACGATCAGTAATAAAATCAGGATCAAAAATCATTTCTTGCTCTGGCAAGTACTTGAGAATTAGCTCTCTAAGTGCCTCGGTATCATTTTTTTTAAATGCTGAGAGCGGAAACATATCCGTCGGCTGATATTTTTGACCTATTTTTTCCAAGAATGGTAGTACTTCTTGCGCTGTCTTTAATTTATCAATTTTATTAATGCATAATATAACTGGCACCTCAACTTGGGACACATGCTCTAGTACTCGTGAATCTTCTTTGGTCCATTTACCCGTTTCAACCAACCAAAGTATCATATCTACGTCTTTAATACTTGAGCTAGCTGCTCGATTCATATAAGAGTTAATGGCCTTCTTATTGCCCATATGAATACCTGGTGTATCCACAAATACCATTTGATAATTATCACGCGTATCAATCGCATGAATACGATGACGTGTAGTTTGAGGGCGATGCGAAGTGATTGATAGCTTTTGCCCAATCAACTCGTTAACGAGTGTTGACTTGCCCACATTGGGGCGTCCGATGACTGCAATAAATCCTGATTGAAAATTCATAAGTTTGTTAATTTATCTAATAAAATTTGAGCACATAACTGCTCTGCTCTTTTAATACTTTTAGCGGCTTGCTCAACCTGTATAGCTTGATCTTGCAAAGAGCAGTTCACAGTAAACACAGCGTTATGATCCTTACCCACGGTTTTAACCAGTTCGTATTTTGGTAGTATATTGCCACGCTTTTGTAAGTACTCTTGTAGTTGGGTCTTAGGGTCTTTAAGAGAATCGTTCGGGTTAATGCCATCTAACAAGTCACAGTATAAATCTAAAATAACTGTATTAATTGTTTCAAATCCAGAATCTAGAAGTACTGCGCCAAAAATAGCCTCAACTGCGTCTGCTTGTATTGATTCACGCCTAAAGCCACCGCTTTTTAATTCACCAGGACCTAAAATAAGTATATCAGATAATTCAAGTTCTCTAGCGAGCTGCGCCAATGTTTGCCCTCTAACTAAGTGAGATCGTAAACGAGATAACTTACCTTCAGCAACATGATCAAAGCGCTTGTAAAGCTCACGCGAAATTACTAAGCCTAAAATACTATCACCTAAAAATTCTAAACGCTCGTTATTGTTCTTACCCATAGAGCGATGCGTGAGTGCTAACTTTAGTAAAGCAATATCCTTAAATTGATAATTAATTTTCTGCTGTAATTTATCCATTACTTGTATTGGGTTTTAATGTGTTTAATGCGTTTATAATTAGCGCTATTATAAATTTAGGCTCGTAATCCTCATGTTTTGGCAAGAAGATATTAAAGAAGAACATTTTACGCTTCCTGATGATGTGCAAGATGCTGTGTTTAATATTCATTCCAAAGTACTGCCCATTGATCATGCTTATTTACTTTCACAAGCATTGCTTGGTGAGTTCCCCTGGTTGGCCGAAGTAAACGCGGGCATTCATGATATTAGTGTGGCTGATGGCAATGGCTGGGAGCAAGACCACGAATCTGGCTTTTATTACCCCTCTAAACGCTCAAAACTAAGCATACGTATCCCTAAAGACAAACTGGATGATATTCAGTCATTGGCAGGAAAAACGCTCGATCTGGGCGAATATCAAGTCAAAATCGTAAAAGCATTAGAGCCAAAGCTTATGAGTGACATGCAAATCGTATTTGCCAAATATGTGGCTTGTGATTCACAACTAGATGAAAATGAATTTTTAAAAGTCTCCTTTGATCAATTAAAAGCACTGGGTATTCACCCTAAAAAGATGATGGCTGGTTTAGAGAAAAAAATTCAAACACCTGATGGCATCATTCATACCCGCTCTTTAATGGTGGCCGATCTGCGCAAGGTAGAATCCGTTATGTTACAAGAACAAGGTATTGGAGAGCATCGCCTACTTGGCTGTGGATTATTCGTTCCACAAAAAGGCATTGACAGCGTTGATGCGGTTTAAAAAAGACTTAATCTTGCATTAAGCCAACTTTAGTATTACAATCAGAATCTATCAACATACTCACCAGGGAGAGGTATGCGACTTTTATTTCTGATTTTTTCTTTATTATTATTCCAACCATCGATTGCCGAAGAGCCTGCTAAAGAGGGTGAATTTTTAGGCGGAAAATTTGTTGAAGTACTTCCTGATTGGTTTAAAACCACCTTTATGGACTTTTCTGAAGATTTGGAAGAGGCTACTGATGAAAATCGCCATGTAATGATTTACTTTCATCAAAATGGCTGTCCATACTGCGCTAAATTAGTAGAAGATAATTTTCATGATAAAGACCTGGTAGCTAAACTGCAAAAGAACTTTGATGTGATTGAAACCAATATGTGGGGTGATCGAGACCTAACCGATTGGAAAGGTAAAGAATTCACTGAAAAAGAGTTTTCAGCCTTTATGAAGGTGCAATTTACACCGACCATTATCTTCCTAAATGCTAAAGGTGACATTGTGTTGAGAGTAAACGGCTACCAATCGATTGACAAGTTAGACTCAATGCTTGATTATGTCTCATCAAAACAATACCTTACGCAAACCTACTCACGTTATAGCAACTCTTTGAAACAAGACACAGCAGGTAAGCTTAATTCGAACTCTCTATTTGATCCTGCCCCACACTTCTTAACACGCAGTGAGCGGTTTCCAGCCCATGAGAATTTAGCGGTATTTTTTGAAGAACCCAACTGCACAGAGTGTGACACTTTCCACCAAACATTGATGCAGCTAGAACGAACCAAAGGTTTATTAAAATCTATGCAAGTCGTACAATTCAACGCCCTGTCAGATGAAAAACTCATCAC
>CAJVCM010000069.1 GCA_910595815.1 Candidatus Thioglobus plumae | reverse complement strand
CCCACAACGCCACCACCTAGTACCAGCACTTGAGCTGAATCTACCCCAGTGGCACCACTGAGTAACACCCCGGATCCACCTTGCGTGTTTTCTAAATGGTGGGCGCCGGATTGGATTGACATTCTGCCAGCTATTTCACTCATGGGCTTTAGTAATGGCAATCGCCCCTCATCATCAGTGACAGTTTCATAGGCAATACAAGTTGCCCCTGATTCAATCAATAATTGAGTTTGTTCTGGATCTGCTGAAAGATGCAGGTAAGTGAAAATGATTTGATCCTTGCTAAGCATCTTACATTCATTCGGTTGAGGCTCTTTAACCTTTACAATCATCTGCGCTTGGTCAAATACTTCGTCAGCTGAATCAACAATAGTTGCACCTATTTTTTGATATTGTTGATCAGTAAAACCGATCGCCTCTCCCGCACAAGATTGCACAATTATTTGATGACCAGATGTAATCAGCGTTTTAGCGCCTATTGGTGTTAGGCCAACACGATATTCATGGGTTTTAACTTCTTTTGGAACGCCAATAATCATGCTAGTATTGTAGTATGAATAATGAACGATTTACAAGAAAGTATGGATATGTTTATTAGGGCATATACGCAAGAAACATTCGAAGGTGATGGTGTGGTTGTTAATCGACTATTTCCAATATCAGAACGAATGAATTTTGATCCGTTTGTTTTGTGGGATCATTTTGATATTACTGCTGGCCATGGTTTTCCAGATCATCCCCACCGTGGGTTTGAAGCAATTACTTACATGCTTAATGGAGGTATGCATCATAAAGATAATTTAGGTAATGATGCGTTTGTTGATAAAGGTGGTGCACAAGTTTTTTGTGCTGGAGCAGGTATGGTTCATTCAGAAATGCCTGCTGAGAAAGGCCAAAGTATGGGTATTCAATTATGGATTAATTTACCCAAACGTCTTAAAACAATTAAGCCGAGTTATCAACAAGTTTTAAGTGAAAATTTACCTGTAACTACTTTCGAAGGAGGAAATTGCCGAACCATTGTGGGCGAAGGGTCACCTATTGAATTACATACAGATGTTACCTATCAGCATGTTAGTCTTAATAAAGACAAACATTATCAAATCTACATTAACCAAGGCTCCAATGCAATTATTTATGTTTTATCAGGGAGGCTAATGCTTGGAGATGAAGCAGCTGGCTTAACTGAGGCATTCTTAATAGAAAGTAAGCAAGAGCAAAACTTATCTATTAGAGCCGACAAAGATAGTGAGTTTATGTTTTGTTGTGGGGTGCCACACCAAGAGCCGATTCATCAACATGGGCCGTATGTTGATTGATGCTAGGCATCTTCTTGATTGTCAACAATTTCTTCGCTAATCATCAGGTGATTGATTTTTGCGAACGAGAGGATGCGATCATAGGTAAATGAACAAGCATATTTTAGTTGGTCGTCAAAAACAATTGACTTAATGCCGTCAATTTTTCGAATTTTCAAATGCCCGTTGTAACGTTTTAATTGTTCGGGTTGGATGCAAACCAGTCTCTCGGTCCAATCGCTGGGTCTGAACTTTTGACCGTCTTGAGTAATGCCTAAAATTGTATGTATGATTTTAGGCGTCATTTTCCTCAATAAAATAATGGTGGAGGGATAGGGATTTGAACCCTAGAAGGAGATTAATCCTTGCTGGTTTTCAAGACCAGTGCATTCAGCCGCTCTGCCATCCCTCCAATGAGGGGATATAATACAGTTTGTTGACCCAATAGTAAATAGGATATTTATATAAATTCGCTTTAAAATTAGTTAATTTTTAAGTATAATTCATTTCTTTTAGATTTTAGATGAGTTTAGTTATGGCAAAGGTATGTCAAGTAACCGGTAAACGCCCAATTAGTGGTAATAACGTATCACACGCGAACAACAGAACGCGTCGTCGTTTTTATCCAAATCTTCACACACACCGTTTTTGGGTAGAGAGTGAAAATCGTTTTATAAAACTTAAGTTAACGGCAAAAGGTTTGCGTATTGTTGATAAGAAAGGCATCGACACTGTACTAGCAGAAATCCGCGCACGTGGCGAAAAGGTTTAGGAGTAAGGTATGAGAGAAAAAATCAAATTAGTATCATCGGCTAAAACTGGCCATTTTTACACAACAACTAAAAACAAGCGTCTTCACCCAGAAAAGGTAGAAGTTAAAAAGTTTGATCCTGTTGTTAGACAACACGTAATGTATAAAGAAGCTAAGATTAAATAATCTTTCTTTTAACATTTCAATAAAAAAGCCGCATTAGCGGCTTTTTTATTGTCTGGATGATACTAATTATTCTTCTAGAATCGTATCGAGCGCAATATGCCCAACAGCTTCTTGGTATTCAGACAACTGATCAAAATTTAGATATTGATAAATATCGGTCGCCATCGGCTCAATGCCTTTCATTGCTTTCATATACTCATCAATGTTAGGAATATGCCCTAATTTTGCAGTGATGGCAGCTACCTCAGCAGAGGATAGATACACATCAGCACCATCACCCAAACGATTTGGGAAATTACGCGTTGAGGTGGAAACTACAGTTGAATTGCTTTCAACACGTGCTTGATTGCCCATACATAACGAACAGCCTGGTATCTCAGTATGTTCTGTGAGGTTTTCAAATACATCGTAAGTACCTTCTTTCTTAAGTTGTGCTTCATCCATACGAGTAGGTGGTGCTATCCATAATTCAGTTTTGGTTTTATTGTCGCCCTTTAGCAGTTGAGCGGCCGCTCTAAAATGACCAATATTCATCATGCAAGAGCCGATAAATACCTCGTCGATTTGTGTGTTGGCCACATCAGAGAGTAGCTTGACATCATCTGGGTCATTTGGACAGGCTAGGATTGGCTCTTTAATGTCATCGAGGTTAATCTCAATTACAGCCGCATATTCACAATTTGAATCAGCTTCTAATAATTCGGGTGTATCTAGCCATTTTTGCATGGCTTGAATACGGCGTGCGATGGTTTTTTTGTCTTCATAGTCCATTTCTATCATAGAAGACAATAGAGCAATGTTTGATTGCAAATACTCTGCCACAGGCTCTTTATTGAGCTTGATGGTACAGCCATTAGCTGAGCGTTCAGCAGAGGCATCTGTAAGTTCAAAGGCCTGTTCAATTTTAAGATCTCCCAATCCTTCAATCTCTAATATACGACCTGAGAAGATATTTTTCTTATTGGATTTTTCAACGGTTAATAAACCCTGTTGAATTGCGACGTATGGAATAGCGTTAACCAAGTCGCGCAGAGTAATACCTTCTTGCATAGTGCCAGAGAATTTAACCAATACCGATTCTGGCATATCTAATGGTAGTACGCCAATTGAGGCACCAAACGCTACTAGACCAGAGCCTGCAGGGAAACTAATGCCAATTGGGAAGCGTGTGTGTGAGTCACCACCAGTACCTACGGTATCAGGTAACAACATGCGGTTAAGCCATGAGTGGATAATGCCATCACCAGGTTTTAACGCTACACCGCCACGAGATTGCATAAAGTCAGGCAGAGAGTGCTGGAGTTCTAAATCTACCGGTTTTGGATAAGCAGCAGTGTGACAAAAACTCTGCATTACTAATTCTGCCGAAAATCCTAAACAGGCTAACTCTTTAAGCTCATCACGGGTCATTGCGCCCGTGGTATCTTGTGAGCCAACAGTAGTCATGCGTGGTTCGCAATAAGTGCCGGGGCGAACACCTTCAACACCACAAGCCTTACCAACGATTTTTTGCGCTAGAGTATAGCCTGCGTTACTATTGCTGGCGTCTTGTGGACGCAAGAAAAGATCACTGACAGGTAGGCCTAAGTCTTGTCGTGTTTTGTCGGTTAAGCCACGACCAATAATTAACGGAATTCGACCACCTGCACGCACTTCATCAGGCATAGTGGTTGGTGATAATTCGAAAGTAGAAATTGTTTCACCATTACTATTGGTTATTTTTCCTTTATAAGGATAAATAGTGATTTCATCGCCCATGCTCATTTTTGTCACGTCGCATTCAATTGGTAACGCACCTGAGTCTTCAGCAGTATTAAAGAAAATTGGGGCGATATTACCACCAAGCACAACACCACCACCGCGTTTGTTAGGGATGTAGTCGATATTATTGCCCATGTGCCAAAGCACAGAGTTAATAGCCGATTTACGCGAAGAGCCTGTACCAACTACATCACCAACAAAGGCTAATGGCAAACCTTTTTCTTTTAGTTTTTCAATGGTTTCCAGAGGGTTTTCCATTGTTTTTCCGAGCATTGATTGTGCGTGTAATGGAATATCTGGGCGTGACCAAGCCTCCGTTGCAGGTGATAGATCGTCAGTGTTAATTTCACCTTCAACACGAAATACTGTGAGCTTGATTTCTTTTGGTAATTTGTTTTTAGATGTAAACCAATCTGCATTTGCCCAAGCGTCAATCACTTGTTTGGCAAAAGCATTGTTGGCTGATTTTTCTACAACAGCCTGATATGCCTCATAAATTAGTAGCGTTTTTGCCAATGCATCTCTGGCAGTTTCGGCCGTGGCGTCTAGGTCCAATAGCTCAATCAATGGATCAATGTTGTAGCCGCCCATCATTGTGCCTAATAAAAACGTAGCATGTTTTTGATCAATAGCATCACAAGTTTGCTCGCCTTTAGCGACACTGGCTAAAAAACTTGCTTTGACATACGCTGCCTCATCCACGCCGGGCGGTACACGATGTGTAAGTAAATCTAAATAAAAGTCTCCGTCACCACCTTTGATTAAATTTTCAACGACAGATTTTGCTTGCTCTGCATTGAGTACTAGTGGCGGTAAATTATCTTGAGCGCGCTCATCAATGTGAGCTAAATAGGCTGTTTTCATCTGTTTAATAAGTGAATCATATAAGGCGTATAATTTTACCATTTATTTGATTTGACTATGCGAATTATGGAACTCAATGCTTTAACTGCTATTTCCCCTGTTGACGGGCGTTATTTTGAGAAAACCAAAGCTTTAAGCTCAATTTTTAGTGAATTTGGTCTGATTAAATACCGCGTATTAATTGAAGTTAAATGGTTGCAAGTCATGGCAGATAATGATGGCATTCCTGAAGTACCACCATTTAGTGTCGAAGCCAGTCAATTTTTAGCCGATATTGCCACTAACTTTTCACTTGAAGATGCGCAAGCAGTAAAAGATATTGAACGCACTACTAATCACGATGTGAAGGCGGTTGAATATTTCTTAAAAGATAAGATTAAAGATAATGCAGAGCTTAACGCTGTGAGTGAATTTTTCCACTTTGCATGTACATCTGAAGACATTAACAACCTTTCTCATGCATTAATGTTGATCGATGGTCGTGAGGTTGTTTTAGCCGAGATGCAAAATATATTGTCTTTGATTGGTGCTTTGGCTAAAGACAATGCAAGTATTCCGATGTTGTCTCGTACGCATGGTCAAACTGCTTCACCAACCACAGTAGGCAAGGAAATGGCTAACTTTGCATTTCGTTTGAAACGACAAATTGAACATTTAAAATCGGTCAAAATTATGGGTAAGTTTAATGGCGCTGTGGGTAATTTTAACGCACATATTTCAGCCTATCCTGATCTTGACTGGCAGAGTATTTCACAAGATTTTATTGAAGGTCTGGGTGTTAACTATGCAATGTATACCGCACAAATTGAAACGCATGATTACATGGCAGAGTATTTTCACTCTATGAATCGCTTCAATACGATTCTGATTGATTATTGTCGTGATGTTTGGGGTTATATTTCCTTGGGTTATTTTAAGCAAAAAACCATTGCCGGTGAAGTGGGCTCATCCACCATGCCGCACAAAGTGAATCCGATTGATTTTGAGAATGGTGAAGGCAATCTAGGTATTGCCAATGCGCTAAATACACATTTAGCTGATAAGTTAGCCATTTCTCGCTGGCAGCGTGACCTGTCTGATTCAACTGTACTTAGAAATCTTGGCGTTAGCTGTGCACATTGTTTAGTTGCTTATGCATCGATTGCAAAAGGTATTAGCAAGCTAGAAACCAATGAGGCAAAATTATTAGAAGATTTAGATAGCTCGTGGGAAGTATTGGCTGAGCCAATCCAAACGGTAATGCGCCGTTACGGTATTGAAAATCCGTATGAGAAACTCAAAGCACTCACGCGTGGCAACACTATTGATGCACAAGTGCTAGCAGAGTTTGTTAAAGATCTTGATATGCCAGAAGAGGCTAAGCAAGCCCTAGCAGATTTAACCCCAATGACTTACATTGGTGATGCAGAGAAATTAGCACAAGATATTGAAAAACTGATATAATTTCGCGTCTTATGCCTTTCGGTATGAGTATTAATATAATAAAAGGAGCAAAAAACCCATGGTTAAAATTAGACTAGCCCGAGGTGGAGCCAAGAAAAAACCTTTTTATTCAATTGTAGCAACAGACTCTAGAAAACGTAGAGACAGTGGTTACATTGAGCGTATTGGATATTTTAATCCAGTAGCTCGTGGACAAGAAGTTAGGCTTACCATCGAAGAAGATAGATTAGATTACTGGACATCAAAAGGTGCACAAATCTCTGATCGTGTTAAGCAACTTGTTAAAGAGTTCAAAGACCCTTCAATTCGTGAAAAACGTGTTGCAGCGCAAGATGCTAGAGCGGCGACAGTAGCGGCTAAATTAGCAGCTGAAGCTAAAGCAAAAGCAGACGAAGAAGCAAAGGCTGAGGCCGAAGCGAAAGCAGCAGAAGCAGCAGAAGCAAAGGCAGCAGCCGAAGCAGAAGCAGCAAGTGCAGCTGAAGCGGCTGAAGAGGAAAAAGCTGCTGAGTAATTCAACAGCAACCTCTTCTAACCCTAAAAGGCTGTTGGTCGGTAAGATCAATGGCCTTTTTGGCGTCCAGGGCTGGGTGAAATTATTTTCACACACACAGCCTCGAAAGAACATTCTATCTTATCAACCTTGGCATATTCAGATAGACGGTCAGTGGCAAACATTAGACATTCTCAAAGGGCGAGAGCAGGGCAAGACTATTGTCGCCCAACTTAAAGACATTAATGATCGTGAACAGGCGCGGCCAATGATTGGTATTGATTTGTACATTGAAAAATCACAACTACCTAAATTATCTGAAGGCGAGCACTATTGGGAAGATTTAATAGGTCTAGAGGTTATCAACCAACAACAGGTGGTACTTGGCAAGGTAAGTAATTTGGTGGATACTGGCGCTAATAATGTATTGGTGGTGAATGGCGACAAAGAGCATTGGGTGCCTTATATCGAGCCCTTTTTAATATCTGTTGACATTGATAAGCAGCAGATATTGGTAGACTGGGATGAAGATTTTTAAAGTTTTTAGAATTGCACACAATAAAAAACCCGCACTTGCGGGTTTTTTATTGTGTTTACGTATTCTAAATTATCAGTCTTTTATTAAAGACAAAGCGATTAGGCTTTTATCAAGGCCAATGTTTTCCAAAAAGTGTCGCACTTTGGTGTTTGCACCAACAATGGTAATATCTGCAGACCTCTCTTTACAAATATTGCAAATTTCAGCAATACCGCGTGAAGTGGTGTAATCAATCACGGGCACATTTGATAGATCTAGAATCACTCTGTCATAATTAGATTTGGTTGAAAAGTCTCTTACAATGCCTTTGGCCGAACCAAAACTCATGGGACCGTTTAACTGATAGAATAATGTGTTGCCAGCGCGAATCAGTTCTTGATGTGATTCATCTAAGTGAGAGGCTTCTTCGATGGTCTGCACAGAAACAATACTGGCTAATTGCACATCAGTCATTCTTTGTAAGAAGATCAAGCTGGCCATCACTAAGCCAATGCCAACGGCAGCCATTAGGTTGTAAAGTACGGTAACACCAAGCACGACAATCATAATCAATGCGCCAGATTTTGGTTTTGAAACCAAGCCTTTTAAGTATTCCCAGTCAATGATATCAGTACCAACTTTTACTAAGATCGCACCCAATACTGCTAGCGGAATTTGTTGCGCATACTGTGCACCACCTAAGACAATTGCAAGCAGTAAAACCGCATGTAATGCACCAGAAATTGGCGTTAAGCCGCCGGCTTTAACATTGGTCATGGTACGCATGGTTGCGCCTGCACCTGGTAAACCGCCAAATAAACCTGACATAGTATTACCAATACCTTGGCCGATTAATTCACGGTCTGACTTATGATGTGTGCGAGTGATTTCATCTGACACTAAAGAAGTCAACAATGAGTCGATCGAGCCCAATATGGCCAGCATCATGCCTGAGGCAACCATATCAAGAATAATGCTTGACTCCCAAACTGGCATTTGGAATGAAGGCAGTCCTGTTGGGATCTCGCCCAATATCATGCTGTTTAAAGGTTCAGTTGCTGATGAAAAGTATTGTGGCAAGAATAATAAAATTAACGTACCGGTAATGAGTGCAAATAGCGGTGCTGGAATAAGTTTGCCAATTTTCTTTGGCAGCAAATAAACCACTGTCAAAGTAATGAGTGCAATGGTAATAGCGCCGGTATTGGCAAAATAGTTTTCAACACCACTTAGTTGCGAAAAAATACCCATGGTAGAGCCTTTAATCTCATATAAGCCAAGTACTTGCGGGATTTGTAAAATGATGATAATAACGCCAATACCAGTCATAAAGCCAGAGGTTACTGGGTGCGGCATCAGGTTGATAAAACGGCCTAATCTTAAAACACCAAAGCCAATTTGGAACAAGCCACCTAATACAACAGTAGTGAAGGCGATGGCTAATCCAGTTTCAGGAAATAGGGCGATGTACTTAGTGACAATCAATGCCATCACTACCGTCATTGGACCGGTTGGGCCAGATACCTGAGCACCCGTACCACCAAATAAGGCGGCAAAGAAGCCAGTAATGATTGCACCGTATAAACCTGCAATCGCGCCTGCACCTGAGGCCAGACCCATTGCAATGGCGAATGGAAGAGCGACAACACCTGCTGTAATACCGCCAGTAATATCACCACGAATGTTATTAAAATGTAAATTCTCAATTAGCTTCATAGGCCTAATCCCTGTATTTTTAAATTTATTGAAATAGATTTGTCTGAAAAGACAAGGTCAGTATTATACAAAATGACACACATTAAATGTAGTCATTATTATATAATATATCTCTTATATTCCCCCTGACTCATCTGTAGTTAGAACTAGAATTTTTAAAATAATTGGAAATACAAATGGATAAGATTGCGAAGTTTTTGCCTTTTTTGGCATGGATTCATGAGATAAAAGATAAAAACGTATTAAAAGCAGATTTAGTTGCAGGATTGACCGTTGCATTGGTGCTAGTGCCACAATCAATGGCTTACGCACAATTGGCAGGCCTTGCTCCGCAATATGGTTTATATGCTTCGTTCTTGCCAGTGATGATTGCAGCATTAATGGGTTCATCTCGTCAATTAGGTACTGGCCCCGTAGCTGTTGTATCTTTATTAACAGCTGCAGCAATTCCAACAATCATTCCAGAAGGTGCAGATATGGTGACATATGCTGCCTACGCTTCATTGTTAGCATTCTTGGTGGGTATATTCCAATTTGCGTTAGGCGCACTAAAACTTGGTTTTGTTATTAATTTCTTATCTCACCCAGTTGTGGTTGGCTTTACCAACGCAGCAGCGATTATTATTGGCACTTCACAGTTAAACAAAGTATTCGGTGTTAGCAAAGGCGAAGGCGAGCATACTTACGAGCAAGTATGGGGCACTATTACTAATGCGACTGTAGATACACATATGGCTACTTTGTTAATTGCTGTTTTGGCTTTTGCAATTATGATTGGTGTTAAGAATTACGCGCCAAAATTACCCGGCGTATTAATTGCAGTGGCAGTAACAACAATCATTGCTTGGTTAATTGATTTTGGCGGTTCAGTTGAAGCTGGTGGTTATGGTGGCGCAATTGTTGGTGCAATACCTGAAGGATTGCCACCATTGGTTGTACCAATGCTTGACTTCTCAGTTATAAACCAAATGATTGTTGTCGCAATTACGATTGGTTTGATTGGCTTTATGGAAGCGATTTCTATTGCGAAAGCTATGGCTGCGCAGACCAAACAACGCCTTGATGCCGATCAAGAGTTAATGGGCCAAGGCTTGGCAAATGTTGTTTCTAGTTTTTTCCAAGGTTATGCAGTTTCAGGTTCATTTTCACGTTCTGCGGTTAATATCTCAGCAGGTGCAGTTACAGGCTTTTCATCGGTAGTAACAGCGGTGATTGTGGGCATTACACTGGTATTTTTAACACCATTGTTGTACCACCTGCCTCAAGCAACTTTAGCAGCCGTTATTATTATGGCTGTGATTAACTTGATTAAGTTCGCACCGATTATGCATGCCTGGAAGGTTGAGAAGCATGATGCAATAGTTGCAGTTACTTCGTTCGTATTAACGTTATTATTTGCACCACATTTAGAAAACGGTATTGTAATCGGTGTGATCTTGTCGTTGGCTTTATTCTTGTACCGCACCATGGAGCCAAGATTTACCGAGCTATCTGCACATGATGGTTCGAGCATACTAGTTAATGCATTAGACAATGAGCTTGATCGCTGTGAAGTGGTGTCAATTGTTAAATATTCAGGCTCTTTGTATTTTGGTAATGCAGGTTATTTTGAAGACAAAATTTTAAAACTTATTGCTGATAAGCATGAGTGCTTGAAATATGTTATCGTTGATATGGCAGGTATTAATCAAATTGACGCATCTGGTGAAGAAGTATTGTCAGGCTTATTGGACAGATGTTCTGCTGGTGGCGTTGAAATATTATTTGCTCGTACTGAAGGTATTGAGAAAGTATTAGAGCGCTCTGGATTTATGGATAAGTTCGGTAAGGATCGTTTTTATGATCGCCGTACTGATGCACTTCGTTTTGCTTGGAAAGAATTGGGTGATGAAGAAGCTGCGTTAAAGAGTCCGTTAAAGCACTTGATTTCATAAGATTTATTGTTGAAATCAAAGTGAAAAACTCAAGCCATGGCTTGAGTTTTTTTTGCATTAACAACTATTGATTATAAATTTTCATAAAATGCTTTTACGAAGTACAACCCCTGTGGCTCAGCGGTGGCACCAGCACACCTCCTGTCTTTTGCGTTCAACACTTCTTCAACCCACTCAATGGTTTTTTCACCTCTACCCACTTTAAGTAGCGTGCCAACAATATTGCGTACCATGTGATGCAAGAATGCATTGGCTTTTATATCGAGTAATATTTCATTACCAGTTTGAGTTAATCGAATAAATTCAATGGTTTTGATTGGGGATTTGGCTTGACACAAACTACCTCTAAAGCTAGAAAAATCGTGTTCACCCAATAAATATTCAGCCGCTATACTCATGGCTGTTATGTCTAACTTTCTCGGTTCCCATAATGAATAAGCACCCACTAGTGCAGAACGCACCGGCGTATTATGAATTTTGTAATGATACTGCCTAGCATGGGCATTAAAACGTGCATGAAAATCATCATTGACTTGCTTAGCCCACTTAAAATTCACATCATAAGGTAGATTAACATTACCGCCAAACAGCCATGCGTTGTCTTCACGTTTAACATCAGTTTCAAAGTGAATCACTTGTTCAAGCGCATGCACACCTGCATCTGTTCTGCCTGA
>CAJVCM010000068.1 GCA_910595815.1 Candidatus Thioglobus plumae | reverse complement strand
GAAGTGATTATAGAAACACACAGAAACCAAAAGTCTGAAGACATAGTCAAATACAATGTTGACACATTTGTCATTGGTGATGATTGGCTAGGAATGTTTGATTATTTAAAAAAATACACGGAAGTGGAGTATTTACCTAGAACCAAAGGCATCTCTAGTACACAACTTAGAGAGGAGAATTTTGGCACTATAAAGCTTGGGATTGCAGGCCTTAGTCATGATACAAAGCCATTTATTGATGAGTCTAAATTTGTGTCTAATTTAACAATTAATCAAGTCTATTCTCAAGATTTAGATGCCATGGAAGAATTTACTAATGACAGTAATGACGTCGTACATGGATATGATAATTTCGATAAATTTTTAGATACTAGTATTGAGGCGGTTTTTATAAACAGCGAATCAAGAGAATGCTATACACTCATCGAAAAAACGCTGAAGTTTGGAAAGCATGTCTTGTGTGAAAATCCTTTAGCTTTAAGTGAATCAGAGCTTCAAGAATTGCTTGATTTGGCAAAAGATAAAGAGCTTGTTTTATTGTCCGATCTAAAGACAGATTATCTACCGACAGCTAACCACGAGTCTAAGAGCTGTGGGTATAGATATTTGATGGCTGAATTTACCTCACTAATTCAAAGGGGAAATAAAAAATTTCAATCATTAAATCCATCAACAGTTTGAAATAGTCGTATCAGAAAACAATAAAAGGGAAAGAAAAACAATGTACGAAGATCACTATATATTTACACCTGGACCAGTTAAGATGTCTCAGGAGATAATGGATATAGGCGCCGTCCAAACACCTTACTTTAGGAATTCTGAGTTCTCTAGCGTTGTATTCAATTGCGAACAAGGGTTGATTGATATAGTTAACGCTCCCAAAGGATCTAAAGTTATATTCTTAACGGCATCAGGTACTGCAGGTATGGAGTCTGTCGTTATGAATCTACTTAACAGTGATGATAATGCGCTGGTAGTTAATGGTGGAGGTTTTGGCGCTAGATTTGTACATATTTGCAATGTACATGAAATACCCAATACAAACTTTAGGGTAAAAAATACAAATCTAAGTGATATAAACACACTTGCACCACAAGGGGAATTTAGTGCGCTTATTGTCAATGCACACGAGACATCTGTAGGGCATTTGTACGATGTAACCGCGTTGGGCCATTATGCTCAAAAAAACAATATGATGCACATCGTAGATGCTATCTCTATGCTGGTGACAGACAAACTAGACATGCAAAAAAGCAATGTCGATGTGGTTATAGCAAGTTCACAAAAAGGCTTTGCCCTACCTCCCGGGTTAACGATGGTGGTGTTATCGCCTAATGCGATACAAAGACTGCAAGATGTGAAGTCGCTATATTTTAACTTTAAAGATTATTTGGCTAATGGTGAGAGAGGTCAAACGCCCTATACGCCAGCTGTCACCATTATGCTGCAATTAGAAGAGCGATTAAAGCAGATTGAAAGAAGGGGTGGAATTTCCCAGAGCATCGCCTCAGCCAAAGAAGTGTCTGAGTATTTTAGATCTAGCATAAAAGACTTGCCTTTAAAAGTAACAACGTCATTTATGCCAAATGCTATGACCGCATTAACTCCAACAGATGGGAAGTCAGCTCTAGATATTGTCAATGATTTGGAGTATCAATATAAAGTTATGGTGTGCCCTAATGGCGGAGATGAGAAAGACACTATTTTTAGAGTGTCGCACATGGGCGATATGACCAAAGAGTATACCGATGTTCTTATAGATGCTCTTTATGACTATTACAAGGTAACCAGAAGTTAAATTATGGGCGAAATAAGTCAAAACACCTTAAGAAAGGCGCAGTTAATAATCTTTGATATATTGGTCGAATTTGATGCCATTTGCAAAAAGCATGAATTACAGTATTGGCTGGATTCGGGCACTCTGCTTGGCGCTGCTAGATATCAGGGTTTTATTCCTTGGGATGACGATATAGACTTATCTATGCCAGTTGAAGATTACAATAAATTTAAAGATATTGCGATAAATGAGTTATCAGACGATATATTTTTTCAAACCAAAAAAACAGATAAAAATTTTAAATTTGACTATGTAAAGCTTCGTTCAAATAAGGCGAAAATAGTTGAATTCCATGAACAAGACGAAGATATAAAATACCATCAAGGCGTATTTGTTGATATTTTTCCTATGTTGAATATTGACAATAATGAGGAAAATAAAGTCATGTATGACAATACTTTGAAAAGTATCCGTTCGTTTTCATCTGTTAGCTTGCACACGCCTGATGGGGAAGACAGCCCTATAAAGCGTAAAGAACTAACAAGAGGACTTTGTGACATGCATAAAGATTGGAAAGACCCTACATCCAAAGTTATTTATGGTGGCGAGATGCCTGATGTCTCTGCATGGTTTGATTTAAGCAAAGTGCTGCCACTTAAAAGTTTAGTATTTGAAGGGTTTGAGTTTCCAGTGCCATATGATTATCATCATTATTTAACTGAAATATACACATCTAATTACACACAAACACCCCCTAAAGAGAAGCGAAAAATACATGCGTTTAGCATAGAATTAAATAACAACTAATGCCCTTATCGGTATATTATAGTTACCATTCTGTACATTTTATTACCTTTGTTTTATACTATATTTGTCTTTAATTATTAATACATGATGATAACCAACTGTGACCTTGGTGAGTGTTTAACGCCTAACCCTGATACAATCGCCATGTCTTTGATTGACATGGCTAATATCGCTTGTGGTGGGCATGCAGGTGATGATGAAAGCATGGTCAATACCATTGTGCTTGCAAAACAAAATAATGTAAAAATTGGTGCACATCCAAGCTATACCGATCAAGCTAACTTTGGTCGTGTTAGTCAGCAGTTAAGTAGTGATGCATTGTTTGATTTGGTTTATTCCCAAGTGTCACACTTTCAAAAGCTTTGTCACGATAATAACGCAATCCTTGCGTATGTTAAGCCGCATGGTGCGCTGTACCATGACATGATGGAGAAACCATTAGTACTTGATACGATTATCAAGGCCATTCAAGTTGTTGATAAAAACTTAAATTTAGTGGTGCAGGCTGGTGTTAAAAATTTCACAGATATTGAATTGGATTTAGCTAAGATAGGCTATTCTGGGGTAAAAAATACGAATATAACTTTTTTATATGAAGTGTTTGCCGATAGGGGCTATAAAGGCGTAGAGATGTTACCTCGCGGTGAAAAAGGCGCGGTTTTAGATAGTGTGGATGCTATTGTTGCTCAATATCAGCATTTTTTAAATGAAAAATCTTTTAAAATCGATACAATTTGTTTTCATAGTGACAATAATGCTTCAATTGAAGCTCTTAGACAGCTAAAAAATGCATAATATCGTTCCAGCAGGGGAAAATGCAATACTGATTTATTTTGGCAATAAGATTGATGCTACGCTGCCTGAAAAAATTGGAAATTTTGCAAATCAGCTAAAAGACACACTAAGCGATGTTGTCATTGATGTTATCCCGTCATACACGTCGCTACATGTCAGTTATGATTTGAATAAAATTAATTTTCAGACGTTTTTTAATAAAGTAGAGACTCTTCTAGATCAGCAAGACTCCGGTAATTCTGTTGTAGAGATTCAAACAACACACATTCCAATTTATTATGGCGCTGAAGTTGGTTTAGATCTTGAGCGCTTATTGGCTGAAAAAAATCTAGATTTAAAGTCTTTTATTGAGATTCACACATCGCAGGCATACTTGATTTATGCGATTGGTTTTAGCCCTGTGTTTGCTTTTTTAGGTGAGGTGGATCAGCGCATACAAATACCACGTTTAGCCACACCGAGAATTAAAATTCCTGCGGGTAGTGTTGGTATTGCCGAAAGTCAAACCGCCATCTACCCTGCCGACTCAGCCGGCGGCTGGAATATTGTAGGGCGAACATCACTAGATTTATCACTTAACAACCCTGAGAATGTTGATAAATTCCGTGTTGGCGATCAGGTGAAATTTTATTCAATTACGCGTGATGAGTACTTTAAAAATGGCGGATTGTTATGAGTTTTAAAGTCATTAAGTCTGGCTTTTTATCCACCGTGCAAGATTATGGTCGTTTAACGCATGGTGAGCATGGCATGAATCAATCGGGGGTAATGGATGAACATGCCTACGCGTGGGGTAATCATTTGCTTAACAATCATTTTAATGATGCGGTAGTTGAAATTACTTTTGGTGGCTTGCAGCTTGAAGCGCAGACGGATACGTTTATTGCGGTCACAGGTGCGGATCTTGATTTTAAGATAAATGATAAGTCGGCTCAAATGTGGCATGGGTTACAAGTTAACAAGGGTGATGTGCTTAGCTGGGGCAATCCTAAAAGTGGCGTGCGTGCATACTTAGCTATTAAAGAAGGATTTGATACGCCTGTATTGTTTGATTCAAGATCTGTTAATTTGCGTGAGCATATTGGCTCTAAATTAGTTAAAGGCGATGTATTGCCATGCAAGGAATTTAATCAGGCGACTTATCGTTTTATTCCGCCACAATATATACCTAATTATAATCAAGATATTGTATTGAGGATCCTGCCAACTTATCAATTTAATGAATTTAGTATCAATCAACGGGATTTGTTTTTTAACCAAGATTACACCATTACCAACGCCAATGATCGAACTGGTTGTCGCTTAAGCGGTGCGCCGATTTCAATTAAGAAAGAGCGAATGATATCAGAAGGTATCAGCTACGGCTGCGTGGAAATTGCCACTGATGGTTTACCGATTATCTTACTGAAAGATGCGCCTAGTATTGGTGGCTACCCTAAGATTGGCACGGTGTTTTCATTGGATTTAGCTAAGCTTGCGCAGCGACAGCCGAATACCAAACTACGGTTTGAATTAATGAATATTCATGAAGCACAAAAACAGCGAAAGAAGTTTAACCAATTCTTTGAGATCGGCTTTAATACAGTGTCATAGAGCTGTCTACTTGCTTAGCCCAAGCGTCAATACCGCCGCGTAAGTTGATAATATTTTCAAACCCAATTGAATCAAAATAACGCGCCACTTGCATTGATCGAATACCGTGATGACAGATAATCACCGTTTCTTTGGATTTATCTAGCGTGTCGATATTAGCCATAATTTGACCCATGGGTAGTAAGGTAGCATCTTTAAAATGGCATTTATCCCACTCCCATTGCTCACGTACATCTAATAACAACGGCTGGTTGTTTTCTAAGTATTCATCAAGCTCAATGGCAGAAAAATCTTTCATAATTTTAGTTTAGTTTAGTTTAATTTAGTTGGATACGAGAGCCCCATGGCACACGTTCTTTACCTTTAATAAGCCACAAAACTGGATAATCAGGCTCAAACTCAGGAAACTTCCCCTTGGCATCGGTGAAGTAAATAAGCACATCTGATGGTGTGTCTTGGGTGTTAATATAGTCAAACACTGGATTAAAATTGGTGCCTTTGCCACCACCGAGCGATGCTGGAAATTGCAATTCATTCCAAGCTTCATATCGCCAAGGCGAGTGCTCGGAGAGACTGTCATCACAAGCAAGCAAGGTAATGCCAGCGCGTAAATTGGCTTTAATGGCGTCAACCTCAGAAACGAATTCATCAATCTCTTCTTGAGAGATAGAGCCAGAGGTGTCAATTGCCACAGTAATATCAAGTTGATGAGATCTGAGCGATGGCATAATTGCCTCCCCTGCACGCCGTGATGGGCGTGAATAAGAGAAATCATCGCGAGCAAAGGTTGACATATATTGCGCCAATAAAGATTGCCATGAGACTTGAGGTTGTAAGAAAAAATCAATTAGCTTAGCGAATTCACCATCAAGTTTGCCGGCTTGTTGTGCTAATTGTGCAGAGGATGCCAAGTTCTTTTGCCATTGAGTGGCAAGCTTATCAACTTCATCCGGTTGTAAGGTTGGCGGCTGTTGTGCAAGCTGAGACATGCCGCCTTTATTGCCATCGTTTGATTTAGACTCTGGGGTAGATTGCTGCTCTTGCTCTTTTTGTAAGTCGTCTTCACGCATACCACCATCTGAAGATTTAGAATCATCGTTGGCTTGGTCATCATACAGGTGTTGATCCATCGGTTCTTGATCAAGATTGTCATCAATCATTGGGTAGATCTCTTCGGCGATCATGCCTTCGTATTGACGGAAAATTGGCACATCAATCGGCGGGTGAAAGCCTTCCTTAACCAGTAAAGGGTTGATGGCAAAATCGCAAGCCAAATCCCATTTGTGCTTGGTACGATTACCACGACGAGCAAAGTGAGTGAGTGCACAGTGTAGAGCCTCATGAATGAGGATGAATTTGATCTGGTGATTGTTTAAAGAATCAACAAATTCAGGATTGTAGTAAAAACTTTTAGCGTCTGTGGCACTAGTTTTACACCAAGAATCAGCAGCGATTAAGGGTAGTCGTAGTACCAAATTACCTAAAAAAGGCTTGTCTAATATTAGCTGAGTTCTGGCTTTGGTCAGGCGATTTTTGACTGCTTCTAATTCTGCAGAACTTAATGTTTCGTCTCGTTGTGTTTGGACAATATCTTCGCCAACCACCCTGACTTCTTGTTCAGGTTTGGATGGCTTATCTTGCCATATTGGATATTTATCCAAAACCAATCCTAGTCAAACATCGTATCAGCGATTTTGCTAGCCCAATCGGCAAATTCAGGAATGGTAAAAATCTCCTCACCAATCGCACGTTGCATGTCAGATACTAACATTACACCCAGTTCTTTTTGTGGAAAGTCTCGGGCAAAGTTAAGGATATTGCCCCAAACTTGCTTTGCATTGTCTTTGTCTTTAACGCTAATCGCCCTACCCACTAGTGCTGAACAAATGGCGTATTGAAGGTCAATGGCATCGGGAATAGAAACTGACTCACCATTCACAATCGCATCTAAATCTGGCAAGTCTTCAAGGTGTTCGATAAAGGTTGCGACTTCAACACCCGCCACTTCACCGACACATGCGCTTGCTGCTTGTCTAAATAGGTTGAGATTGTCATCAAACTTTTGTAAGGCACGATGCGTAAACTCCCAGGTTCTTGGTGAGGGGAAAGCTACTGGATTGTGCGCCGGATCAAACTCAAATAAATGCTCTGGACGGTAGCGCAAGAAACCAATAATACGTTCATCAATGTTGTTTTTATAAGCCCAAGCTACCCAGTCATCGAGATTAACATCAAGCTCATAATGAGAGAAACGGTTGGCCAATGGTGCTGGCATCGAGTAAGTAACACCACGGTCACCTTGGCGGTTACCCGCAGCAAAAATTACCCAACCTTCTGGCACAATATAATCACCCAAACGGCGGTCTAAAATAAGCTGATACGCCGCAGCTGACACGGTTGGTGGTGCTGAGGTAATCTCATCTAAAAATAGAATACCTTGCTCACCATGGCGCGCCGCATCCGGCAATAGTGATGGAATCGACCAATCAACTAAGTCACCATTCTTAAAGGGAATGCCGCGCAAGTCACTAGGCTCCATTTGTGAGAGACGAATATCAATCATCGGCACATTGTGTTCAACTGCCACTTGAGAGATAATTTGCGACTTACCAATACCTGGAGCACCCCACAGCATGACTGGCGTGTGATGACCGTGAATAACGGATTCAAACTCTTGAGTAAGGATTTTACTAACTTGTTCTGGGCGCATAAAAACTTGAAAAATATAAAAGTGATACTATTCTACCGTAATAGACGATAAAATTACCCAATATGACTAAGCCTACTATCGAACCAAGCTCTGAAGAGTTGTTTAACTTCCCCTGTGACTACCCGATTAAAATCATGGGTGAGGATTGTGCTGAGCTAAATGTGACCATGTGCCGTATTATTGGGCGCCATGCTGGGAAAATACATCCGAACCAAATCACTAGTAAGAAAAGCTCAAAAGGAAAATACATTTCTTATACTGTTAGAATTGTGGCCACTAGCCGTGCACAGCTTGATTCAATTAATCAGGAATTGCAAGACGACCCTTTGGTTGCTTATATCTTATAATTGAGCATGAAAATCATCAATCTTGGTCTACAAGATTATATTCAAACTTGGGACGCAATGAAGGCGTTCACCCAAGCGCGTGATGTTGAAACAGAGGATGAACTGTGGGTCGTAGAACACCCAAGTGTATTCACGCAAGGTATCTCTGGCAAAGATGAGCATATACTAACCAATAGCGAAATTCCTATTGTTCGTACTGATCGTGGCGGACAAATTACTTACCATGGCCCAGGGCAACTGATTATTTATTGCTTAATTGATCTAAAACGCCTAGGCATTGGGGTGAAAAAGATGGTGTCTTTAATTGAGACCTCTATTATGGATTTATTGACAAATCATGGTGTTAAATCACATTTAAAAGATGGTGCGCCAGGCGTGTATGTGGATGGCGCCAAAATTGCTGCTCTCGGCTTAAAAGTTAAAAATGGCAGAACTTACCATGGGCTAAGCTTAAACGTCGATATGGAGTTGCTTGCCTTTGCACAAATAAACCCTTGTGGATATCAAGGATTGAAAGTAACACAGTTGTGTGATTTAACGGATAATATCAGCTTAGAAAGTATTTCCAATGAACTCACACAAATCTTAAGCAACCATGTTACAAGACATTGAAATTAAAGCCCTTAAAGGTGAATCAAAAACAGCACGCTTAAAGATTAAGCCGGATGCAACGCGCGTACCACTTAGAAAGCCTAGCTGGATCCGTATTAAACACCCTGCCGGTTCTAAAGTGGATAAGCTTAAAAAAACCTTGCGTGAGCAAAAGTTATTTACCGTTTGCGAAGAGGCTCAATGCCCTAACCTGGGGGAATGCTTTAATCACGGCACGGCGACCTTTATGATCATGGGTCAGATCTGTACACGCCGTTGTCCATTTTGTGATGTGGCACACGGCAAGCCTAAACCGCTTGATACTGATGAGCCACAACACTTGGCTGAAACCATTGAAAAAATGGCGCTTAAATATGTGGTGATTACTTCGGTGGATCGAGACGACTTACGTGATGGTGGTGCTAACCACTTTAAACAGTGTATTGATAAAATTAGACAAACCACGCCCCAAGTTAAAATTGAAATACTTACCCCTGATTTTAGAGGGCGCGTGGAAAAAGCCTTAGAAGTGCTTAAAACTTGCCCACCTGATGTGTTTAATCATAATCTTGAAACCGTGCCAAGCCTGTATCCTCAAGTGCGTCCAGGTGCAAGTTATGAGTATTCATTAAAACTATTACAGTCGTTCAAGCAACAACACCCTAACGTTACAACCAAATCAGGCTTAATGCTCGGTGTTGGCGAGAACGAGCAGCAAGTATTAGATGTATTGGCTGACCTTAGGGCACATGATGTGGATATGCTAACACTTGGCCAATACTTACAACCAAGCAAGCATCATTTAGCAGTTGAAGAATACATCACGCCCGAGCAGTTTGGTCGCTACAAAGAACTTGCAACTAAAATGGGCTTCTCGCAAGTAGCCAGTGGGCCAATGGTTCGATCATCTTACCATGCTGATTTACAAGCGGCTGGAGAGTCAATTAGTTGATACTATTCAAATTATAAACAGACGAAAAAAAGGCTTCAATTTGAAGCCTTTTTTATTATTTCTATAAATAGATATTACACATCGTTTTTGTCTTCTTTTTTGAGCAGACCGTTAGTATCGATCTTATCTTCAGAGGTTTCTTTTTCAGCGCTTTCATCTTGTTTCTTTTTGCCTAATGCTTTAATCCATTTTTTTGGATCTTTTGTTGACTTACTAGACTTTTCCTTTTTAGGTTTTTCTACATTATATTTCGCATCAGCATCAGCATCACCTGGCAATAAGCCCATACTAACTGCAATATTACGACAAGAAGCTTCGCCTGCTGATAACGTGCCTAGAGGAATTACAATCAGTGTTAACACGGTTGAAATCAATACACCAAATAAGAGTGAAATCGCCATGCCTTGGAAAATAGGGTCCGTTAAAATAACGCTTGCACCGCCTACTAATGCAAAAGCAGTGATCAAAATTGGTCTTGTGCGTGATGCGCAAGAGTAAATAACAGCGTCAAAGAATGGCATGCCTTTGGCGTATTCTTGCACGGTAAAGTCTACTAAAAGAATAGAGTTCCTCACAATAATACCAGCGAGTGCAATCCAGCCAATCATTGAAGTTGCTGTAAATTCAGCACCTAACAACCAATGTCCTGGCACAACACCTAAGAGTGTTAATGGGATTGGCGCCATGATTATCGCAGGGATAATAAAGTTACCAAACTGCCATACAACTAGCATGTAAATTACCACCAGTGCTACGCCAAACGCAGTACCCATATCGCGGAAAGTCTCAAATGTTACTGTCCACTCGCCAGCCCATTCAAAGCCTGGCACGGTTTGATCTTCTGGTGGACCTAAGTACTCACCTTGTATTTGCTCACCATTAATAGATTGGTATTTAAGCAGTAAATCGTCCACCCCAAACATAGCGTAAATTGGCGCACTTAAGCGACCAATCGGCTCGCCTAAAACATATTCAACATCAGCTAAATCTTTATGGAAAATTAAATCATCTTGTTTTTTATAAACAAACGAACCTAGCTCAGAAATTGGAATCATGCTGCCATACTGAGAAGGCACAGGGAGCTGTGTTAAGTAGGACAGTTGTGAACGTTTAGATAAAGGTATTTGCAGCACAACATTTGAGGGTTCTAACGCATTCTTAAGACGTATGGTTGTTACATTAAAACCACTCATAGCCATTGACAACGTTTCTTTAATGGTTCGTACACTCACACCAAATCGAGAAGCTTTTTCAGTGTCTACCTGGAAAGTGATTATCGGATATTCGTCACGCATCAAATTATCAATATCAGTCATAGTGCCTGATTCTTTAAATAATTCTGTCAAGTCGTTGGCTAGCTTGCGACGAGTTGTCTTATCAGGGCCGTACACTTCTGCAACCACGGGACGTAACACTGGTGGGCCTGGTGGCATTTCTACTACGGCATAGTCAGCACCTGCATCAGCAGCAATTTGCTTGATTAACTGTCTTGCTTCAAGGGCGATTTCATGGCTAGTACGATCACGATCAGATTTTTCAGCCAACTGAATTTGCAACTCACCTCCTGATGAATTTTGTCTAAGGTAGTAATGTCTTACCAAGCCGTTAAAATCGAAAGGCTTGGCTGTACCTGCGTAAGATTGGATTGAGACTACTTCTGGCATGTTGCGTAATACTTGAGCCATTTTATGTAATGTTGATGCGGTATCTGCAAGTGCAGTGCCATCTGCCATATCTAAAACAACACCGAATTCTGATTTATTATCCAATGGCAGCATTTTTACCGGCACTGTGGTTGTGTAGAACATTGACATTGACATAAAGAAGGCAACAAACAAGGCAATTAGAAAGCCCCAGCCGTAAGCCTTAACATGAAATAATTTTGAAATTGTAGAATGGAAGAACGCATACAGTACCTTACTTTCTTTTTCTTCTTTTTCATGCATTTTGTGCAGCACAGCGAGTGGTGGCACAAATTTCATAATAAAGTATGGCGTAAAGACAAAGGCTGCAAACAGCGATATCATCATAGCCACCGAACCCAAAACTGGAATTGGCGCCATATAAGGCCCCATCATGCCACTAACAGCTGCCATTGGTACTAATGCTGCTACCACGGTAAAGGTTGCTAGAATGGTTGGATTACCCACCTCTCGCACTGCGTCAATCGCTGTTGCAATGGTTATTTTATGATCTATTAACCAGCGTCTGTATATATTCTCAGTCACCACAATGGCGTCATCTACCAAAATACCAATCGAGAAAATCAATGCGAACAAACTAACTCTGTCGATGGTCATACCTAAAATCCAAGCTGCGAAGATGGTCATTAATAACACTACTGGAATCACCAGTGTTACTACAACCGCAGGGCGCCAGCCTAATGCGAACCAAACTAATAGTGTTACCGCGCCTGTGGCAATAAAGAGTTTTTTAAGTAGTGCATTGACTTTATCTTTAGCGGATTTACCGTAGTTTCTGGTAACACTAATCTCAACATTGTCTGGAATGAGTCGACCCTTAAGCTCTTCTACTTTGGCTAGAATATTTTCAGCTACTGCAACACCGTTAGTACCAAATTTCTTAGCGATAGCGATGGTCACCGCTTGCTCACCCGTTGCTTTTTCTGTGGATTTATTGGCTCTACCAGTGTAATGACTCACCATGTGTTTGGCTTCTTCTGGCGCGTAATAAACATCCGCAACATCGCGTACATAAACAGGTTTTCCCTCATTGACAGTAATCACTAAGTTTTCAATGTCTTCTACTTTCTTAAAGAAGTCACCTGAATAAACTTCCATTTTAAAGCCGTTTAATTCAATATTACCCGTATGCTCACTAACATTTGCAGAACCAACAATACCTGCAATTTGCTGAATTGAAACGCCGTAGCCCGCTAAGCGTCCCGGGTAGGCGTCAATATGGAAAATTTCTTTACGACCACCAACGACAAAACCGTTATTAGTGTCTTTAACTTTTTCAAGCTGTTGTAGTAGCTCTAAACCCAAGGAACGTAATTGCCCATCATCTAATGACTTTGACCACAGTGTTAAATTGATAATTGGAACATCATCAATTTCTTTCGGCTTGATTAGAGGTTGTCGTGCACCTGGTGGCATAAAGTCGAGGTTGGCAAGCATTTTGTCACGCACCTTGATGATAGATGCGTTCATTTCTTGACCAACATCGAATTCTACTGTGATAATGCCTTGACCCTTATCACTGACTGAGTAAACATGTTTTACACCTAGAATATGTGACATTAAGCGTTCTAATGGCTTAACCACAATATTGGCAACTTCCTCAGAAGATGCGCCAGGATACTCAACAAAGAGGTCAATCATTGGTACTGAGATTTGCGGATCTTCTTGCCTTGGTGTGGAGATTAAGCCAATAATACCTGCGCCCAACATGGCGAAGAATAGAATGATTGAGAGTGGTGAGGTTATGAAGGCTTTGGTTAATTTACCCGCTATTCCTAAATCAGCCTCTTCAATTTTTTTGTTGTCTGACATAATTTTATTAAATGCTCATTCCTGAAACCATTAAGATATTTGGATTGATTACAATCTTTTCACCAATCTTTAAGCCGGATAAAATGCTCTTTTTGCTTTTACCTACTTGCTCACCTAAACGCACAAACCTTAGTTCTGTTTGGTTGGTTTTCGAGTTGATTACAAAAACACTTGGCAAGCTAGAGCGCCACATAATAGCCGACTCTGGTACAACAGGTGTTAGCACACCTGAATCTGTTTCAAAGATCTCCACCTCTGCGTAGGCACCTGCCAATACTGGTACATTTTCTGGCAAGTCAAACTTAACTTTAACGCTATGCTTAGCATTATCAGCAATTGGATAGATTTGTGATAATGCAGCGTCGACCACAACATTGGCGATGTCTAATTTAATGCGATATTTTTTGTTTAGTTTTAAACTAGAAACTAAACGCGAAGGAATATTAACCTGCACTTGTAAATCTTTAATATTGGCAAATTTCATTAATACTTGTCCTGGTTGAACAATATCACCTTTATTAATATTTTTAACCACAATCACTCCATCAAAAGGAGCGACAATATTAGCATCTTTAAGGCGTTCTTCTACTTGTCTAAGTTTGCTTTCAGCTTGTTTCAGCTTGTTTTTAGCCTGCTGGTAATTAGTATAACGAGAGGTTCTATTGGCAAACTTATCAAACTCTGGGTTGCCCTGCCCACTCATTTTTAACATTGGGTCAGTAAACATAGAGAACATACCAGGAACGCCGCCTAACATGCCGCCTGAATTTGGAGAGACGATAGATTGCGAATATTGTACACCGGCATTTCTAAGCGATTCATTGGCTGAAGAAATTTCAGCAAAGGTCGCATCTCTTTGTGCTTGGATAGATTCTTGTTCGAGCGTTAACAAGACAGAACCTTGTTTAAACATGTCGCCTTCCTTACCATTAACACTTAAGACATCACCAGGCGCTTGCGCTGACAAACTAACCTGTTTAGACGAAATAACAACGCCGCCTAAAAGTGCTCTTTTATCGAGCGACATGCCGCTCACTGTTTGGATGTTATAAACTGAGTCAAAACCTTCAGGATTTTGATTTAAAAATTGAGCCTGAGAAGGCAACGAAAATGTCAATAAAACTGAGGTAACCAAAGGTGCTATAGTTGAGTTCATAATTAACCTGTTTTTTAAAGTGAGAAAATAAACTTTAACCGAAATTTTATATGATTAAAATACACTGTGTTTGTTATTTAATAATAAATACTAATGATGGCTCACTTGAACTTTATAAGGCATTGTTTTTTAACCGTTTTTATGTATTTATATTTTTAAATTAAGTATATAAAATTTTAATTATATACTAACTATTTAATATAGCTAAAACTGTATTAATTTTAACATTATTATGTCAATTGCTTTTACCCCTGGAGAACCTGCTGGCATCGGCCCTGATTTGGCTGTTATTTATGCGCAGAAACATAGTCACAAAAATCTACTGGTTTTTACCGATCCAGATTTATTGTTAGCACGTGCAAAAAAGCTTAATTTATCCATTAAAATCATAGAAAAACATAGTACTTCAGTTCCGGGTGAGGTTTGTGTTTTTCCAATCAAAACAAACACTAAAACCGAGGTTGGGATCTTAAATCCTAAAAACGCCAAGTTTGTTTTAAACACGCTTGACGTTGCTGCGCAACATTGTCTTAATAAACAATGTGACGCCTTAGTCACTGGCCCTGTTCACAAAGGTGTGATCAACCAATCAGGGTTTGATTTTACTGGCCATACAGAATATTTAGCCAATTTAAGCAACACTTCTAAAACAGTAATGATGCTTGCCACCAAAGGCTTACGAGTGGCTTTAGCAACAACGCACATCCCTTTATCTAAGGTATCTCAACATATTCAAGCTGACTCACTTGAGCAAACCATTAGGATTATCCACAACTCTTTGCAAGGTTATGGCATAGTAAATCCTCATATTGTTGTTTGTGGTTTAAATCCTCACGCTGGTGAAGATGGCTACCTTGGAAGTGAAGAGATTGAAATTATTAATCCTCTAATTAAACAACTTAATCATCAAGGGCTCAACTTAACCGGTAGTGTGCCTGCAGATACTGCCTTTACTTCAGATGCGCTCAAAGGTGTTGATTGTGTATTGGCTATGTATCACGATCAAGGCCTGCCTGTGCTTAAAACGCTGGGCTTTAAGAAGGCTGTTAATATTACGCTAGGCTTGCCCTTTATTCGTACTTCGGTCGATCATGGTACAGCGCTTGATTTGGCAGGTACAGGCAATATTAGCCTAGGCAGTTTGCATACCGCGCTGGATTACGCACAAAATTTTATCGACAATCAACATGCGTAAGTCTTACACTGCAACGACTGGAGGGCACAAGGCGCGTAAACGTTTTGGACAAAACTTCCTGATCGACACCAAGATTATTGATCGTATTGTCGCCACCATTGCGCCAAAGGCAGAAGACAACCTGCTTGAGATTGGTCCTGGACAAGGGGCGATGACACTGCCTTTGTTAGAAAAACTAAACCAACTTCATGTGATCGAGATTGATCGAGATTTGATTGGCTTATTAGAATCTTTTGATAAAGACAATTTAATCATCCATCAGGGTGATGCAATGAAATTTGACTTGGAAACCCTACCCACACCAATTCGTGTGGTGGGTAACTTGCCTTATAATATTTCTTCCCCCATCTTGTTTCACTTGTTAGAAAACCGATCGCTGGTTCAGGATATGACCTTTATGTTACAAAAAGAGGTGGTTGAACGCATGGTGGCAAAACACGGTAATAAAATTTATGGTCGTCTTAGTGTGATGATGCAGGCTTTTTTTGAGGTGGAATTAATCTTCATTGTACCGCCAGAATCATTTGAACCAGCGCCAAAAGTTGATTCTGCGATTGTTTACCTTAAGCCTTTGGCTCAGTCCCTAGTTGGGGATGTGACTGTATTTGAAAAAGTGGTTAAAGCCGCCTTTGCACAAAGACGCAAAACCCTGAGGAATTGTTTAAAATCTCTACTAACGCAAGAACAAACTTCTATTGATTTGTCACAAAGAGCAGAAATGCTAAGTGTGGCAGATTTTATTAAATTAACTCAAGATTATGAAAAACAATATTAAAGTCGATGTTCAGGTTGTTTATTTAGAAGAACAGTCTAATGTCGAGCACAATCAATACGCTTACGCTTATACCATTACAATTACTAATAATGGTCAAATTGGCGCCCAATTGCGCACACGCCGTTGGCACATTCAGGATGAAACTGGACACATAGAAGAAGTGATTGGCGAAGGTGTGGTGGGTCATCAGCCGCATTTAATGCCTGGCGAGAGTTTTGAATATTCTTCTGGTGCAATGATTAAAACTGTTACCGGACTCATGAAAGGCGCTTACGGCATGGTAAATGATGAAGGCGAGCTATTTGAAGCTGAAATACCTGAGTTTGTCCTCAGTGAGCCTTACACGCTGCATTAACAATGTCTGATTACTTGATTGGTGATATTCAGGGCTGTTTTGATTCACTGCAAGCCTTACTAAAAAAAATCAAATTTTCCACAGATAAAGACCGGTTGTTCTTTTTGGGTGATGTGGTTAATCGTGGTGACAAATCATTGGCAACATTGCGTTTTATTAAAGACCTGGGAGAGAACGCTAAAATGGTCTTAGGTAATCATGATTTTCATTTATTAGCTTGCTCCCTAGGTGGCTTAAATCCCACTATTAAAGACACATTTTCGGATATCATGGGTGCAGAAGATCACCATCTTTTGATTGATTTTTTGTTACAACAACCGCTGACGATTAAACATGAGGGAGCACTTTTAGTGCATGCAGGCATTCCACCCAGTTGGGATGAAAATACCGTATTGAAACAATCATCAATTGTGGAGCAACACTTACAAAATGATGATGTTGGTGCGTTCATTAACAACATGTATGATAATCACCCCTACACTTGGTCAAATGACTTAAATGAAATGGATGCCTGTCGCTACACTATTAATGCTTGTATGCGAATGCGTGTTTGCAAGGCTGATGGCACTTTAGAGTTTAACCATAAAATGAACCATGACACTGCACCAGCAGACTTTAAAGCTTGGTTTTTACATGACAATCGGGTCTTAAAAAATACTGATATCTTTTTTGGACACTGGTCAACCCTATCTAAAGTTAATCAGGCACATATTTACCCAATGGACCATGGCTGTGCTTGGGGTGGTCGGTTAAGTGTTATTCGCCTTGAAGACAAGCAAATTGTTTCAGTCGACTGTTAGATTTCAACCTGACCTTCATAAACAAAATGTGCAGGGCCAGACAAGAACACGTGTTCATCTTCTGTGTACTCAATCAATGCATCTCCACCCCTAAGATGGGCAACCACAGTAGAATCCAGCAAACCCAGCCTTACGCCGTGAATAACAGCTGCACAAGCGCCCGAACCACAAGCCAATGTTTCGCCAACGCCACGTTCATACACACGCAAATTAATTTCATTGCTACTTAGTATTTGCATAAAACCAATGTTAGCTTGGTTGGGTAATAATTCGCTTTGTTGAATTTGTTGTGCGATATTAGCAATATCAATAGTGTTAACATCGTCAACCAACAAGACGCAATGCGGATTACCAATTGATAATGCGCCGAGCTCATAACCAGCTATTTTATAAGTGGCAGCTTGCTGGTTTGAGTGTAGCGGAATATCGACTGGTTGAAAGTTGGGCTCACCCATATCTACTTGCACGATATTATCTTTGTTAATGAATAAGCTCATTAACCCAGATCGGGTTTCAACGTTAATCGGATTATTTTCTGTTAAGCCTTTCTCAGTTACAAAGCGTGCAAAACAACGTGCACCATTGCCACACTGCTCCACCTCAGTGCCATCTGCATTATAAATAATATAACGAAAGTCTACCCCCGGTGTGGTGGTAGATTCAACCATCAAAAGCTGATCAAACCCAATGCCAAAATGTCGGTGTGCCAAAGCAATAATCTGCTCAGCGCTTAGAGTAATTGCGCCTGAAGTATTGTCAATAACCATAAAGTCATTGCCCAACCCGTGCATTTTTGTAAAATTAATCATACGCACATTTTAACTGTTAGTTTCTTGTGTGTTTACAAATTAAAGTATCTGCTAAAATTAGCACCTCATTTAATTTGGATTAAATCATGATTACACCTAGCAACATTACTCTTAATAAAGAAAAAACTCTATTCACGATTACGTTTGATGGTGTTGACTACCCACTGACTGCTGAATATTTAAGAGTTTATTCACCTTCTGCAGAAGTGGTTGGTCATGGTCCTGGGCAAGAAACCCTGCAAGTTGGTAAGGATAATGTCACCATTACACGTATTGAACCAACAGGTAATTACGCAGTAATTTTATTCTTTAGTGATAGTCATGATACTGGTATTTACTCTTGGACCCATTTACATCATTTAGCCACTAACCATAAGGTTCTTTGGCCTGAATACTTGGCTAGATTAAAAGCGGCAGGACACGCACATCCTGAACTTTAAAGTTTAAAGTTGATGGCATTTTTAAATGCTTTAATTGCTTTTATTGTTACTATTGGAATTTTGGTGACGGTACATGAGTTCGGCCATTTTTGGGTAGCCAAAAAACTCGGCATCAAAGTACTACGTTTTTCAGTGGGTTTTGGAAAAATCTTAAAATCATGGCAAATTGGTGAAACCCAATATACTTTGTGCGCCCTACCCTTGGGTGGTTTTGTCAAAATGCTGGATGAAAATGAAGGTGAAATTGATCCGAGTGAAAGACACCGAGCCTTTAATACTCAAACTGTTTATAAACGTATTGCTGTCGTTGTTGCAGGGCCTGCGGCAAACTTCATATTGGCCATTATCATTTACACTGTTATCTTTATCATTGGCACTCACGGCATCAAGCCTGTGGTCGGTATGGTTACAAACGATAGCATCGCTCAACAGGCTGGATTAGAAGCTGGAGATCAGCTGTTAAGCGTCAACACACAAGACACTCCGAGCATCAAGGAATTTTCTTTTGCTTTTGTTCGTGCAGCACAAGCGCCAGCTATGCAGCTTGATGTACGCTCAAAAACTGATAATTTAAAAACATTAACACTGGATTTAAAAGAAGACTTTTTAGCTAATCCAGAGCAAGGTGTTGAGCAATACTTAGGTTTTGAATTCGCCCTACCAACACTTAAACCAATCATTGATCAGGTGATAGAAGCAAGCCCAGCAAGTTTGGCTGGCATCCAATCGGGCGACCAAATACTCAGTGTTAATAATAAACCACTCAACACTTGGCGTGAATTTGTCTCAGCTATCAAGCAAAGTGATGGACAAGCAATGCAATTGAATATTTTTCGAAATGAGAAAATAATGACGCGCTCACTAACACCAAGAGATGACAATGGGACACTCAAGATAGGTGTGAGCGTTATGGCGCCAAAAGGCTATTTAGACGAGTGGCGTATCTTGGTTAAAAAACAACCGCTTGATGCATTTTTATCTGCCAATGTTAAAACCCACCAACTCACCATGTTGAATTTAAAAATGATTCAAAAGATGATTTTAGGTGAGACCTCTGTAGAGCAAATTAGTGGCCCTATTAGTATTGCAAACTATGCGGGTAAAACAGCAAGTATTGGGTTGATTTCCTTTTTATCCTTTCTGGCATTGATTAGCATTAGTCTAGGATTGCTTAACTTGTTACCTATTCCCTTATTAGATGGCGGGCATTTATTCTTCTATCTGATTGAAATAATAAAAGGGTCCCCCGTCAGTCAATTTATTCAACAAATTTTATTAAAATTTGGGGTGTTTGTTATCTTGTCACTAACGGTTTTAGCGCTGTATAATGACTTTTTCCGATTATTATCATAAATTTAAAAATATGAAAAAAAAT
>CAJVCM010000067.1 GCA_910595815.1 Candidatus Thioglobus plumae | reverse complement strand
CATAAGCCTTGGTTCTCACTAACGTTAAAAACAAGTACTGATCAAACGGGATATCGCCACCGAAAAAATCTATATGGTGTTGGCAAATGCATGTCAAGTCAGCTCTTAATCGGGCAATGTCTGTTGCGTGTTGGCCAGTTAACGTCATGGCATGCGGTATATTATTGGCCTGAAATTCAAAGCGAGTGAAGTCAGCCATCTCCACCGGGTGATCAATCAAGTCTTGGTAATTATCCGCTTGGTAAATTTCAAAGCCTTTTTGTTTAGACTTTAACTTTAAAGTAGTGGCACAACTCCAATCACCCAGCATATTGTTTGTTGGGTAATTTATCGCCAGTTCGCATGGGCTGTCTTCAAAGCCAACAGGTTTCAGAAATACACTACTACCATTAAAGAAAGCACGCTCATTGGTTAGATAGGCACAACGTACCGATAAATCAAAAGCATAAAGCTCATATTGCAAGGTGATACTCTGATCACAAGACTGTGTGATCCAATGGTTTTTATCTAGCTTTTTAACAGTAATTGCCTCGCCACCACTTTGTGCGCTGATACTAATGACATGCTTAGAAAAATCCCGAATCAAATAACTGCCTGGAATCCAGTTGGGTAATGAAAAAACTTGCCCCAATGGGTTGGGACTCTCAAGCGTTAATTCGACTTGAAAAATATGTGCGTGTAAATCCTTGGGTGTTATTTTATAAAGGATTTTTACCTGACTCATGGCGTCAAAATATCTAATGTTGCTTTGTATTCAAGCACTGCTTTTTGATAATTGGTGGCAACTTGTGCATAACCAAGCTGAGCATTTTGTTCATTGTTTTGTGCGCTAATGACGAAGCTTGCCTTGCCAGTACCGTTGGCATATTGAGATTTTTCTTCTGTTGTTCTATCTTTAGCAATCATAATTTGCTTTTGATTAGATTTAAGCAATTCACTCAATAGAATAATTTTTTCTCGCAAAGTAGTAATGGCTATTGATAGGTCAAGGTTCTGCTCTCGCTTATATTGTATTAGTCTTTTAATTTTGATTTGTGCCTTTGTAATATTGCTTGAACTTTTAATACCACCCAAAGGATAAGACAAGCCAAGACCAATATTCCAACTTGCGCTTTGGCTACTCAAAGTATTAGAATAGCTGGCGTCCTCTCCTTCGCTCACCAGTCCTAAATTTAAATCCAATTGAGCTTTCGATTCATTTTTAAAACTCGCTAACTGGCGCTTGAGAATTTTCAAATCTAGATCGGTAATTTTTAACACCCTTGCCTTACCTAACAACTGTTTTTTATTGTATTGATCGTTAAGCTTGTAAGGGCGATAAAGATTTTTCGTATTGGTGATTTGATCAAAATCAATGCCTAAAGTTATAGCAATTTCATGACGCAGTACGACAAGGTCTTGCTGTGCTTGTAATAACTGCTGCTTAGCTTTTTGATAAGCATCTTCTTGCAATAACACATCAACCTTATCGACTACAGAGGCAGTAAATTTTTTTTGAACCAAGACTAACTCTTGCTTTGCAAAAGCCAATCGATGCTCATGAATTAATTGTTGCTCTTGCGCATAATTTAAATCAACAAAACGCTTTAGTTTTTTTAAAATAAAATTTTCTTCTTGCTCTGATCGAGACAAATTATGTTGAACTGCCGCCACTTGGGAAACATCTAATTCAAGACGATCATTAATGCCTCCATTGTTGCGCAATAATGGATACACATAATCCAAAGAAAATTTACTTTTTCCATCAGCAATATCAGTATCAACCCAAGTGTGGGATAGTGTCGCCCTACTACCATTATCTGTAAAAGCCTTGTTAGCAGAAAAACTAACCGTATCTTTTTGGTCTTTGTTGTAAGTTGTGGAAACACTCAGCAACCAGTCTTCATTTGCTCTGGTGGCTTGCATTTCAACTTGTTTTATTTGTGTAGATAAGGCTTGTTGATTAAAAAATGGATGGTTATTTTTTAAAGACTGAACAAATTCAGCTTGTGTCATTGCTTGCGCTTGCAAAACTATACACCAAAACCCTGCTATTAATAAAATACGCTTCATTTGAGTATCGATTTTTTGATTTCGTTAATAATAACGTAAAGCTTTTTACCCGTGGTATCAATCACCACATCAGCAACTTCCTGATAAAACTCTTCTCGAGCAGCGACTAAATCACGGATAGTTTTTTCTCGATTGTTTGATTGTTCCAACAAAGGTCGCGCCTTAGAATTAGCCGTACGTTTTACTAACTGTTCAATACTAGAAGACAAATACACCACAAAACTATCACGTTTTAATAGCGCTCTATTTTCTTCCTTAATAATAATACCGCCGCCTGTAGCAATCACAATATTGGAAATTTCACATAAATCTTGCAGCATTTTGGTTTCACGCTTACGAAAACCCTCTTCACCCTCTACATCAAAGATATGATCAATCGCAACACCAGTACGCGCTACAATCTCAAAATCAGAATCAAAGAAATCACGCTTAAGCACGCAGGCAAGGCGGCGACCGACTGAGGTCTTGCCTGAACCCATTGGCCCGACTAAAACAACATTGGTGGTTTGTTTGCCCATGATAAGATCGAGAAACGATTAAGCCAGTTCGTAACTTGCACCGCAATATGGGCAAGAAGACTTACCTTCTGAATCAAATTTTAAAAATACCTTAGGATGCATATTCCATTTTTGAGCATCTTTGGGTGGACAATGAAAAGGCAAGTCTTTTGCTTCCACCATGCTATAACTAACATGTTTTTGTTGAAACTCGTCTACTGATGAATTCATTGACATACTCCTTTAGCAATCCATTTTTTGTATTTATCATTACGACCATAAACACAATCAAAATATAAGGTTTGCAGTTGTTCAGTAATTGGGCCACGTGTGCCATTACCAATCGGTCGATTATCTAACTCACGAATTGGTGTTACCTCAGCTGCTGTTCCAGTAAAGAATGCTTCATCGGCACAATAAACCTCATCGCGAGTAATGCGTTTTTCAATAATTTTATAGCCCAAATCACTTGCTAATGTGAAGATTGTATCACGGGTAATACCTGCCAAGGCTGAAGTTAGGTCTGGCGTATAAATCACACCGTCTCGAATAATAAAGATATTTTCACCACTACCTTCAGCAACAAAACCATCAATATCAAGCAGCAATGCCTCATCATAACCATCAGTCAACGCCTCTTGCAAAGCCAGCATTGAGTTAATGTAGTTGCCATTCGCTTTGGCCTTAGTCATGGAAATATTAACGTGATGACGTGTGTAACTCGATGTTTTAATACGAATACCTTTAGTCATATTCTCTTCACCTAAGTACGAGCCCCATTCCCAGGCAGCAATAATCGTGTGCACTTTTAACCCATCTGCACGTAAACCCATACCCTCAGAACCGTAAAAACTCATTGGACGAATATAGGCACTGTCTAGGTTGTTTTTTGAAACGGCGTCTTTTTGCGCTTGATTAATCTCATCTTTTGAAAAACCAATGTCCATATTCATAATCTTTGCTGAATTAAA
>CAJVCM010000066.1 GCA_910595815.1 Candidatus Thioglobus plumae | reverse complement strand
AAGGTTCTTCAGATCGTTGTAGAAGGCACTGATATGACTGCTGAGTTACACCTTGATGGCACTGGCAAGATTGTTAAGTATCACCGTGGCTTACCTACGAAAATGAACTATGACTATGACTATAAAATGTCTGCAACACAAGACGGTTGGGCAGAAATGGGTACTGGTAAAAACGGTCCTATGTATCACATGACTCCATTTGTTGGTGCTTTATCATTTGAAGGTCCAATGGCAGAAGCGATGGCCAACATGGGTCCATTTGCACAATTCTTAGTTGTTATCGGTACAAACGTATCTGCACAATAAAGAGTTAATGTTTAAGTGCGGATGATCACATCTGCACTTACATACACCCAGGCTTTCTTGCCTGATTTCAAATTTCCAAAAATTCGTTTGTAATCATTCACTTCATATTGATCTGAATGATTCAACTCGTCTGCACTAATTTCAAACACCATTCCAGGTATTTCATTGGTAGCATCACAAGCTTCAATTGCAATAGGATGATGTGACTCTCCGCTAAGCGCTACAACAGCTTCATCTTTAATTTCGACCATCTCTAATTGATAACCCAATAATGCATCATCATGGCCAACTAACTTTCGTCCAAACGTCTCTAACTGCACCTCTACATTTTGTAAAGTGCCATAAGAAAAAAGTAATTCGGTTGTGTTCATAAGTAAGTCAGCCTGATAGGTAATAAATACGATTATTGATTATATAATAGGCGGGTTAGACATAAAACCTAAAAGCTAAATCGCTTGTTCAGCGCCCACATCTGACATATATAGAAAGAAAACTAAACGCATGTTCATCAACCATTCTGTCAATAATGTTAGTGTCTAGTTTTTATAAAAGAGATGATTACATTGTAAAATTATCCTTGAGGAGACAACTTTAAAACCAATATAATCAAAATGCAATGAGTGTATCTATCTTAGGGAGAAATATACCGGTTCCCAATGCAAATTATATTATCTACTAAAGTAGTCGATAGGTAAATTATGGAAAACCATATATTTTAAATATATGGTTAATTATCTAGAAATATAGACTGACATTTTGACTAACTCAGGTAGAGACGTCGCCTGCATTTTTTTCATTACTTTTGATCTGTGGGCTTCAACAGTTGGTATGGAAATACATAACGAATCTGCAATATCTTTATTTTTTAAACCTAAAAGAACCTGCTCCATAACCATTTTCTCCTTTTCTGTCAAAATATGGTAGCTGCTTAAAATACGCATTCTATCTTCAAAAACTTCATTTGCCTTAACAACCTTTTCGAGTAACGCTTCAGGATCAAATGGCTTTTGAATAAAATCAAATGCACCTAACTGCATAGCCTTGACCGCTGTATTAACATCGCCATGGCCAGTGATAAATATAGTGGGCTGAATACAACCTAATTTATTCAATCTTCTTTGTAGCTCCAAACCGTCCATTTTTTCCATGCTAATATCAGAAATTAAGCAGCCCTTCATGTCTAGGTGGCTCACTTGATCCAAGTAGTCTATTGCACTTTCAAAAACAATTAAATTGTAATCATAAACACCAAAAAAAATTGATAAAGAATCTCTAATTTCTTTATCATCATCAACTAAATATAAGACGGGTAAATTTTTATTTTTCATTTATATATGGCAATGTAATCATGAAAGATGCTCCTTGTGATGAAGAAGATTTTAAAACTAAATCCCCGTCATAAGACCTAATAATACTCCGACTCAAACTAAGGCCCAACCCTAACCCCTCAGTGTTATTTAATAATTTATTGGTTTTAAATAGTTTAAATAAATTTTCTTCATCGACAATGCCAGGACCAGTATCTTTGACAAAAATATTCACATTATCATTATCTACAGTAGTAAAAATTGTTAACTCTTTTAGTTTACACTTATGGTCACTCATAGCGCTAATTGCATTCTTACAAAGGTTAAGCAGCACTTGATCTAATTCTACGGTACTCATATAAACTAACGGTAACTCGTTATTTGAAGCTTCACTTACTTTAACTTTATTTACGTTAAGCTCATGATCAATTAATTTAAGGACATTGGAAATTCGATTATTGATATTGACTGGTTCATACGTAATTTTTTTAGTGGTTAAAAATGAGCGGATATTATTAATCACATCAATACAATGATCTGTCTTTCTATTAAGACTTTTAACTACTTTGGCAATAGAATCATCTGACACTGAACCAGTATTTTTGAGCAATTTCTCAACAACCTTTGCGTCAATTTTTATTGAAGTAACTGGTTGTGCAATCTCATGAGCAATTTCAGAAAGTAGCTGGTCAACTGACCTGACTCTAGAAAGTCGCTCTAACTCAACCTTATATCGATTAATTTTTTCTAGTCGCCTTTCTCTAATATACCAAATACTTGTCATCAACAACACCAATGCAATTAGCAATAATTGGTAATATTTTTTTAATAAATTGACTAGCATTGGATCTTTATAAATACCAACTCTATGCTTCTGTAACAATTGATGAATAACTTGGTAATCTACCACATCACCCCATTTTGCTAAATCATGCGAATTATTGGTATTAAGGCTCGCCTGTCTTAACGCTTCTACAATCCTATTAGTCAAAATCGGGTCTGCCTCAGTTGTTGCAGAAAACGACCACTCTGGCACCAAATTAGTAGACAAAATATAAGGGAAACCAGTCTTATAATCCAGCACTTTAATATCAGACAGTCGAATCTTTCCATTTTCACTCAATCTTTCTAACACGCCTGTTCGAATCACACCTGCATCTACCATTCTCTTGATAACGGCGTCAACAATGTTAACTTGACTACCCAGGAAATCAATTCTAGAAGTGTCAGTATAGAGGTCGACGCCTTGTGATAATAAATAATCATAGCCCAGAATCCACCCTCCAAGACCGAGAGGATTAGCGCCTGCAAATGACTTGCCTTTAAGGTCTTGTATTGAGCCAATCTTTGTATTTGCTGATGAGGTAATAATGACCGAGCCAAACTGAGAAACTCCGCGCTTATCTTTCTTCGTTAACACGGGAATCACATCACTTAAGAATTGCAGCTCGGCCGTTGCAACCGGCTGAGTAATTACATAATCAAGTTTCTTTGTTGCGACTAATTCCCGTAATAAAGATACATTCTGCGCTTCAATTATCAATAATTCAAAATGATATTTATCAAATTTTTTATTTAAAAAATCAATCGTTGGATACCATTTTTTATTGGCTACAGAAGGGCCTAAAAATGCTTGCACTGCTATAGTAACCAGTTTTTTAGATTGTACATTGTGATTCTGAGCTATTGATGCCTGCGAAACAAAGCCAAGCCACAAAGCTAAAAACAAGTTTATTACAGAATAGTGATTCACCATTTGATTACTGTATTGCTTTACCAACACTCAAAACAATGAGTTTATCCATATCAATCAGTCTTTCATAAGACTTTTGGATGTCTTTGGCGCTAATATCCTTGATTTTATCGGTAAAGCCAGATAAATAATCAAGCGGTAAATTGTAAAAACCAATAATTGATAAATAAGTTAATATATTTGCATTACTGGCAGTTTCTAATGCAAAGCCACCAATGATATTATCCTTGCCATCTTGAAGCTGTTGCTGTGTCATTGGCTGAGTAATAAAATATTCCAATGTTCGAATGGCGATCTTTTTTGCTTCCTCAGTTTGCGAATTTTTGGTTTGCATACGCATCATGAAAAAACCATTCGATTGCATTTTAGTGAAATAACTATAAGCTGAATAAGCCAAGCCTTTTTTCTCACGAATTTCATCACTGAGGATTGAGGTAAGCCCGCTACCACCAAAAATATGATTGCCTAAGTACAACGGATAATAATCAGGATGTGAGCGATTAATGCCGGCTTGACCAATGAGTAAGTGCGTTTGCTCTGATGGGAATTCAATATGAATGGTTTGCAGTTTCTCAAGTGGTAACACGATTGAATTGACTTTGGCTTTTTCGCCAATATTGAGCCCATGAGAGATCTGCCTAGCAATTTGTTTAGCTTGCGCTTTGCTGATGTCACCCACCAAAGCAATGGTCAAATTTTTAGCCACATAATACTGTTGGTAATGGTGTTTTATGTCTTTAAGCGATATTTGACTAATGGTTTCCTGGGTACCAATTTTTGCATGTGCATATGGATGATCTGCAAATACTGCTTTGTCAAAAGCCATCGATGCCACACTGGCTGGTGATTGCTTAGCTGCCTCAATAGAGCGTAAGGTTTGGCGCTTTTCTCGTGTTAAATAAGTTTGCTCAAAACTAGGCTGGGCAATCACCTCAGTAAAAATATCGAGAGATTTTTTTAAGATTGATTGTCGCGTTAGCGTGCGTAAGGAAACTATCGACATATCTTTAAGCGAGCTATTAGAGAACTGCGCACCGACTGCTTCAAATGCATTGATAATTTGCTCTTCATTGTTGTACTGAGTGGCCGTACCTAGTAGCGCACTGGTGAGTGATGCCAAGCCAAATTTATCGCCATCTCTAGAGGCGGCGGCATCAAAATTTAGCTGAATATCTAATATTGGCAAGCCCTTAGTTTGTGCGAAAAATACTTTCGCACCTTCAGGGGTTGTCCAGTGTTTAATATCAAGCTTGGCTTGAGCAGAACTTACGAATAACAGCAATAAGATTAAAACTCTCATTTCACCCCTTGTGGGATTAGCTCAACCGAATTGGCATCATCAAAATCAAGATATTGTTTGGCAATTACTGAAACCTCAGTTGCATTAATGCTGTTCATACTATCCACATAAGTAAACATTTTATCGATACCTAAACCTACCGTTGATAGCATGCCTAGGTAATAAGATTGGGTAGATATTTGATCTTGCTCAAATACAAAATCAGCCTCAAGCTGTGCCTTAGTGCGAGACAATTCTCCTTGAATAAAGTTAGGATTATTGACTAACTCTTCCACTTGGGCTTTAATGGAGTTAAGTACCGTGTCATTACTCACGCCATTAGCTGGAATAAAGCTAAGCGTGAACAAGGTGTCGTATTTATCATATAAGCGATAGCCTACGCCGATGCTGGATGCGATTTGTCGGTTTCTAATCAATGACTTAGATAATCCATTATCAAGCACATAGGCCAGCATTTCTAAAGTGTAGGCGGTTCTTTCCTTGTCAACGGTATTTAAACTTGGCACAGGGAATGACAACACATAAAAAGGCAGCTTAGCCTTAAGCTTTAAGACTCTGGTGTTCCCCTTAAGTGTAACTGCAGCTCGATCTGATTGTTTGATGTTTGGATTAAGGGCATAATCACCAAAATATTGCTTTGCTAAACGAATGACTTCAGTTGGATCTACGTCACCTACCACCACCAATGTGGCATTGTTTGGCGCATAGTATTTTTCATACCAAACCCTAAGATCGTTCAAGCTGTATGTTTCTAAATCTTTTTGAAAGCCAATCACAGGCGAGTGATACGCGCCTTTTTCGTCAAACGAAATCAAGCGCAGATTTTCATAAACTTTTGAATTGGGCTTGTCTTCTACACGCATACGTCTTTCTTCAATCACTACTTGCCTTTCTTTAGTGAGTTCACGATTAGAAAAAGTTAGATTACGCATGCGATCTGCTTCCATCTTGATGGCCAACTCAAGCTTCGACTTGTGCATTTTTTGATAATAAGCGGTAAAGTCCTTTGAGGTAAAGGCATTCTCATCACCGCCATTTCTGGCAATAATTCGTGAAAATTCTCCCGATTTGTAAGTGCGAGTGCCTTTAAACATCATGTGTTCTAACATATGAGAAACCCCTGTTGTAGGACGTGACTCATCACTAGCACCGACTTTATACCAAAGCTGAGAGATAAACACCGGTGCACGCCGATCCACCTTAACAACAATTTTTAGTCCGTTGTCTAATGTGGCCTGGGTAATACCTTGATTAGCCAAATGATTACTTGCCAATACAAATAAAGAATGAGACAAACCAAAGAATAGTAAAATTAACGCTTTCATATTTCAATCATTATAGCCATAAGCCTTGTTTAATTTTTTTAAAAAAGATAAATCTCCAGTAGAGGAAAAGCCTGCTTCACTGAAAGAGCGCTTAGTCAAATCAAGACAAAAGCTTGGATCTGGCCTGTCTGCATTGTTGCTAGGCAAAAAAGAAATCAATGATGACCTGCTCGATGAGTTAGAAACTTTACTCATTACTGCTGATATTGGCATTAATACCACCGACAAGGTGCTAGAAAGTGTACGCAAAAATGCTTCCAGGAAAACACTTAAGGATTCAGATAGTTTGTATCAATTTTTAAAAGATGAATTAGAAAGACTACTGATTAAGGACAATCAACTCAATACCGATATTAATGAAACTTTTGTGATTTTAGTGGTGGGTATTAATGGCGCTGGAAAAACCACTACCATTGGCAAGTTAGCCAAATCATTTCAAAATCAAGGAAAATCGGTGATGTTAGCTGCGGGTGACACGTTCCGTGCCGCTGCTGTTGAACAACTAAAAATTTGGGGTGAACGCAATGAAATACCGGTTGTCGCCCAGGCCACTGGCGCTGATGCAGCCTCGGTGATTTATGATGCGTATGAGTCAGCCAAAGCTAAAAATATTGATATTTTGATTGCTGATACTGCTGGAAGACTACACACACAAGGTAATCTGATGCAAGAGCTAGAAAAAATCAAACGCGTACTCAAAAAGCACAACGAAAACGCCCCGCATGAAACCATGCTGGTGATTGATGGTGGCTCTGGGCAAAATGCCATTAATCAAGCAATCGAATTTAACAAAGCCATTGAGCTTAGCGGCATCAGCATCACCAAACTCGATGGCACTGCCAAAGGTGGTGTGTTATTTGCCATCTCTGATGAATTGAATTTGCCGATTCGTTATATCGGTGTAGGCGAAGGTATTAACGATCTTAAACCATTTAAAACCACCGAGTTTGTTGATGCGTTATTTAGTGAGTAATTACTAACTTGCCAATCATCTCACGCTTTTCAATAATCCTGTGTGCTTCGACGATATTTTCTAAATTGATTGGGCTCAGCTGACGTGTTACTGTAGTTACCACCTTTCCACAATCGACCAAACTTGCCACTTCATTTAACAATTCATGCTGTTTTATGACGTCTTTTGTTGTAAACATAGAGCGGGTAAACATCATCTCCCAAACCAAGGTAATGCTTTTAGCCTTGAGTAAATTAATGTTGTAGTCTTTGCCCGCATTGGCCAACAAACAAATACTGCCTTGTGGTGCAATCAACTCAGCCATGGTTTCAAAATATTCATCTGGGTTGCCCATGCAAAGAATAAAGTCAGGCGCATCAAGGTTGCTATCTTTAAATTGCCCTACAAGATCATGATGATCAATCACCACATCGGCACCCATTTGTTTACACCAGTCGCTAGATTCAGTACGGGAAGCCGTGGCAATAACGTTAATGCCAACCACTTGTTTAGCGAATTGGATCGCCATAGAGCCCACACCACCAGCAGCACCGATTAATAATAAAGTCTTATCATGGTCTGTTTTGGTGATTTTTAAACGATCAAATAACGACTCCCAAGCAGTAACACTGGTAAGTGGCAAAGCTGCCGCTTGCCCATAACTAAGAGAGCTTGGTTTGCGACCAACAAGTCGCTCATCCACCAGTTGATGGGTGGCGTTAGAGCCTTCTCTGGTCATGTCACCGGCATAAAAAACTTCATCGCCCACTTTAAAAAGAGAGGTTTGGCCACCCACAGAGATGACAACACCTGCTGCGTCATAACCTAAAATTTTTAGAGGACTGTCTTTAGCAACTGTTTGCTTAACTTTAGCATCTATCGGATTGATTGAAATCGCACGAATCTCAACCAAAAGATCGTGCGCTGATGGCGAATCTATCTCTTTTTCAAACTCAATAAAATCAACACCATTAAACCCGATTGCCTGCATAAAGGTATTATTGGCGAGTGTTTTGTTCGATACGCAGCATTGCCAACATCATTACAAACATAATGAAAATACCTAAAGCTGCTGCTGCCATATTTAAAGTGATAAACCCTGCTACCTTTTGCGCCTTGACAGAGCTCATTTTCAATAAATTTCTTTGTGTTTGAAGATTGACCTGTGTAGAGAATTCTTGATCGTGCCATTTAAGAAAATCATCAATATCAATCTGATGATTGTTTGTATTGATTAATTGCGGAGTTAGCTCTGCTAATGAAGTGGCATAAGCCAATTGAAGCTCTTTGGAGTAAGCACTTGTTTTAATTTTAACTAAAATTTCTACACGATCTCGAAGATTCACCTTGCTAACAACACTATCTGGCAACTGTTTTAAACTGTTAACAATGGTATCTATATGTGTATTAAATATTGAGGTATTAACGTCCCTCACATTGAAAGTTGCGGT
>CAJVCM010000065.1 GCA_910595815.1 Candidatus Thioglobus plumae | reverse complement strand
TCTTTAGGTAAAGGAATTGCTTCAGCTTCTCTTGCTTCTCTCTTAGAGTCCCGTGGACTTAATATCACCATGCTTAAATTGGATCCGTATATTAACGTTGATCCTGGCACTATGAGTCCATTCCAGCATGGCGAGGTATTTGTTACCAATGATGGTGCCGAGACTGATCTTGACCTTGGTCATTATGAACGATTTGTACGTATCCAACTAGGTAAGAAGAATAACTTTACCGCGGGTCGTGTATATCAAAATGTGATTGAGCGTGAGCGTCGTGGGGATTATTTAGGTGCGACGGTACAAATCATTCCACACATTACCAATGAGATCAAAGAGTTGATGATCGCCGGTGCAAAAGGTGCTGATGTTGCTTTGGTTGAGATTGGTGGTACGGCAGGTGATATTGAGTCTTTGCCATTTTTAGAGGCGATTAGACAAATAGGTCTTGAGCTTGGTCGAGAGAACACCTTATTTATTCACTTAACTTTATTACCTTATATTAAGGTGGCAGGTGAGTTAAAAACCAAACCAACTCAGCACTCAGTGAAAGAGCTAAGAGGTATTGGTATTCAGCCTGATATTTTGATTTGTCGATCGGAATATCCACTGCCAGATGCTGAGCGTGCAAAAATTGCCTTATTTACCAATGTAGAAGAAAGTTCGGTGTTTACTTCACTGGATGTTGATACTATTTATAAAGTGCCACAAGCATTGCATGAACAAGGCTTAGATAACGTTGTTGTAAGAAAGCTTAGTCTTGATTGCAAAGATGCAGACCTAAGCGAGTGGGCTAGCGTTGTCAATAAACTTGAGAATCCAACACACAGTGTTGATATTGCTATGGTCGGTAAGTACATGGATTTGACTGAAGCCTATAAGTCATTATCAGAATCATTGATTCATGCAGGTGTGCATACGCAAACTAAGGTTAATATCCATTACTTTGATTCTGAAGAGATTGAAAAAAATGGCACTGATTGTTTAAGTGAAATGAGTGCGATATTAGTACCAGGCGGTTTTGGTAATCGTGGTGTTGAAGGTAAGATTGCAACCGTACAATTTGCGCGTGAAAATAACGTACCTTATTTAGGTATTTGTTTGGGTATGCAAGTGGCAGTAATTGAATACGCCAGAAACGTAGCAGACATGACAGATGCAAATAGTACAGAATTTGATGAAAACACACCTTATTCAGTGGTAGGTTTGATTACTGAATGGCAAGATGAAGACGGTAGTGTGCAAACACGTGACCAAGATTCTAATCTTGGTGGTACGATGCGTTTAGGTGGTCAGGAATGTGCGCTAGTTAAAGGTACAAATGCTAGAGAGATTTATGGCAAAGATGTGATTACCGAGCGTCATCGTCATCGTTATGAGGTTAACAATCAGTTGATTGGCCAGATTGAAGCGGCAGGCTTAACAATCTCTGGTCGTTCTATTGATGGCACATTGGTAGAGATGGTTGAAATTAAAGACCATCCTTGGTTTGTTGCTTGTCAATTCCATCCAGAATTTACGTCTAATCCACGTGATGGCCATCCATTATTCGAAAGTTTTATCAAGGCTGCCAGTAAGGCACATAATTTAATTCTTTCCTCATAGTGTTTGATCAGGCTTTAAAATATTGGGGAAGTGATGAATTTCCCCAATATTTTAAACAAGCCGTTCAATCACTCGAGCTCGGTGTATTACCTTTAAAAGATTGTTGTAATCACAGTGCAGTGATTGATCAGTCGACGATTGAACCAATTATCTTGTCTAGCCGTGAAACTAAAGATTCGGTTGAAATTAAAATAGGGGTATTTTTTTGCGAAGTATTGTCAGGTTGTGCTTGTAGTGACGACCCATCTCAAGCCAAAATTTTAGAAAATTCGTATTGTGAATTAGTTGTTAACCTAAATAAAAACACAAAAGAGGCAAGTTACTCTAGCGTTTTTTCCGATTCTTAATAAACTGCATTAGACGACGTCTCTTGACGATTTGTCTGGCATTTAATTCGTTCTTATTGTCTTTAAAAGGATTCTCACCACTTCTGTATTCCATTCTAATCGGTGTATTAGTGAGTTTCAATTCTCTAATAAACAGATTCTTTAAATAGCGCTCATAAGCATTTGGTACGTTTTGCAGGTGGTTGCCATGAAATGTAAAGGTGGGTGGAAATACATCAGATTGATTGACATATTTAATCTTCAAGCGTCTGCCTTTAACAGGCGGTGGTTGGTGTCCTTGGTTGGCTTTTTCTAATATTTTATTTAGCAATGAAGTCGGGTGTTTTTCACCCGCACTTTGAAATGCTTTTTGAATAGGGGAAAACAACTTGCCTACGCCAGAACCATGTAGGGCAGAGATATAATGTACACTAGCATAATTTACAAATGAGAGTTTAACTTCAAGCTTGCGCTTAACTTCTGATTTTTGATATTCATCTAACCCATCCCATTTATTAAGAGCAATCATTAAAGCTCTACCTTTATCAGCAATCATGCCGAGTAGAGTGGCATCTTGCTCGGTCACTCCTTCGCGTGCATCTAACACCAAGATAACCACGTGTGATTTTTCTAGGGCATCAATGGCTTTAATGATTGAGAATTTTTCAATTTTTTCGTGTGTAGAACGCTTACGGCGAATACCAGCAGTGTCAATCAACGTGTATTTTTGCCCTTCACGCTCAAAAGGAATATAGATGCTATCACGGGTAGTGCCTGGCATATCGATCGCTAGTACACGCTCTTCGCCTAATATGCGGTTGATCAGCGTGGATTTTCCTACATTAGGCCTTCCCAATACAGCAACAGCAATACCTTCAACATCGTCATCACTGTCTTCGTCATTCGTCACTTTAGGTAGTAGTGGCAATGTGTGATCGATTAATTCCTCAATACCTTGGCCGTGTTCAGCTGCAATTAAGATTGGCTCACCTAATCCTAATTCATAAAATTCTGCTGCTAGGCCCGGGTCTAATCCTTCAGCTTTATTACAAACTAAAACAATATTTTTTTTGAGTCGACGTAATTGCGCACCAATTTCTTGATCTAGGCCAATAACACCATCTCTAGCGCTAACAATAAAATAAATAACATCAGACTCTTCTAAGGCGTTTAAAACTTGACCTTGGATGCCACTATCAATCTCATTGACTTTATTGGTTAAACCGCCTGTATCAACAATTGTGACGAAAGTTTCGGTATCGTCATCCAATAAAACTTCTGCGTATTGGCGATCACGTGTTAAGCCCTCAAAGTCGGACACCAAGGCTTGGCGTGACCTACTTAAGCGATTAAATAATGTGGACTTACCTACGTTTGGGCGCCCAACTAATGAGATGATAGGTAAATCCATGATGTAATAAAGCCCTAATTAAGGTCGTTTAACTTAATTTGAATTAAATTTCTTAATTCTGAATCAGTCGATAATTGAGCTAAGGCTAATTGGTAATGTTTTTTAGCAGAATCAATGTTGTTTTGTGCTAAATAAATATCACCCTTGGTGTGGTTGTACAGAGCACTAAATGCTGGATTTTCATCAACACCAAGTATAGATAGTGCCTGATCTTTATCACCTATTTGTAAATAAATAGCGGACGACCTAAGCTTGGCCGTATGTGCAATTAATTCATTTTCAGACTTTAATAATGGTGATAAATGCTCAAGTGCTTGCTGATAATTACCAGCCGACACTGCATGTTTTGCCATCATCAATGCAGATTGTTGTGCGTAACCACTGTCTACGTAATCACTTTGTAAGGTGATTAATGCCGGTGAATTAGGATTTGAAACAACAGATAAGTAAGCAGTGCGTGCGTTGATAGATTGCTCGTGTTGGTAGGTTTTGTAATAGCCTAACCCCCAAATTCCTGACAATCCCAGAACGATACCGATAATAATTTGAGGCCCATTTTCTTTAAGCCATTTTTTGATTTGCTCTGCTTGTTCGTCTTCGGTTTTTCCTACTTCAATGAAATTTTTCATATGATGGTTCTCTTAATTTTTAAAATATTGGATCGCTTCTTCTAAGCTCATGGTTTGTTGCTCACCTTGGCCTTTAAGTGGTTTAATAGCGATTTGATTGTTTTGTATTTCTTCCTCGCCTAGGATTAAAGCATAATCAGCATTGGCTTTATCTGCCTTTTTAAATTGCGCTTTAAAGCTACCCAAAGTGATGTCATTATAAAGTATTGCCTTGGGCAATGCATGATGCAGTTGGTTGGAAATTTGCATAGATTTAATCTGTGCATTATCACCCAGCGCAACTAAATAAATAGATAAAGGTGATTTTCCTAAGGTAATGTCTTGCGCTTCTAATAACAAAACCAAACGCTCCAAACCTAAAGCAAAGCCAACGGCGGGGGTAGATTTTCCACCCATTTTTTCAACCAAACCATCATAACGACCACCGGCACAAATCGTACCTTGTGCGCCTAGGTCTGTTGTGGTCCATTCAAATACAGTGCGGTTGTAGTAATCTAGACCTCTAACCAATCGCGTGTTGATGATATAGGGAATATCTAAGCATTGTAAATAGGCCTTGAATTCATCAAAGTGTTTGCTCGAATCCTCATCTAGATGATCCATGAGCTTAGGTGCAGCGTTAATCAAAGACTGCATGTCTTTATTTTTACTGTCTAGAATGCGTAGTGGGTTTGATGATAAACGCCTTGTGGAGTCTTCATCTAATTGATCTTTATACTGAGTGAAATATTCAACCAATACAGAGCGGTAGTTTGCTCTTGCCTCAGCTGAGCCCAGTGTGTTGATTTCTAGGGTGAGATTTTTCAAACCAAGGTTTTGCCACAGTGAATGTGTCATTGCCATTAGTTCAGCGTCTATCTTTGCAGTATCAGCACCAAACACCTCGACACCCACCTGGTGGAATTGACGGTAACGACCTTTTTGCGGGCGCTCATGTCTAAACATAGCGCCTTGATAAAAGACTTTTTGAATACCTTCTCTGGGCAAGTTGTGCTCAATCATCATGCGCACACAGCCTGCAGTTCCCTCGGGTCGTAGACTTAAGCTTTCACCGTTAGACTCTTTCCAAGAGTACATTTCTTTTTCAACAATATCAGTCGCTTCGCCAATTGCACGGCAAAAAGTATCAGTCTTTTCAACGATGGGCGTGCGAATATTTTTAAAGCCATAAGAGATAAACAAATCAAAGATTGTTTTTTCTAACGACAACCACAAGCCAGAGTCTTTGGGTAGTAGGTCGTTCATTCCGCGAATAGCTTGGATTTTGTTAGACATTGATGTTATAAAAAATTAGTTAAGTTATTTTACCCATGAATAAGCTTGGATTAATTTGATTTATTCATTGCTAATACCGCTCGGGACATGTCCTGTTGGTACGTATTGAGAGGCAGATTGACAGTGCTTGTGCTGATCGTCAAAAAAGATATCTGCACCAAACTCTTTTAAGAAAATACCTTTATCAAGTCCACCTAAAAAGAATGACTCGTCGATACGAATTCCCCATTCACGCATGGTGTGAATCACACGTTTGTGTGAGGGGGCAGAACGCGCTGTGACTAAGGCCGTTCTAATAGGGTTATTCTCCACAGGAAAGGCAGATTGAATTTTGTGCAGTGATTTTAAAAAACACTTAAAAGGTCCAGCCTTAAGTTCAACGTTGGCTGATTTTTTTTCATTTTCCTCAAAGGCCTCGATGCCTTTTTCTTGGTAGATTTTTTCTGCCTCGTCTGAGAAAATCACTGCATCGCCATCAAAAGCAATGCGTAATTGCGTGTCGTGAGAATCATTTGAACCAGAGCCAATAATAGAGGCAGCAGCAAAACCTGATTCTAATGCTTTTTGTACATCCTGATAATTGCTCGATAAAAACAAGTCTGCCTCAAAAGCACCAACTAAATTGTGTGTGCTTTCTCCACGGGTGAAGGCTGCTCGTGAGATGTTAAGACCATAATGTTCGATTGAATTAAAGATACGTAAGCCTGTATCAGCACTGTTACGAGAAAGCAAAATGACATCGATTGGATTTTGTTTAGTATTAAGATTTAACAGCTTTTTAACCAGTGTGAATCCAACACCAGGATTTAAAACAACTTCTTCGTTTTCCTCTTGGTGTTTGGCATAAGCCTCCACACCGTGTTCTTTAAAAATTTGATGCGATTCGTCTAAATCAAACAAAGCCCTTGATGAGATTGCAATGACTAACTTTCCTTTAGCTTTTGGATCTACAGCGTCTGCCATGATATTCCTTGATATTTACTTAAGCAGTAGTCTAGCCATCTTTCGATAAAAGTATTGAGTTCCCATTGTATATCCATATCAGAGCATTTGGCTAAGAATGGATGATTGGTGTTAAGGGTGGTTTCATTGCACACTGAAATAACCTCAAGCAGGTTAGCATCAAAGTACACTTTAAATTTAATATCGGGCCGACTGATTGATCCAGCAGGAGAGTCAATTTGGTGGGTTAGGATAAAAGTGGTGGTATAAGGTGTTTTTTCTTCCACAAACAAATGCAAATCTTTTTCACCTGTTTGCTTGGCAATACTATGATGAGAAATGATTGACAGTAAAGGGATGAGTCGTGATATTTTTTTAAAATTAACTTCAAATAAATCAGAAACTTGAGCATAACTCTTTGGCTTTTGCTGGTTGTACAAGTCTCTGATGAGTGTTGTTTCTAAATCCATTGTGTGTTGTATTCTAATTTTCCATCATCATGTAGTCTGTAATGGTTAAAGCCAATCCTGGTTTCATTGTCATATTGTAGCGCGGTCGATGGGCATGAGATAAGCGCTACATCATTGTTATCAAATTCACTGGCTTGGTGAGCATGCCCCCACAAAACTGCCTTTATTTTAGGGTATTTATTCATTACATTGAACAGTTCGTCTGCATTTTCTAATGAGAGCGAATCATCCCAATCTGATTGCATAGAAACGATTGGATGATGCAAAGCAACAATGTTGTATTTGGCCACGCTATTTTGCAAATCTTGAGCAAGCTGGTCTAGTGCTTTTTTGTTGACATAGCCACTGTTATCCGAGATCTGAGTAGAATCAATAGTAATAATTTCCCAATTACCTAGGCTGAATTTAGAGATTAATTGCTCTGAAAAAACTTGATTTAGGTTCTCAATTTGGTCGTGATTACCACTCAACACCACAATCCTAGATTTGATTGGCATAAGCATGCGTTGTAACACTTGGTACGAATTGAGTGTGCCATTATGGGCAAGGTCACCTGTAATCAGCAAGGTGTCGCAGTTATGCTTAGTAACAGCTTTAACAACTGAAGCCAAATTAGCGTGGGTATCTACCCCCATTGACTCTACTTGGTCATCAATATGACAGTCACTGATTTGGATTAAGTTATAAGCTTGGTTCATGGTACTGATATGAAGCTAACGCGAGCACTCAATCCAGTGAGTAATTCATAGCTGATAGTGTCACTGTTATTAGCAACAACTTCAACCCGAAGCTGCTCATCGCCCCATAAAACAGCGCTATCGCCAACACTGGCTTTTGCTGAACTGATATCGACACAAATTAGATCCATGGATACACGACCAATCAATGGACATAAGACGCCATTGATCAATACAGGTGTGCCATTTTTGGCGTGTCTAGGATAGCCATCCCCATAGCCAATACCAATCACAGCCAATGTGGTGTCTTTATCTGCCACCCAAGTGGCGCCATAGCCAACAGATTCACCTGCTTGCAGGGTTTTAATTGAGAGTATGGGTGCAGAAAGTTTCATTGCTGGCTTGAGCTTATTGTCGGGCGTGTTAAATGGAGAAGCGCCATAAAGCATAATCCCAGGACGTACAAAATCAAAGGCTATTTCTGTTTGAGATAAAATCGCAGCAGAGTTTGCTATAGAGCGATTATTCGCTTTAACTGTCAATGCTTTAAAATTGTTTAGCTGAGTCTTGTTCATAGGGTGGTCAACTTCATCGGCACAAGCAAAATGACTCATAACACAGGCGACTTCCACTAAAGAATTAACCTCAAACAAAGACAAACATTCTTTGTATTCAGTAGCAGATAAGCCTAATCGATGCATACCGGTATCAATTTTAAGCCAAACATTAACCGCCTGTTGGGTGCTGTTAATAATAGCTATTTGTGACGTATGATGCACAACAATATGACAGTCTAGGCTAATAGCACGTTGTAATTCACCTTCTGAATATACGCCTGACAACAATAAGATTGGGCGCTGAGTAATGGCTCGTAATTTTTCGGCTTCTGATAATTCACTAACGGCCAGCCTGTCTGAGCCATCGACCAATGGGTGGATACAATCTAGGTGATGACCATAGGCATTGGCTTTAATCATCGATACTACTTTGGCACCTGGTGTTAATTGCTTAACAACAGACAAGTTATGAGTTAATGCTGATTGTGAGATAGAGGCAATTGCGTGCATAGGTTGCCTATGTGAGGTTAAAACGGCTCTTTATCAAAATTAGCCATGTTATTTATATATGCAGCATCGATCTGCCCATCAGGAATACCTTGGAGCTGATCATCAATAGCCAAGTCTTCAAAGCGTGCATACTCACCGACAAAGGCAAGCTTGACAGAACCTGTTGGACCATTTCTATGTTTGGAAATTTTTAAATCAGCTTTACCTACTTCTTCTGGATTAGAGTAACTATCATCATGGTATTGCTCATCACGATAAATAAAACCAATGATATCGGCGTCTTGCTCAATAGAACCAGATTCACGTAAATCTGACATTTGTGGCATACGCCCTTTACCTGCTTTAGGCCGAGATTCAACACCACGGTTGAGCTGAGATAAAGCAATAACAGGCACATTTATTTCTTTAGCTAGTGCTTTGAGCGAGCGAGAAATCTCAGATATTTCTTGCACTCTGTTTTCACTCTTGCCATGGACCGTCATTAACTGTAGATAATCAACCATGATTAAAGACAGTTCAGGGTGTTTTCGCTTAAGTCGACGACATTTGGCTCGTATTTCAGTTGGTGTAATGGATGCAGTTTCATCAATCAAAATTACATTTTCTTCTAGCGCCCTAACAGCATGATTGAAGCTATTCCAGTCAGTTTCAGTCATCGAACCGTCGCGTAATTTTGTGCCGCCAATATGCCCAAACGAAGAAATCATACGTAACACTAGTTGCTCAGTTGGCATCTCTAAACTAAACACAGCCACAGGCTTTGGGGTTGGACTACTAATGGCAACATGTTCAATAATATTCATTGAAAAAGCAGTTTTACCCATAGATGGACGCCCTGCAATGATAATCAAATCACCATTTTGCAGGCCAGAAGTCAATTTATCAAGCTCACTAAACCCTGTTTCTAAGCCAGTGACACCAGTTGTTTCTTGCATTTCATGAACACGGTTAACAACATCTTTAATGATGTCTTTAACATTAACCACATCTTGTTTTCCTCTGGTGACTTGCTCAGCAATTTCAAAGATTTTCTTCTCAGAGATATCAATTAACTCCTGAACCTCCATATCTTTAGGGTGGTAAGCTGTATCTGCAATTTCGTGACTGACGTTAATTAATTGGCGATAAACTGAAAGTTCGCGTACGTGTTTTGCGTAGGCTTCAATATTTGAGATGCTAGGGGTGTTTTCAGCAATTTGTGCTAGATAGGCAAAACCACCAATGGTCTCTTCATTATTATTTTTCTTGAGCTGCTCTTTAACGGTGAGGATATCAGCTGGCTGAGTATGCTCTAATAATAATGCAATAGCATTAAAAATTAGTCGATGAGAGGCGTTGTAAAAATCATTTTCAACTAAGAGGTCGGCAACTCTATCCCAGGCTTCATTATGCAGCAGTAATCCACCAAGTACAGATTGTTCTGATTCAAGTGAATTTGGCGGTATATTAGCGTTTTCGATGTCCATATGCGTTGTTTAAATAATAAAAAACCCTCTTTCGAGGGTTTTAATTTTAACGCAATTTTTGAGTCAAAAGTTTAGTTATTCTTCATCTTCTGAAGCTTCAACTATCACTTTAATATCAACATTGATGTCAGTGAATAAAGTCACACTGATATCATACTCACCAACATGGCGAATTGCTTCTGGCATGTTAATATCACGTTTTTCAACATCATGACCATTAGCCGCTAGATTTGCAACAATATCAGCTGTACCGATAGAGCCAAATAGCTTGCCTTCATCGCCAGCATTGACTTTAATCGTACAAACAATGCCTGACATAGTGTCTGCTTTAGCTTGAGCATCTTTAGACGCTGCCGCTTCTTTTGCTTGTAAGTCAGCTTTAATTGTTTCAAATGCAGCTAAGTTAGCCGCTGTTGCTGGTTTAACTTTGCCTTGTGGGATTAAGTAGTTACGAGCGTAACCTGATTTAACGTTAGCTAAATCACCTAAGCCACCTAATTTACCAATTTTTTCCAATAAAATTACTTGCATGATTAACTCCTATTTCTTATGTTTGTCAGTGTAAGGAATCAATGCTAAAAATCTAGCTCTTTTGATTGCAGTGGTTAATTGACGTTGAAACTTAGCAGTAGTGCCGGTCATTCTTGATGGTGTAATCTTGCCACCTTCGTCAATGTTCTTTAATAAAACATCTACTTCTTTGTAGTCAATTTCTTTAACACCAGCTGCCGTGAAACGACAAAAACTGTTGATTTTAATTAGAGGTCTGCGTTTTCTTTTCTGTTGCTTGGCCATAATAATCTCCTATCTTCTAACCGGTTTTTTATCTTCGTCTTTAGCAGTCATCATAATTGAAGGCTCAGTGAGTGCTACTTTTTTAGAAATAATTAAATTTCTTAAAACGGCATCGTTAAAACGGAAATTGTAATTTAGCTTGTCAAGCGTTTCCTGACCACACTCAATGTTCATCATTAAGTAGTGTGCTTTATAAATTTTATCAATTGGATATGCTAGGTGTTTACGACCCCAGTCTTCTTCGCGGTGAATATTACCGCCATCAGCAGTAATCATTTCTTTGTATTTGTCCATCATTGTGCCTACCTGAGCTGATTGGTCAGGGTGTACAATAAGTGTAATCTCATAGTGTCTCATGAGTCCTTCTCCTTATGGTTATTATAAAATAGCTTGCCACACCATGTGATCAAGCAAGGGAGTGGGTATTTTATACTAGTTAGACCATTTTCACAATCATTAAGAAAGTAGATAGTATGAAAAAACCTTTAACAGGTGGATTTTGTTAAAATCAACTTAATTTTTGACAAAGGTGCTGGCTTTTTTGGATTCAAAATCAATCATTATTAATTGGCTAAAACGCTTAATACTACTTTGTATTTTGTTGTTTATTGTGTATTTGAACTATTTAAATAATTTGGTAAGAGCAGAATTTTCAAAACCACTGACATCAATTCATTCTACATTGTCATTAGAGCAACACCCTAAGCCATTGATAAATATGTTGTTACTGGTTGAGGATCAATCCTTCTTTAATCATCTGGGTGTGGATTTTAAAGAGATTGCTAGGGTATTTCGCGATTATTGGCTGCATGACAAACCCATTCGAGGGGCAAGCACACTGACTCAGCAGCTAATCAAAAATACATTACTCACTAGAGATCAAACCATCAGTCGTAAAATTAATGAGGCATTGATGGCGTTATTGCTTGAAGTGTCCTTTGACAAAGATTTTATTCTTAATCGTTATATGAATACGGTGTATCTTGCACAACAAGGTAATGACCCAATCCATGGGTTTGAAAAGGGTGCACAATTTTATTTTAATCAACCCATTAAGACTTTATCAGTTGAGGAAATGGCAACCTTAGTAGCCTTAGTGAAGGGCCCGAGTTATTATCACCCAATCAAACACGCGAAAAGGTTGGTTAAACGTAGACAATTGGTTTTATCTATCTATCATAAGTTTGAGAAAATTGTAAAATAAGCCAATGAAAAATATTCTTGCCATTGATACTTGTACCGAGGTTTGCTCAGTCAGTCTTTATACTAACGGTATAAAAATTAGCCGATTTGTTAAGGGTGTGGCAAAAAGTTCAGGACTTATCTTGCCTTTGTGTGATGAAGTGTTTGCTGAGTCTGATATTGCTGTATCTGATTTGGATAGTATTGTTTATACCAAAGGCCCTGGTGCATTTACCGGTGTGCGCATGTGTATTGGTGTGGTGCAGGGCATGTCATTTGCATATGATATTCCTACCAAGGGATTTTCTACTTTGGAGCTTGTAGGTTTTGGTGCGGCTAAAAAATACAGGTCTGATAAAGTGGCTGTGGCACTTGATGCGCGTATGGGGGAGGTGTATTGGGGATTGTACCAAGATCAAAATCTATCTAATGAAAGCCTTAAAAGTCCAAGTGAAGTCGATGTGCTGAACCAGGATTTTATCGGTGTAGGTACGGGCTGGGGCGCGTATGAAGCTGAACTTTATGAGCGAACAGGTATTAAGCATTGTGTTTCAGACTTCTACCCAATGGCTGAAAATTTGATTGATTTATATTTAGATCAAAAAAGTACACATGACAATGAATTGCCACTCCCGACTTATTTACGTAATAATGTGGCGAAGAAATCATTAAAATAATTCTCAATTCTTACAACATTAATTATTAACTATGTGGAAATGGATTCAGGCATTTGCCTCACCACAAAATTTTTACCGGATTAGTGAAAAACTCATTCCTTGGTTTTTATATCCGTTCATCACTCTAACTTTAGTGGGATTGTATTGGGCGTTAATTGTATCGCCACCTGATTACCAGCAAGGTGAAAGTGTACGTATTATGTATGTACATGTACCTGCTGCATGGATGAGCTTATTTATTTATGTAGTGATGGCTGTTGCAGGTGCGATCGGCCTCATTTGGCAAATTAAACTTGCCAATGTGGTGGCCTCAGTCTCAGCACCAATTGGTGCAGCTTTTACTTTTTTAGCTTTAGTCACTGGTGCAGTATGGGGTAAGCCAATGTGGGGTACTTGGTGGGTGTGGGATGCACGTTTAACTTCTGAGTTGATTCTGTTGTTTTTGTATCTGGCTTACATATCGCTTAATAATGCATTTGATAATCCGAAAACTGCAGCTAAAGCTTCTTCAGTTTTAGCGATTGTAGGCTTGGTTAACATCCCTATTATTTATTATTCAGTGGAATGGTGGAACAGTTTGCATCAAGGATCGTCTGTTAGTGTGACCAAAGTCTCTATGCAAATAGATATGTTTTACGCATTACTGCTGATTAGTTTTGCCTTTAAATTTTTGTATGGTACGCTGGTATTAATGCGTGCTAGAGATGAGGTTCTGATAAGAGAGCAAAACTCACGTTGGGTTAAAGCAATTGTGATGGGAGGTGATAAATAATGGAACTTTTGACATTGTTATCATTTGATAAATACGCTTACTATATATGGTTTTCGTATTTTCTAACTTTTGCAGTAATTACTATTTTATTTATTAGAACTCGATCAATTCACAAAAAAGCAATTACTCAGTTACGAATTAAATATTCAAGAAATTAGCGAGAGATTATTATGACTAAACGACAAAATAGAATGGTTTTTGTTGCCTTGTTGGTGGCAGGTGCAGTGCTAGCAATGACTTTATTGTTTCAAGCATTAGGCAGTAATACTAATTATTTTTATTCTCCAACCGAAGTGGTAGAAGGTAAGGCGCCTAGCGGTAAAAGCTTTCGTCTTGGTGGTCTAGTAGCCAAAGATAGCGTGAAACGCAAAGACATGACTGTTAATTTTGATGTAACGGATAATAAAAATAAATTTAACATTGAATATACTGGCATCTTGCCGGATTTATTTAGAGAGGGTCAGGGTATTATCACCACTGGCTCATTAGTGAATGGCACGTTTGTAGCTACAGAGGTGCTTGCCAAGCATGATGAAAATTACATGCCACCTGAAGTCGCTGACGCTTTAGAAAAAGCTAAAAAATCTGAGAAATAGTCATGTGGAAGTTCTTGCCGTTGGTTTTGTTTGTTGTGTTGTCCTGGTTCCTGTTGGACGGACTAGGAAAAGATCCAAAAAAACTGCCCTCACCACTAATTGGTAAAAGTTTTCCAAATCTAGAAGTTGAAGATTTTTATTCTGGTGAGAGGTATTTCACCCAAAGCAAGCTAAAAAATAAGATATCACTTGTGAACGTTTGGGCATCATGGTGTGTGACTTGTCGCGCAGAACATAAAGTATTAAATGATATTGCTGCTACAAGCGATTTGTATATGATTGGCATTAACTATAAAGATACTAAGAAGGAAGGTAAGCGTTTTTTAGATATATTAGGTGATCCGTTTAAATTGGTGGTCTTTGATCATCAAGGGAAATTAGGCTTAGAATTGGGCGTATATGCCACACCAGAGACTTTTATTGTAGACCATGATGGTGTGATTCGTTTTAAACACATTGGTGAGATTACACCTAACATGTGGCAAAACGAAATACTACCATTAATTAACAAGTTAAAAATATAAGCAAATACTAATAAATAGAATTTTCAATATTTTTTACTAAAAGCTATTGACAGTAAGGGTTTTTGATGGATAATTCATCGAAAGCTTTATTATAAAGTTTACCAATTTTCATTGAGAGAATGAAATTTACTACATAGGAGAATAAAAGATGAACAAATCAGATTTAGTATCAGCAATTGCAGAGGCTTCAGGTTTAACTAAGGCAGACGCAGCTCGTGCATTAGATGCAACAACAGGCGCAATCACTGGTGCATTAGCAGGCGGTGATAATGTTGCAATTACAGGTTTTGGTAGCTTTTTAGTAAGAGACCGTGCAGCACGCACTGGCCGCAACCCACAAACAGGTGCAGCGATTCAAATTAAAGCATCTAAAGTACCAGCGTTTAAAGCAGGTAAATTACTTAAAGAATCAGTTAACAAATAGATTTATTTAAGTATAATATGCCCGGTGCTTAGATCAAGTATCGGGCATAGTTTTTTTGGGCGATTAGCTCAGTTGGGAGAGCATCGCCCTTACAAGGCGAGGGTCACTGGTTCAAGCCCAGTATCGCCCACCAAAAAAACTTTTCGGTCCGGTAGCTCAGCTGGTTAGAGTGCCTGCCTGTCACGCAGGATGTCGAGGGTTCAAATCCCTTCCGGATCGCCATATTCTTTGCGAGTATAGCAAAAAACTAAAAAAGGTAGCCATTGGCTACCTTTTTTTTTATTCTAAAATCCCTTCTCTAAAACAGTCTTTACTATTATTTAGTTGAGTTCATCTCATAAAGCCATTCGAGCCAACAAGGTTTATCGTTTATAATTCTTATTTTTTATTAATCAATGGTTTTAGTGCGCAAGCAAGACGCCATCTAAATATATATTATGTTATTGAAATCAATCAAGGAAAATTCTAAAGGCGTAGTTACTTATGTGATTGTCGGCTTAATTTCACTTACTTTTGTTATAACAGCACTCTATGGTGTTGACTTTAGTGGTTCGTCTGATGTTGTTGCCATTGTGAATGACGATGAGATTTCTCAGGATGATTTTCGATCAGAATTTAATGCTAAAAAACGACGTTTACAGCAAGAATTAGATGAAAAATATACAGCTGAATTTGATAATGTGCTCAAACAGTCAACACTTGAGTCAATGATTAATCGACGTTTATTAAATCAGCTTGCTAGTGAGTTGGGTCATGCAACGACAGGTAGGGAGTTGCAGGCATTAATTCACTCTAACAATGTTTTTAAAATCGATGGTAAGTTTTCCTTAGAAAAATATAAACAAATGTTGAGGTTGAATGGTTATAGCGACACCCAATATGAGGCAGTGAAATCAACAGAGTTAACCCAAAGCCAAGTTAAATATAATTTATTGAACTCTGCTTTTGTAACGCCTTATGCTTTGCAAAACTTAAGCAAGCTAAACAATCAGCAGCGTAAATTTAGCTATATTAAACTAAGTGCTGATCAGTATAAAGGCAAGGTCAAGGTCGATATAAAAAGTGTTAAAGAGTATTACGACAAACAAGCAGAATCATTTTTCGAGCCGCAAAAAATTAAAGTTGATTTTATTGAATTATCATTGGGTGAGATTGCCAAAGACATAAAAGTTAATGATGATGAATTGTTTAATTTTTACGAGGATGAAAAAGAGCGCTTTACTACCGAGGAAGAGCGTCAAGCTCAACACATATTGGTTGAGTCTGAACAACAAGCTGAGCAGATTGCCACTCAATTGAATTCAGGTGCTGATTTTGCTAAATTAGCCGAAACACATTCCTTAGATACAGGTTCAAAAGATGTTGGTGGTGACTTAGGCTTCTTTACTTTGGGCGTAATGATGTCTGAATTTGAAGATAAAGTGTTTAGTATGAAGGTGGGCGAAGTGAGTTCACCGGTGAAAACTGAGTTTGGTTATCATGTGATTAAGTTAAACAATATTCAAACAGGTGCCGTTAAGCCTTTTGATGAAATTCGTGTTGAATTGATCGAACTTTATACACAGCGTGCCGCGCAGAAATCACTTTACGATTTAACTGAACAGCTAACTAACCTCGCTTATGAAGCCAGTTTAGAAGAGGCATCTGATCAAATGAATTTAAAGCTTAACACTTCTGAATTTTTTGCTCAAAAGTCAACTGAATTTGGACCAAAGTTTGTGTCTGCAGCTTACAGTGATTTAGTACTAAATAAAGGTGAAAATTCTGAGCTAATTGAGTTATCTAAAGATAGGTTTGTAGTGCTGAGAGTTAAGGACAAATTATCCGAGAGACAGAAATTATTTGATGAAGTGAAAGGTGAAATCAATACACACCTGACCACATTATTATCAAAAACTTTTATCGATAATATTGCCAAGCAAATTACAGACGCATTTACAAAGGGCGACAATAAAGCAGCCCAGGTATTGATGGATAATAACCAACTTAAATGGAAAGAGGTGGGTTGGATTGGGCGCGATTCTGATAAGGCAGACGTTGTGATTGTTAACCAAGTATTTGCTTTACCTAAGCCAGCCAATGCCACAACTTATAGCGCACAGAGTCTAAGCAAGGGTCAATCTATTGTGATTGCATTATCAAAAGTTAAAACTACTGATGACACATCAGCTAAGGCTTTAGAGCGTTCTTTATTAAACTTTGAATCTGATGCAATGTTTAATAGTATTTTGACAACTTTAAGGAAAAATGCAGATCTAGAAATTTTTACTGAGCGTTTATAAATTTAGTCAAGCTTAGAATAAAAAAAGACCTGCAAATTTAGCAGGTCTTTTTTTGGATAAGCTTTATTGGTTATCAATCAGGACCCTTGTCGTAAAAGTTATAACCTGAATCAATGTAGGTGACCTCGCCGGTAATGCCCGATGCCAAGTCTGAACATAGGAAGGCAGCAGCATTACCCACCTCTTCTGTGGTGACATTGCGCTTAAGAGCAGAACTGTCAGCGGCATAATCTAATAATTTACCAAAGTCTTTAATACCACTGGCTGCTAAGGTTTTAATTGGACCAGCTGATACAGCATTAACACGAATACCTTTTTCAGGGCCCATTGCAGCTGCCATATAGCGTACATTAGCCTCTAGTGAAGCTTTGGCAACACCCATGACATTGTAATTAGGGATAGCGCGAATAGCGCCTAAGTAGCTTACCGTTAATAAAGCGCCATTATCATTAAGCATTGAACTTGCACTTTTAGCTAAAGCAGTAAAACTGTAAGAGCTAATATCATGTGCTGTGGCAAAATTTTCACGTGTAGTGGCTTCAATATAATTACCATCTAGTGCTTCACGCGGAGCAAAGGCAACTGAGTGCACTATAATATCAAAGTTATCCCAATGATTTTTAAGCTCTGCGAAGGCGGCATCGATACTCTCATCGGTGCCAACATCACAAGGAATAACAATATCAGAATTACAAACTACGGCGCATTTGTCAACCCGTTTTTTTAATTTTTCGTTTTGGTAGGTCAGTGCAATTTCACAGCCTTGTTTGGCCATAGATTCAGCAATACCCCATGCAATAGAACGATTAGATGCAACACCAACAATTAGTGCTTTTTTCCCTGTTAAAAAACCCATAAGACTCCTTAAGTATTTATAATTGATACGATGTTGAATTATAAACATATAAAGCTTTTGATATGGGTTGTTTTACCTCTATTAGGCGCCTGTACTGAGCCTTGGAACAATCCGTATCTCGATACACAAAGACTAGACAATACGCTTTATAGCTCTTTTTCTGCACGTCCAAAACATTTAGATCCAGCGCGTTCGTATTCTTCAAATGAGTGGACTTTTATTCAGTCTGTGTATGAGACACCCCTGCAATATCATTACTTGAAAAGACCTTATACATTAATACCTGGTGTGTTGGCACATATGCCAAAAGTGCATTATTACAATAATGCAGGTGATGAGATCTTGGCTATTGATCGACAGTCTGCGGCTTTTTCACGTTATATTTTGCAAATTAAACCAGGGATAATGTATCAAAACCATCCTGCTTTTGTTAAAGATAATCTTACATTAAATGATGATATGCTTAGTGATATTAGCCATTTAAGTGATTTTTCCAAAACTGCGACAAGAGAATTGGTTGCTAGTGATTTTGTGCATCAAATCAAGCGTTTGGCCAATCCAAAATTACACTCACCGATATTAAGCTTAATGAGTGAGATGATTGTTGGTCTTGATGATTTGAATGTTGAGCTTAAGAATGTAAAGGGTTCATTAGACTTGACCCAGCATCAAATATCAGGTGTTAAGGTATTAGATAAATATCGCTATTCTATAAAAGTGAATGGCATTCAAGAACAATTTTTATATTGGTTAGCTATGCCATTTTTTACCGCTGTGCCACCAGAAGCAGATGCATTTTATGCACAGCAAGGACTGATTGATAAAAACATTGTATTGGATTGGTACCCAGTTGGTACAGGGCCTTTTCAGTTAAGCGTGAATAATCCGAATAAAGAAATGATTCTTCAAAGAAACCTTAATTTCCATGATGAATATTATCCAAGTGTAGGCGAAGTTAGCGACAAGGAAAATCACTTACTGGTTGATAGAGATAAGAAATTGCCATTTTTAAACAAGGTGCATTTTTTATTAGAAAAAGAAACTGCACCTTATTGGAATAAATTTTTACAAGGCTACTATGATCAGTCGGGCATCTCTAGTGATAATTTTGATCAAGCCATTGAAGTTAAGTCCAAAGGTCAAACTGTTTTAGCGCCAAGAATGAGTGATAAAAATATTCGCTTGCTCGCCAGTAACAGTACCAGTGTTTATTACACTGCATTTAACATGCTAGACACAACAGTTGGCGGTTATACATCATCTGCTCAAAAATTAAGACAAGCCATTTCAATTGCCATTAATGAAGAAGAATATATTTCTATTTTTAGAAATGGACGAGGCAGTGCGGCACATGGGCCGATTCCTGCGGGTATTTTTGGCGCAGCTGAGGATTACAACCCATTCGTTTATGATTCTTTAGATAAGCGTAAGGATATTTCTAAAGCGAAAGACTTAATGGCACAAGCTGGTTATGCCAAGGGTATTGATCCAGTTACCGGTCAGCCTTTGGTGCTGTATTTTGATACAACTGCCAGCGGTGCAGAAGATCAGCCAAGATTGGATTGGATTAGAAAACAATTTAAGAAGATTGATGTTCAGTTGGTAATTAGATCGAGTAGTTATAATCGACTACAAGATAAAATGAGCAAAGGCCAAACTCAATTGTTTGAATTGGGCTGGAATGCGGATTATCCCGATCCAGAAAATTTCTTATTTTTATTGTATGGTAAAAATTCCAAAGTTGAAACTGGCGGAGAGAATGGCGCTAATTATCAAAATGCTGAATATGATAAGTTTTTTGAAAAAATGAAAAATATGCCAAATTCTGCTGAACGACAAGTAGTCATTGATAAAATGGTAGCCATATTGCGTGAAGATGCACCGTGGGTTTGGGGGTTTATTCCTAAATCATACGGCCTTTATCATCAATGGTTAACTAATTCAAAACCCCATGCGATGGCAAGAAATACACTCAAATATTTACGTGTCAACCCTCGGTTAAGAGATGATTTTCGTCAAAAGAACAATCAAGTAGTCTGGTGGCCAATGATTGTTTTAGGCTTGATATTTATTGCTATTGTTTATCGTTTTAGGCGCTCATGAAAATAATTAGAATCAACTATTACCTCCTATTTACTTTATTGTTGATAGCCCTTGATCAAATAACTAAATTGTTGATTTATGGTTATATCAAACCACATGATTCAATTGTTATTAATGATTTTCTTTCGTTGTCGCATGTGCATAATTATGGTGCTGCCTTTAGTTTCTTGGCAGATCAATCTGGTTGGCAGCGCTATTTTCTATCAGGCTTTTCGCTAGTTGCTAGTATTGCAATTATTATTTGGATGCGACGTACAGATGCAGGTCGATTATTGAAATTATTCGCCTTGTCTATATTGTTGGCTGGCGCTATAGGTAATTTAATTGACCGCTTTCTGCTTGGCTTCGTGATTGATTTTATTGATCTGCATTATCAAGATTTTTATTGGCCAGTGTTCAATGTAGCAGACGTTCTGATTAGCTTAGGCGTGATATTATTAATTTTTTCTGATATTAAAAAGCATGAGTGATTGTTTGGTTATTGGCGGTGGTGTGATTGGCTTGATGAGTGCGCGTATGTTGGCAATCTCAGGTGCCAAAGTCACACTTATTGATCAACGAGAATGTGGAAAAGAGTCTTCATGGGCAGGCGGCGGTATTATCAGCCCATTGTATCCATGGCATTATGATGACTTGACTAATGACTTGAGTTTTGAATCTCAGGCTGTTTATGAAGGGCTGTGTGATGATTTGTATCATTCTAGTGGTATCGACCCTCAGTATCAAAAATCTGGCTTATTGATGATGGATGAGTTTGAAACAGTAGAGGCGCAATCGTGGATGAAACGCTATCAAGTTAGTTATGAAGATCACGTGAATGGTGCTTTATTTACCCATGTAGCAAGCGTTAGAAATCCGAAACTTTTACAAGCATTGAAAGTCGATATCATTAACAAAGGTGTGACGATTGTTGAAAATACGCCAGCCGATAAGCTCATAATAAACAACAACAAAGTGCTGGGTGTAAACACCACAAAAGGAGATTTTTTTGCCGATAATATTGTGGCTTGCGCAGGCGCTTGGAGTGGGAAATTATTAGATATTAAGGATGACGTGTTTCCAATCAAGGGACAGATGATTCTGTTGAAAGCACAAATTGGCGATGTTGAGCATATTGTCCTTGATCAGGGTCGTTATATTATCCCTAGGGCTGATGGTAGAATACTGGTTGGATCAACCATGGAAAATGTTGGTTTTGATCGTTCATTAGATGAGACAACTAAATTGTCTTTATATGAGTTTGCGTCTGAACTATTTCCAGTGCTATCTAGTGCTGAAATTGAACATCATTGGTCTGGTTTTAGGCCGGCAAGTCGATCTGGAAAAGTTATATTGGGAAAAAGTGAGAAGTACGATAATTTGTTTATTAATACGGGGCACTTTCGTAATGGGCTTAATATGGCGCCAGCCAGCGCTGATAAAATTACACAATTAGTCAATGAAAAAATTTAGTTTATTTATATTTAGTTTATGCTTTAGTACTTTGGTTAGCGCGCAGTTAATCAAAATCTCAACCGCAGGTGATTCACTTGTAGACAGTGCCAAGCAGTGGGATTGCGTTTTAGACAATGAAACCAATTTAATGTGGGAAGTGAAGCGTAATGAAAAAGGCCTGCAAGATAGGCAAAATACCTATACTTGGTTTGATGGAATTTCTGGTGTGGGAAATGGTGAATATAGTCGTAATTGCCATCTGGGAAAGGAGTGCAATACACAAAGTTTTATTAAAGCATTGAATGAAAGTCGTTTATGTCAGACAGCTAATTGGCGTTTACCAAATACATATGAACTAAGATCGTTACTTGTTTTTAATAACAATAACCCGTTAATTAATACGCATTATTTCCCAAATACTCGTTCAAAACCATATTGGACTTCAACGAGTCGTGAGGATGATATTAACACCGCTGTTGATGTGCCATTTTTTTATGGCGGCACTTATGGTAGTGGCAAGTCTTTTGATTCTTATATTCGTGCTGTAAGCGATGTTAAGTAGGGCGATAGATCGAACCTTATTCGAGTCTTATTCGGACGATATTTCCAGTTTTTTAAAAAATATCTATGCTGCTCGTGGGGTTAGTGAATCGCAATTAGACTTAAATTTATCTCATTTATTAACGCCAAAATTTGATCAATTAGAACAAGCACTGACTTTATTAGAGCAAGCTTTAACTGATCAAAAACGTATTTTAATCATTGGTGATTTTGATTGCGATGGCGCAACTGCATCTGTCGTAGCGGTAAAATCATTACGAATGATGGGCTCTAAATATATTGATTTTTTAGTGCCGAATCGTTTTGAGCATGGCTACGGCTTGTCGCCAGAGATTGTTCAACTTGCTATTAAAACCAAACAACCTGATTTAATCATCACCGTTGATAACGGTATTTCTAGTTTTGAGGGTAGTAAGCTGGCTAAAGAATCAGGTATTCAAGTGATCATCACCGATCATCACTTACCGAGTGATAAGCTGCCTGAGGCAGATGCAATTATCAATCCTAACCTTGAAGGTTGTGAATTTTTGAGCAAAAATTTGGCCGGTGTTGGTGTGTGTTTTTATTTATTTTCAGCGCTTAAAACCCATCTTAATAAAGCGCAATATTTTACTAAGTATGGCATACCCGCGCCAGATCTACGCACCGTGCTTGATTTAGTCGCACTCGGCACAGTGGCAGACGTGGTAAAGCTTGATCAAAATAATCGAATCTTAATCGATCAAGGTATTAAACGTATCCAGGCCAAACAATGTGCGCCAGGCATTCTAGCGCTACTAGAGATTGCCAATCGCCCTGCGCAAACCTTACAAGCCAGTGATTTAGGTTTTGCCGTAGGCCCACGTTTAAACGCTGCAGGGCGTTTGAGTGATATATCTCGCGGTATTAAATGTTTATTAACCAACGACATGAGCGATGCTAGGCGTTATGCTCAAGAGCTTGAAGACTTTAACCAAAAACGCAAAGACGAGCAAACACGCATTCAAGATGAAGCGCAAGTAATTGTTGATGCGCAAGATGTCTCAGAAGCTAAGTTTGCACTCAGCTTGTATGATCCTACATGGCACGAAGGCATTGTCGGCATTGTTGCAGGTAAACTTAAAGAGGATTATCACTGCCCCGTAGCAGTATTTGCAAAATCTGGCCATTTTCTAAAAGGCTCTATTCGCTCAATTCCCAGTGTACATATTAAAGATTTACTCGATTTGGTTGACCGTAACAATCCAGGCTTGATTTTAAAATTTGGTGGTCATGCGATGGCGGCGGGATTGAGCATTAAATCAGAAGATTTTTACATGTTTAAAAGAGCTTTCCATGATGGCATCAAAGCGCATCTTAATAATGAAATACCAAAGATTGAATTATTAACTGATGGCGAACTTGAAGCGTTTGACATTTCGCTAAATAACGCACAAATTTTGCAAGATGCAGGGCCTTGGGGGCAAGGCTTTGAGGAGCCAATTTTTACCGGTGAATTTGAAATAGTCGAGCAAAGAGTTGTGGGAGAAAAACACCTAAAATGTCGGTTAAAACTCAAAGACAGCAATCAAGTGCATGACGCTATTGCCTTTTTCCAAGCACCAATTGATTCAACACAAGCTGAAGTGGCTTATAAATTGTCAATCAATATCTGGCGTGGCAACACTTCATTACAACTAATGGTTGAGAAAATTAATCCTATTTAATTAGAGTCTAAAATTTCATAGAAGGTGAATTGGCTTTAGCCAAGAGCGAGACCATCCTAGGGTGAATTTTAAATACTGCCTTATTGTTGTATTTTATTTGCTTTTTCATCATTAAAAAAAACATCAAACTGATTTAAATGAGTATCTTAAATAACCCTTAAAATATTGGTCACATCAAGGTAAAATAATTCCTTTTATTTTGATACTTTAATCATGCCAATTATCACTCTGCCAGACGGTAGCGAAAAATCTTTTGACCAGGCATTAACTGTCTTTGAAGTAGCCAAATCTATTGGCTCTGGCTTGGCGAAGGCTACGCTTGCTGGTAAGGTGAATGGCGAGATGGTAGATGCTTCGTATTTGATTGAGGCAGATGCTAGTGTTTCGATTATTACTGCTAAGGATGAAGAGGGCTTGGAAGTGATTCGTCATTCTACCGCGCACCTTTTGGCACAAGCCACCCAAATGCTTTATCCTGAGGCGCAAGTAACGATTGGCCCGGTGATTGATAATGGTTTTTTCTATGACTTTGCATATAAAGATGGCTTTTCAGAAGCTGACTTGGCTCAGATTGAAAAAAACATGAAAAAGCTGGTGAAGCAAAGTCTTAAGATTGAGCGTAGTGAAATGTCTCGTGATAAGGCGATTGAGCTCTTTAAGGCCAAAGGCGAGCACTATAAGGCGGAAATTATTGAGTCTATTCCTGCTGATCAAACTTTGTCTTTATACAAGCAGGGCGATTTTATTGATTTGTGTCGCGGCCCGCACGTGCCATCAACCTCAAGACTTAAAGCTTTTAAATTGATGAAACTTGCTGGTGCGTACTGGCGTGGTAACTCTAATAATGAAATGCTACAGCGTGTATACGGTACAGCGTGGGCAACTAAAGAAGATCTAGAGGCACATTTGCACCGATTAGAAGAGGCTGAAAAGCGCGATCATCGTAAAATCGGAAAAACTCAAGATTTGTTTCACATGCAAGAAGAAGCGCCTGGTATGGTGTTTTGGCATGAAAAAGGCTGGACGCTGTATCAAATCGTTGAACAATATATGCGCACTATATTTAGAGACAATGATTATAAAGAGGTGCATACACCACAGTTAATTGACAAAACCCTTTGGGAAAAATCAGGTCATTGGGACAAATTTGGCGACGCCATGTTTACTACTAGTAGTGAGAATCGTGACTACGCAGTAAAGCCAATGAATTGCCCGGCACACATTCAAATTTACAATCAAGGCCTTAAGTCATATCGTGATTTACCACTACGTTTGGCTGAGTTTGGCTCGTGCCATCGTAACGAGCCGTCAGGCACATTACACGGCATTATGCGTGTGCGTAACTTTGTGCAAGATGATGGGCATATTTTTTGTACGGCTGATCAAATTCAAGACGAAGTATCCACTTTCATTGATTTAACCTTTGATGTTTATAAGCATTTTGGTTTTGATAATGTTGATATTAAGCTTTCAACACGCCCTGAAAATCGCGTGGGTTCAGACGAAGTATGGGATCGAGCGGAAGCGGCGCTAGCCGAAGCATTAGACGCTAAAGGCATTAAGTGGGATTTACAAGAAGGTGAAGGTGCTTTTTATGGCCCTAAGATCGAGTTTGTGCTCAAAGATTGTTTAGATCGTGAATGGCAATGCGGCACCCTGCAGGTTGACTTTTCAATGCCTGAGCGTCTAGATGCTCAATATATTGCTGAAGACAACACAAAGCAAACCCCAGTAATGCTGCATCGTGCGATCGTGGGTTCGTTGGAAAGATTTGTCGGTATTTTGATTGAGCATTACGAAGGTGCATTTCCATCTTGGCTGGCACCAATTCAAGCGGTTATTCTGAATATTTCTGAAAAACAGCATGATTTTGTTGTCGATGTTAATAAAAAGTTAAAAAAACAAGGACTTAGAGTCGTTTCGGACTTGCGTAATGAGAAGATAGGCTTTAAAATACGCGAGCATTCCATGCAACGTTATCCGTATATTTTAGTGGCGGGTGGTAGAGAAATGGAAAACGATGAGATTTCAGTGCGTAAACGCGGCGGTGAGGATTTAGGTTCTATGTCGATAGAAGCGTTTATAAAATTAGTTAAAGAGGAATAATTATTAAAAAACCATATAAAGTAAAAACTCGAATTAACGATAATATTAGAGTTTCAGAGGTTCGGTTAATTGACGCTAATGGCGATCAAGCTGGTGTTGTAAACACAAGTAAAGCAAAAGAGATGGCAAAAGACGCCAGAATGGACCTGGTTGAGGTCTCTCCAAACGCTGAACCTCCTGTTTGTAAAATTATGGATTTTGGTAAATTTCTGTATGAACAAAAAAAGCAGCTGAGTGATCAAAAAAGAAAACAAAAGAAAAACACTGTTAAAACCATTAAATATCGCCCAGGTACCGAAGAGGGTGATTATCAAATTAAATTTAGAAATTTGGTTAAATTTTTAGAAAATGGTGACAAGGTTAAAGTTAGTATTTGGTTCCGTGGACGCGAAATGCAACACAGAGAACTAGGCATGGAAATGCTAGATAGAATTGAGAAAGATACAGAAGAATTTGCCAATGTAGAACAAAAGGCAAAGATGGAGGGTCGTCAGCTAGGCATGATGCTGGCACCCAAATCAAAAAAGAAGTAACGAAACATTAAATTAGGCCTTGTTGTTCAGCCTTGTCGTATACAAATACATTGTCTACGACTGGACACCTTACCTAATCTACGTTTTATTGTTTCTTTTAATATAACAAACTATTCGTAAGAGTAGTTAAATATGTCCAAAGGACAAGGAGAAAATTATGCCAAAGATGAAAACCAACCGAGGTGCTGCAAAGCGCTTCAAGAAAACTGCCAGTGGTGGTTACAAGTGTAAACACTCTCACTTGCGTCATATTCTGACAAAGAAGAGTACTTCTAGAAAACGTAGCTTACGTTCACCGGACACTGTTGAGAAGGCAGATGTACCAATGGTTCGTAAAATGTTACCGTACAGTTAAATAGGAGTATAGAAAATGGCAAGAGTATCAAGAGGTGTGCAGGCGCACGCTAGACATAAGAAAATTTTAAAGAAAGCTAAGGGTTATTACGGAGCAAGATCAAAAGTCTACCGTGTTGCCAAGCAAGCAGTAATCAAAGCGGGCCAATATGCGTATCGTGACCGTCGTCAAAGACGTCGTCAGTTCCGTAGACTTTGGATTGTTCGTATTAACGCAGAAGCACGTAATAACGGTTTAAGCTACTCAAGAATGATTGACGGTTTAAATAAAGCAGGTATTGAAATCGATCGTAAAGTATTATCAGATATTGCGATTTTTGATAAAGCCGCTTTTGCACAGATTGCAGACCAAGCTAAGGCCGCAATCGCAGCAGCCGCTAAGTAAATTATATAAAAAGGTTGTAGGTTTTCCTGCGGCCTTTTACCAAATTTAATTCTAAAATGATTAACACGATTCTTGATCAAGCTAAAGCGTCAATCGCTGCAGCAGAAAGCTTAAAAGAGCTTGACGATTTACGGGTCAAGTTTTTAGGTAAAAAAGGTGAACTAACTGCTCTTTTGAAAGGCTTAGGCAAGCTATCAAAGGAAGAGAGACCTAAGATGGGTGAAGCCATTAATCAGGCTAAAGTTAACCTACAAAACCTATTAACTGATAGAAAAAATCATTTAGAAACCCTGGAATTAGAAAAGCGTCTTTTGAAAGAAAAGATCGACGTTTCTCTTCCAGGTAGAAATGTTGAGATGGGTGGTTTACACCCAGTCACCATTACTTTAAATCGTATTCAGTCCCTATTTGCAAAAAATGGCTTCGAAGTAGAAGTGGGCCCTGAGATTGAAGACGATTTTCATAATTTTACTGCGCTTAATATCCCCGAGCATCATCCGGCGCGTGCCATGCACGACACCTTTTATTTTGATGAAAGCACGGTCTTAAGAACGCATACTTCCCCAGTGCAAATTCGCACCATGGAAAACAAAAAACCACCACTGCGCATTATTGCACCGGGTCGAGTTTATCGTTGTGATTCTGATATCACGCACACGCCAATGTTCCACCAGGTCGAAGGCCTGATAGTCGATAAAGATGCCAATTTTGCACAGCTTAAAGGCTTGTTGATTGATTTCTTACGTGCTTATTTTGAAAAAGAAGATCTTCAAGTACGTTTTCGTCCTTCTTACTTCCCTTTTACTGAGCCTTCAGCAGAAGCCGATATCGAATGTGTTATCTGTGGTGGTGAAGGCTGCCGTGTTTGTAAGAAAACGGGCTGGTTAGAGGTGTTGGGCTGTGGTGTTGTACACCCCAATGTTTTAAATTCAGTTGATGTTGATGCAGAAGAATTCACCGGCCTTGCCTTTGGTATGGGTGTGGAGCGCTTAGCAATGCTTAGATACGGCGTGAATGATCTTAGACTTTTCTTTGAGAACGACATTCGTTTCTTAAAACAATTCAAATAAGCGCAGAATATGAACGTATTATCATCTTGGTTGAGAGAATGGGCAAACCCAAAGGTAGGCGATAACGAGCTTGCTGATAGCTTAACCATGGCTGGTCTAGAAGTGGATGGCATTGAGAGCGTCGCCCCAGCTTTTAGCAAGGTAGTTGTTGGTCAGGTTGTTAGTTGTGAAAAACACCCAGATGCTGATAAATTGAACCTATGTCAAGTTGATGTAGGTGAGGGTGACTCCTTGCAAATTATTTGTGGTGCTAGTAATATTCGTGCCGATCTAAAAGTGATTGTTGCAACCGTTGGTGCTAAACTGCCCGGTGGCTTAAAAATTAAAAAAGCTAAATTACGTGGCGTTGAATCATTCGGCATGATTTGTTCAGATTCAGAGCTCGGCATGTCAGAATCTTCAGACGGCATTACCGAGTTAGATGATGACGCACCTATTGGTCAAAGCATTAGAGAGCATCTTGATTTAGATGACAACATTATTGAGCTGGATATCACCCCAAATCGTGGTGATTGTTTTTCTGTATTGGGTGTAGCGCGTGAGGTTTGTGCTAATTACAACCTATCACTTGAGATGCCAACCTTTGAGGTAGCTTCAACAATTAACGAAACAATAAATGCTAGTGTTAGCAATACACAGGCCTGCCCTAAATACTTAACTAGAGTTGTAAAAGGTATTGATAACACAGTGGAAACACCACAGTGGATGGCTAAAAAATTAACACGTTCTGGTCAGGCGCTACATTCTCCAGTGGTTGATATTACTAACTTTGTATTGCTTGAGTTAGGCCAACCAATGCATGCTTTTGATTTATCGAAAATCAGTGGCAATATCAGCGTTAGAATGGCCAATGACGGTGAAAAAATCGAGTTATTAAACGAACAAACGATAGCGCTTAAAGCCGATACTTTGGTTATTGCAGACGATGCTAACGCTTTAGCAATTGCTGGCGTTATGGGTGGTATGGGCAGCTCTACACAGACCAACACGACAGATATTTTATTAGAGAGTGCGTTTTTTGAGCCGGTATCTATTGCTGGAAAGGCTAGAAATTACGGCTTACATACCGAGTCTTCATTGCGATTTGAGCGTGGTGTTGATTTCAACATGACGCACACAGCAATGCAACGTGCCACCCAACTAGTCATTGAAATTTGTGGCGGTCAGGCTGGCGATATTAGCGAATGCATTGATGATTCTGCATTGCCAGCACTCAGCCCGATTACAATCACTAAAGCTAAAATTCAGAAGATTCTTGGCTTTGAGCTTGAAGCTGATTGGATTGAAGAGAAATTTACCAGCCTTGATTTTGAAATTAGCAGCAAAGACCATGAATCGTGGACGATCATCCCGCCAAGTTTCCGTTTTGATATTCGCATACCTGCAGATTTAATTGAAGAGCTTGCGAGACTCTATGGTTATGATAAGTTACCAGTACAAAAACTCTCTTTAGATGCCAATATTAATGCCATCTCAGAATCAGTAATTGATAAATATGATATCGCTCAAGGCTTGGTTAATCGTGGATATCAAGAGGTAATTACTTATAGTTTTGTCTCAGAGCAGTACCAAGATTTGATCGACCCAAGTGCAAAAAAAATTACCTTGAGTAATCCAATATCAGCCGATATGTCGACCATGCGCTCATCGCTTTGGGCGGGGTTATTACAAACAGTTGAATCAAATCAGAGGCGTGGCCATACCAATGCTAGATTTTTTGAGATAGGATTGTGTTTTGAGGGCATTAAGGCTGAGGAGCAATCACAAAAAATTGCAGGTGTAATTACTGGTAATCGTTTTGATGATCAGTGGTCGAATGAGACACAAGCGCTTGATTTTTATGATATTAAATCTGACGTTGAGTCATTACTATCATTAACGACTAATACATTTACATTTAAAGCTGCTGAGCATCCTACCCTTCAAAAGGGGCAAACAGCGCAAATCTTATTAAACGACAACGCCGTGGGTTGGGTAGGTACATTAGCACCCCATGCGCAAAAGCAATTGTCTTTATCAAAATGCTATTTGTTTGAATTAGATTTAGCCAGCATACAACAAGGCAGTGTTGCTAAGTACCATGCATTTTCTGCCTATCAAAAGGCAGCGCGAGATATCGCACTGGTTATTGATGAAAATATCCCAGCAAATGATCTAATTACTAGTATTCGCTCACTCAATCAAACTTATTTGGTTGATGTTAATTTGTTTGATGTTTATGCTGGTGAGAACATCGAATCTGGCAAGAAGAGTGTTGCACTCAATTTAAGCTATCAATCGGTTGAGGAAACGCTTAGCGATGATCAGGTGAACGCCCAAGTGTCAGAAGTGCTGGCGTTGATGCAAACAAAATTTTCAGCAACCCAAAGATAATGTCAGTTACTAAGAAAGACATCGCCGATTTATTGGTTGAAAAAATTGGTGTGACGCATAATCAAGCCTTATCTATTACTAATGATTTTTTTGACGCGATTAAAAAATCGCTAGCCCAAGGTGAATC
>CAJVCM010000064.1 GCA_910595815.1 Candidatus Thioglobus plumae | reverse complement strand
GCAAGGTATAATTCAACCAATTAATTAAGCAATCCGTACAATGCAAGACAATCGAGTTTTATCAGGCATGCGACCAACCGGTCGACTTCATTTAGGCCATTATCATGGTGTTTTGAAAAATTGGCTAGACTTACAAAACGAATATGATTCGTATTTTTTTGTGGCTGATTGGCATGCTTTTACCACGCATTATTCTGACAAGATTGATCTTGAGACCAATGTAATGGAAATGGTGGTCGATTGGTTGGCAGCAGGCATTAATCCGAACACATCAACGATTTTTGTACAATCAAAAGTACCTGAGCATGCGGAGTTGCATTTGTTGTTATCAATGTCAACGCCACTTTCTTGGTTAGAGCGTGTGCCTTCGTATAAAGATCAACAGCTTAAATTAAAAACCAAAGATCTTGGTACTTATGGATTTTTAGGATATCCGCTATTACAAAGTGCAGATATCTTGATGTATAAAGCAGGCTTAGTGCCAGTGGGTGCGGATCAAGTGGCCCATGTAGAGCTGACGCGAGAAGTTGCCAGACGTTTTAATTATCTTTATGGGCGTGAAACGGGTTTTGAAGAAAAAGCCGAGGCAGCTATTACCAAGATGGGTAAAAAGAAAGCCAAATCTTATCGATCTTTGCGTAAAGCTTATCAAGAAATGGGTGATGCTGAGGCTTTGGTTAAAGCACAGGCTTTATTGAAACAACAACAAAATATCACTTTAGGTGATAGAGAAAGGCTTTCTGGCTATATTGAAGGCGCAGGTAGAATTATCCTACCTGAACCAGAGTCGTTACTTACCAAAGCATCAAAGATGCCGGGTTTAGATGGGCAGAAGATGAGTAAATCTTACGGCAATACCATTTCTTTACGCGATACTGCAGATGAAATAACAACCAAAGTTAAGCGTATGCCGACCGACCCCGCAAGAGTGAAGTTGACTGATCCAGGCGATCCGAAGAAATGCCCAGTATGGCAACTGCATGAGGTGTACTCAGATGAGTCAACTTGTGAGTGGGTGGTTGAAGGTTGTACCAAAGCAAAAATGGGTTGTATTGAGTGCAAACAACCGGTGATTGATGCAATAAAAGACGAACTAATGCCAATGCAAGAGCGCATTGCTAAATATCAGGCCGACCCTGAGCTAATTAAACAAATCATCCATGAAGGCTCGCAAAAGGCTAGAAACGTTGCTAAAGAGACCATGGCAGAAGTTAGAGAAACTATGGGAATTACTTACTAATGGAAAGACTACAAAAACTCATTGCTACTGCTGGATACGGTTCACGTCGTTGGGCAGAAAGGCTAATTGAACAAGGCCGCATTGAGGTTAACAATAAAACGGCGAGTATTGGTGACAAGTGTGAAATTACCGATAGAGTTAAAATCGATGGGCGAAAAATCGACCTCGAGCGTTATAGCGAAGAAGAAACTAAAGTGTTAATTCTTAATAAACAAGCCGGTGTTATTTGCTCAAATAAAGATGAAGAAGGGCGTAAGAGTGTTTATGATCTTTTGCCTAAAGAATCTCGCTGGGTTATGGTTGGTCGATTAGATCTTAACACTTCAGGATTGCTATTGTTTACCAACAATGGTGATCTGGCCAATAAACTTATGCATCCATCTTCTGAAATTGACCGTGAATATGCGGTTCGAGTGCTCGGCCAAGTGGAAAGTGAAGACCTTAAGCAGCTCACTGAAGGAATCGAGCTAGATGATGGTTTTGCCAAGTTTAGCCGTGTGAGTGTTGGCGGTGGTCAAGGTGCTAACCGTTGGTATAAAGTCGTACTTAAAGAAGGTCGAAAACGTGAGGTAAGACGCTTATGGGAAGCACTCGGTTTTAAAGTGTCACGATTGATTCGTGTACGTTTTGGCGAGATTCGCTTGCCAGAAAACCTCAAAGCTAATCAGTTCGATTATCTTAAGCCGGGACAAGTTAATTTATTACTTCGATCTGTGAAGTTGAAATAGCCGTTTTTAGATGTTCAAATAGCCATTGTGCTCTAGTATAATTGCATTTTTAGTGAATGACTTTTAAGTATTAATGTCTGATTATAAATCTACTTTAAACCTACCTTCAACCAAGTTTGCAATGAAGGCAAACCTTGCCAATCGAGAGGCTGGTTTTTTACAAAAATGGCAAGACGATAATCTGTATGCACGCATTCGTGAGCATAATCAAGGCAAGCCTAAATTTATATTGCATGACGGCCCTCCGTATGCAAATGGCGATATTCATATTGGCCATGCGGTTAATAAAGTTTTAAAAGATATTATTGTTAAATCAAAATCTTTATCAGGTTTTGATGCGCCGTATGTACCGGGTTGGGATTGCCATGGTTTGCCGATTGAGCTGAATGTCGAGAAGAAAAAAGGCAAAGTAGGGCAAAAGATCAATGCTAATGATTTTAGGGCAGAGTGTCGCAAGTATGCTGACACACAAGTGGCTAAGCAAAAGCAAGATTTCCAGCGTTTGGGTATTTTGGGTGATTGGGATAATCCTTACCTAACCAAAGATTTTAAATACGAAGCAGACATTGTTCGTGCACTGGGTGAAATCGTTGAAAATGGCCATGTTTCTAAAGGCTACAAACCCGTTCACTGGTGTACAGAATGTGGCTCGGCACTGGCTGAGGCTGAAGTAGAATACAAAGATAAAAAATCTGATGCTATTGACGTTAAATTCAAACTGATTGATGCGTCTATTTTTTCGGTTGATAAGCCGGTATCACTGGTTATTTGGACAACAACCCCTTGGACGCTACCTGCGAATGAGGCAGTAGCGCTGCATCCTGATTTAGACTATGTCTTAGTTGATGTGGGTGATGAGTACTATTGTTTAGCAGAAGCTTTAGCTGAAAATGCAATCTCACGTTATGGTATTGAAGGTGCCACTATTGGTGAGAAAACTTTTTCAGGTAGTGAAATTGAAGGGCTTAAAGTCCAACACCCGTTTTATGACAAACAAGTGCCTGTGATTTTAGGTGATCACGTCACCACTGAAGCCGGTACGGGCGCGGTACATACAGCGCCTGCGCATGGTCAAGAAGACTACGCTGTTGGTTTGAAGTACAATTTACCGGTTGATTGTCCTGTTGATGGGCGTGGTGTATTTTTTGAAGACACTGAACTTCTAGGTGGGCAGTTTATTTTTAAGGCAAATGCCAGCGTTATTGAAATCCTTGAGAATGCCAATACACTAGTGAAATATGAGCCGTTAGAGCATTCATACCCACATTGTTGGCGCCACAAAGCTCCGGTTATTTTTAGAGCAACGCCACAGTGGTTTATTTCTATGCAGAAAAATGGCTTAAGAGATAAGGTTAATATTGAAATTCCAAAAGTTGAGTGGATTCCAGATTGGGGTAAAAAACGTATTGAATTGATGGTGGGTAATCGCCCAGATTGGTGTATTTCTCGTCAGCGTTTTTGGGGAGTTCCAATTACGTTATTTGTACACAAGCAAACGGGCGAATTACACCCTAACACCAAAGCGCTTTTTGCAACCATTTCAGCTAAGATTGAGCAAGGTGGTATTGAAGCTTGGTTTGAATCTGACATTACAGATTTCTTAGGTGATGAAGCCAATGATTATGAAAAAACCACTGACACGCTTGATGTGTGGTTTGATTCAGGTGTTTCTCATTATGCCGTATTAAAGGCCAGAGAAGGTTTGTCTGATGTGGCAGATTTGTACTTAGAGGGCTCTGACCAGCATCGTGGTTGGTTCCAGTCTTCATTGATTTCATCTTGTGCCATCACCGGAAAAGCACCTTATAAACAAGTATTAACCCATGGCTTTACCGTTGATAAAGACGGTAAAAAAATGAGTAAGTCGGTGGGCAATGTAATGTCGCCACAAAAAGTCATTAATAATTTGGGTGCGGATATCTTGCGTCTCTGGATTGCCAGTACAGATTACACCGGCGAGATGACCGTGTCGGATGAAATCTTAAAGCGTTCAGCTGATTCGTATCGTCGCATTCGTAACACCATTCGTTTCATGTTGGCAAATATGCAAGGCTTTGATGCCAAGCAGCACTTGGTGAATCATGATGATATGCTAGATTTAGACAAGTGGATTGTATCCAAAACAGCTGATTTGCAAGTGCAAATTTTGCAAGGCTACGATGAATACAATTTCCACCATGTGATGCAATTAATTTTGAATTTCTGTACCAATGATTTGGGTGGGTTCTACCTAGACGTTATTAAAGATCGCCAATACACCACGGGTGAAGATTCACTGGCAAGACGTAGCGCACAAAGTGCACTTTATCACATCGCCCAAGCAATGGTGCGCTGGTTAGCGCCGGTACTGTCATTTACCGCAGAGGAGATCTGGCAAACGCTAGAAGAAGAAAATAATGAAAGTATTTTCTTACAAGATTGGTATCAAGGCTTAACTTCGGGTTATGAAAATGATTCAATTGAAACTGCACGTCAAATCAACCCAACCATTCGCAAGCAAATGGAAGGCATGCGCAGTGATAAAGTCATTGGCTCTTCACTAGATGCTGAAATCGATGTTTATTGTTCTGATGAAATTTACCAATCATTATCCAAGTTGGGTGACGAACTGCGTTTTGTGTTTATTACTTCTTATGCTAGAATTCATCCTATCAGTGAACAAACCGATGACTGTATTGAAGCAGGAGAAGGTGTGATGATCAAGGTTTCAAAAAGCGAACATGAAAAATGTGTGCGTTGTTGGCATCACCGAGCAGATGTTGCTAGCCATGACGAACACCCTGAATTGTGTGGTCGTTGTGTTGAAAATATTGCTGGTGACGGTGAGCAAAGGGCATTTGCCTAATGAGGCAACTCAACCTTGATTTAGGCGAAAAGTCTTATCCAATTTATATTGGGCAAGGTTTGCTGTCTCAGTCTGAGCTTTTAACCGAGCACATTAGTGGCAAGCAGATAATGATTGTCACTAACACGACCGTCGCACCACTTTATTTAGCCCAAGTTAAATCCCTACTGGCTGATTATCAAATTTCAACCGTTATTTTGCCTGATGGCGAACAGTACAAAACTTTGGATACGGTTAACTTAATTTTTAGCGCTTTATTAGAGGCGCGTTTTGACCGCTCTTGCACACTCGTTGCTTTGGGTGGTGGCGTCGTAGGTGACATGACTGGCTTTGCTGCAGCAAGTTATCAGCGTGGTGTAAACTTTATTCAAATCCCTACTACCTTGCTTTCTCAAGTGGATTCAAGTGTGGGTGGTAAAACCGGCGTCAATCATGTGTTGGGTAAAAATATGATTGGCGCTTTTCACCAGCCAAAATGCGTGGTGATTGATGTTGATACATTAGACACACTGGAAGATCGTGAATATTCAGCCGGTATGGCTGAAGTGATTAAATATGGTTTATTAGGTAATGTTGATTTCTTGCATTATTTGCAAAATAACATCGAAAGCTTGATGGCTAGAGATAAAACCATAATCATTGAGGCGGTGTATCAATCTTGTGAAGATAAGGCTGATATTGTAGCGCAAGATGAATTAGAGGCAGGCAAGCGCGCATTGTTAAACCTGGGCCATACTTTTGGCCATGCAATTGAAAATACGTTAGGTTATGGTAATTATCTTCATGGCGAGGCAATATCTGTCGGCATGCTAATGGCAGTAAGACTTTCTCAACTTGAAGGTTACGTATCAGATGATGTGGTTGATCAGACTCAAGATTTATTAGAAAAATCTAATTTACCAACCTCTATTAGCGGTAAAATTACGGCTTCTGATTTCATGGCAGCAATGTCAGTTGATAAGAAGGTGATTGATGGTAATATTCGTTTAATTTTGTTAAAAGAATTAGGTGACGCGTTTATTTGTGACGACTATCAACAGCCGCTTTTGAATCAAGTAATCAATGATTTTTGCCAATAGGATAATATGACAGATACCAATAAGAATTCAAAAAAAGTTGACGATGATGAAGTGATGATCACTTCAAGCATTAGTGATTTAGAAAAAATGCTTGAAGGCGTTGAACAAAATACCAACTCTAAATTTGAGCGTTTCTTTTTACCTGCTCTGACTGTTTTTAGTGCGATTATCTTAGGATTTTTTGTCGTCATTTATTCAATTACAACTGACATGACGCGTTTAGCGAATTCCATGGACCCTAATATGGGCAGCAACATGACTTCAATGGTGGGTAGTATTGAAAAAATGTCTAACAGTGTATCGCAAATGACGAATTCAGTTGCCCATATGCAAAAGAATTTTGATCAAGTGAATAAAAATATGACTGTGATCGCCTCAAAATTAGATAATCTAGATTCTATTTCTAATGATTTAACTCAAGTAAGTTCTAAGATGGATGCTTTAGAGCCAATGTTAATCAACATGGAAGAAATGAACAAAAACATGACAACCATGCAGGATTCAATGCAGTGGATGCAACGTGATTTGTCTATTATGCGCGCCTCATTCTCTAAGCCAATGAGTGTCATTAACAAAATGCCGTTCCCGTTCTAGTATGTCTTTAAGTGAGGAGCAAGTTGGTCAAATTGCTTATCTGGCACGTTTATCTTTAAGCGAAGAAGCGCTCAAAAGCAATACCAAAGATTTAAATTCTATTCTTAGTTTAGCTGAGCAATTAGCACAGATTAACACCGACGGAATTACACCGATGGCCCACCCCCTTCACATGACGCAACGTTTACGTGAAGATATAGTTAATGAAGAAGATCAATCAGAGTCCTTTCAGGCTATTGCACCAAAAATTGCTAAAAAACATTATTTAGTACCAACGGTGATTGAGTGATATGAGTGTTCATACTAAGACCATTGCACAATTATCGCAAGGCTTAAGCTCTGGCGAATTTTCTTCAGTTGAGCTAACACAACATTATCTTGATCGTATTAACGCATCAGATCTCAATGCCTTTATTACAGTCACTGATGAGCTAGCTATGAAGCAAGCGCAAGCTGCTGACGATAAAATTGCCAAAGGTACTGGGGGTATTTTGACTGGCATTCCTTACGCACATAAAGACATTTTTTGCACTAATGGGGTGAAGACTTCTGCCGGTTCTAAAATGCTCGATAACTTTATTTCTCCTTACGATGCAACCGTGAGTCACAAGCTTAACCAAGCTGATTTAGTCATGCTAGGTAAGGCTAACATGGATGAGTTTGCCATGGGTTCGTCGAATGAAAATTCTTATTATGGTGATGTTAAAAACCCTTGGAATATCAATAAAATACCAGGTGGTTCATCGGGTGGTTCAGCTGCAGCAGTGGCAGGGCGTTTGGCGCCTTTTGCCACAGGTACAGATACCGGCGGCTCGATTCGTCAACCTTCAAGTTTGTGTGGTATTACCGGGCTAAAACCTACTTATGGCCGTGTGTCACGTTATGGCATGATTGCTTACGCTTCAAGTCTTGACCAGGCGGGACCCATGACGCAAACGGCCGAAGATGCAGCGCTAGTATTAAATGTGATGGCTGGTTTTGATGAAAAAGATTCAACTAGTGCGCAGCGCGATGTTGAAGATTACACTGCATCGTTAAATGATTCGATTAAAGGCTTAACCATTGGCCTACCAAAAGAGTTTTTCTCAGAGGGTCTAGATGAGGAAGTGGCGAGTCAAGTGATGGCTGCGGTTAAAGAGTTTGAAGCCATGGGCGCAACTGTTAAAGAGGTGTCGTTACCAAATTCAGCATATGCCATTCCGACTTATTATATTGTCGCGCCTTGTGAATGTTCATCAAACCTTTCGCGTTTGGATGGTGTTCGCTATGGTTACCGCTGTGAAAATCCAAAAGATTTAGAAGACTTATATTTGCGTTCACGTACAGAAGGTTTTGGTGAGGAAGTTAAACGCCGAATTATGATTGGTGCCTATGCATTGTC
>CAJVCM010000063.1 GCA_910595815.1 Candidatus Thioglobus plumae | reverse complement strand
CGGAACATGCCTACTTAAAAGACTCAGGCCGTGCACAATACGTAGCCATTACCGATAAAGAAGCGTTAGAAGCTTTTCATACACTCACTAGAGTTGAAGGTATTTTGCCAGCATTAGAATCTTCTCATGCCGTAGCTTACGGCATTAAGCTCGCTCAAGAGCTAGGCAAAGATAAAAATATCATTATCAATCTTTCAGGGCGTGGTGATAAGGATATTCATACCATCGCTGAAATCGAAGGCATCGAGTTTTAGTTGAGTTATACAACTTGTTTGTTCTCAAGTAGAAGTTTTTTATTTTTTAACTGGGCGTTGCCAATTTTTTAGAGTGGTTTGTTTGGATCGACTTAAACTAAGTTGAGCGTCTGCCACATCTTTAGTGATGGTAGAGCCTGCGCCAATGGTGGTGTTTTTACCAATAGTAACCGGTGCGATGAGTTGCGTATCTGAGCCGACAAAGGCACCATCTTCAATGATGGTCTGGTGTTTGTTGGCACCATCATAATTACAAGTGATCACACCAGCACCGATATTGACATTCTCACCCATAGTGGTGTCGCCTACATAGCTGAGGTGTGAAACTTTAGAGCCTTTACCAATGGTGGATTTCTTCACCTCAACAAAATTACCAATTTTTGCATTTTCACCAATATTGGCTTCTGGACGGATGCGTGCGAACGGACCAATCGATGCGCCGTCGCCAATGAAGGCATCTTCAATCACTGAATTTGCTAGTATCGATACATTGCTACCAATAGTGGTGTCTTTAATGATGCAATTAGGTGCGATAGTTGTATTATCACCTAGCGTCACTTCACCTTCAATCACTACATTGACATCGATTTCACAGTCTTGTCCAAAGCTCAAATTACCTCGGCAATCAAAACGCCCGGGATCTTTTAACATTAACCCTTTCTGCATAAATTGGGTAGCTTGGTTTTGTTGGAAGGTTCTTTCTAATTCTGCGAGTTGTATTTTATCGTTCACACCAGCTACCTCAAATTCGTTGTCTGTAATGACGGATGCAATAGTTTTTCCATCATTCACTGCCATTGCAATAATGTCAGTTAAATATAACTCACCCTGGGCGTTGTTAGAGTCTAAGCCGTCTAAGTAAGTTTTTAATAAACTGCTATTAACCGCCATAATACCGGTATTTACTTCACAAATTGCGAGCTGTTCTTTGTTAGCATCTTTTTGCTCAACAATAGCTTGGATTTGATTGTTGTCGCGAATGATACGGCCATAGCCTGAAGGATTGTCCAAAATGACAGAGAGTAGCGATATGTCACTTTTTTGTGCTTGAGTAATTAAGTCATTTAGGGTTGCTTGTTCAATCAGTGGCACATCACCATACAGTATTAAGGATATTGAATCGTCATCAATGTGCGGCATGGCTTGTTGGACCGCATGGCCCGTGCCAAGTTGATTGGCTTGCTCTACCCAATTAACAGAGTCATCGTTAATATGTTGGCGCACTTGATCTCCACCAAAGCCATATACCACATGTACTTTTGAGCATAACTGTTGAGCTTGTGCAAGCACATGCCCGAGCAGGGTTTTGTCTGAAAGTATTTGTAAGACTTTTGGCTTTGATGAATTCATGCGCGTTCCTTTGCCTGCTGCAAGAATTATGCCGTGGATTTGGGTCATGATGATGGACTAGAAATCTTCAACAATGGGGTTTTGATCGAGGTAGGCTTGAGTAATGCCCGGTACAATAAAGCTGATTGTACCGATGACTTGCCCATCTTTACGGCCCACACTATAGGTGGCAGCGCGCATGTGTGTGGGTGCATCTTTGAATATCTCTGAAAAATTACGAGCTTTGAGCGATTGAGTTTTAAACTCGTCTTTGCTAATAAAGGTGTATTTAATGTTGTATTCTTTATAAGCATTGTTTTCGAACTCAGCAATCAATTTAGTGAACTCTTGTTTGGCGAATGTATTGGCGCTAATCTCGATGATATCTAAGCGCTCTTTGCCATCTTCAATAAGCACTAAATCAAATTGTGTTTTAAGTACGTAAAACATTTTTTTAATCTTACTAACGTCGCTCAGTGGCATCATTAGTGCGATAGACACCAGTTGGTCTTTTAAAAATCGGAAGGCGATTTCTGCATTTTCACCTGATAATGAGTGATTTTGCATGCACAATGTACCCTGTTCGTACTTGATTGAACAGTCTTCTAATTTGTGTATCTTTTGTAAATGAGTTTTTGGGGTGCCTACAATGTATTGCTTGTATAGACGAATTTGATCAGCAGCGATACTGGCAGTGCTGAGCAGTAAGAATAAACTAAATAGTGTTAAACGCTTCATAACTTCATATTATAAGAGAACCTAATAAAAAAAATACAATAAAATCAGCTTATTATGTCTAATGTTTGTTACCACTGCGGTTTGCCAGTCACCCTGACTAATAGAGTCGAGGTGATTGTTCAAGATACACAGCAAAATTTTTGCTGTGTGGGTTGCGCTAGTGTTTGTCAAACCATTTATGACAGTGGTTTAGGTGCTTTTTATGACCAACAAACTTCATCACTCTTGCCGGCAGTTGATTTAGAATATCCGCTAGAGTTCTATGATTCACTTGTTTTTCAGCAACCATTTTTACAATCGTCCGATCCAGGCACTAAAACTATCACATTGATTAGCGACACCATTCATTGTGCGGCTTGTGTTTGGTTAGTTGAGCGTGCGCTCGGCGTAATGAGTGGGGTTATTTGGGCACGTGTTAATTTAACTGATAAGCGTATCCGTATCTGTTGGGAAGATGGAAAAATTAATTTGTCATTGATTATGCAAACGTTGGCTGATTTGGGTTATGCGGCAATGCCATATCAGCAAAATATTGCTGAAGTAGCGCAACAACGTAAAAATAAATCTATGCTTTATCGCATTGGTTTTGCTGGATTTACAATGATGAATCTTCTGTGGATTTCAATTGCCATGTACACGGGTGCTAGTGGTGGCCAGTATCATGGATATTTCCAATGGCTGGGCTTTGCGCTGGCAACACCTACTTTGTTTTATGCAGGTTATCCATTTCTGAAAAATGCCTATTTTGGTATTAAGAACCGCTACATGAATATGGATGTGCCAATTAGTATTGGCGCGCTGGCGACCTATTTTTATTCGGTATATGTATTGTTAGGCTTCTCCACTAGAGGTGAAGTGTACTTCGATACAGTGGTTAACTTTATCTTTGTGATTTTGATTGGCCGATACTTAGAGGCCTCTAGCAAGAAATCTGCTTTATCGGCTTCTACCAGCTTGCAACAATTACAACCCAATATTGCACTGGTTAAAACAAATGATGGTGAGCACATAAAACCCATTAGCACGATTGAAGTTGGCGATATTGTCCTTATTAAACCAGGCGAGCGTATTGCTATTGATGGTATTGTACGTCTAGGATCTGGCGAAGTTGATGAATCATTACTCAGTGGAGAATCATTACCAGTGGGCAAGTGTTTGGGCGACGATGTGTTTGCCGGCACATTGAATATTAACGGTAGTTTTGAAGTCGAAGCCACACAGTTAAGCAAGCAATCAGCACTTGCTAAAATAGTAGATTTGGTCGAAAACACCCGGGCCAACAAAAGCCGTATCGTTTGTACAATTGACCGTATTATTCCTTATTTTGTTTGGACCACCTTGGGTCTAGCCACCATCACTTTTTTAGTTTGGTCACCAACCGATTTTGACTTGGCATTACTCAGTGCTACCAGTGTGCTGATTATTACTTGTCCGTGTGCGTTTGGATTGGCCACACCAATGAGTATTGCCGTTGTCAGTGGTACAGCTGCAAAACGCAATATACTCATTAAAAATGGCGATGCACTTGAGCTGTTGAGTAAGGTCAAACATGTCGTATTTGATAAAACCGGCACCCTGACGCTGGGGTCACCGCAGGTGAATAAGGTCATCAGTCAAATGGATCACAACGTGTTGATTGGTATCATCAGTGCAATTGAAAAACATTCCGAACACCCACTTGCTAAAGCAATTGTGCATTATGCAATTGAGCATAATATTGAGCAGTTAGCAGATGATTTTGAAATGTCATCAGGTTTGGGTGTGTCAGCCAAAGTTGGTGGCAAACGTTATTGGGTAGGAAATTTAAACTATCTTCAAGCACCTGAAAATATTGAATGGTCAGAGCAAGCTAATACATTAGAGCAACAAGGTTACACTTGTGTTTGGTGTGCTGATGAACACGCTATTTTGGGGTTTATTGCGCTGAATGATCAGATCAAAAAAGATGCAAAATCCACCATCGAACAATTAAAAAGCATGGGAAAAACAGTATCCATGCTCAGTGGTGATCGCACCCAGGTGGCACAATCGGTGGCCAATCAACTAGGTATAGATCATGTGGCTGCTGAAATATTGCCAAATGACAAAGCGCAGCATATAAAGTCTTTGCAAAGGCAGGGCTTGGTGTTAATGGTGGGCGACGGCATTAATGACGCACCAGCTTTAACGCAAGCAGATGTCAGTATTGCGATTGGGTCAGGTGCTGATGTATCAGTTGCCAGTGCTGATGTCGTGGTCTTGAAGGCAACACTTGCGCCTATTGTTGAAGCAATTCAACTCTCAAAACGCACACAAATAATCATCAAGCAAAACATTACTTTTGCTTTGCTTTATAACGCTTTTATGGTGCCATTGGCAATGATGGCTAAGGTTACGCCATTATTTGCTGCAATTGTGATGCCAATCAGTTCAATCATTGTGGTTGCTAATGCAGCTCGGTTGAGAAAAAATCAAGAATAGCGAATGATAATAGTATATAATTCCTCCTCTTTTAGATTTACATAAAGTTATAGACATGAAAACAGACATTCACCCTAATTATGACACTGTAAAAGTTGTATGCTCATGCGGCAATACTTTTGAGTCACGTTCAACGATTGGCAAGGAAGAATTACATTTAGATGTATGTTCTAGCTGTCACCCTTTTTATACAGGTAAGCAAAAAATTATGGACAGTGCTGGTCGTGTTGAGAAGTTTAAATCACGTTACGCTTCATTCAAGCGCTAAACACCAAGAATTTAGTAAAAAAAGCCACTTATGTGGCTTTTTTTATGCCCGATTATATGAGCATTTAGAGCAAAAATCATTATAATCATTGCACTATTAATTTTTTAATTCAACACTATGTCATCTGATTATCTTAATGCCTTATTAAAGCAACCTACATCACGCACACCTATCTGGGTAATGCGCCAAGCAGGTCGTTATTTACCTGAATATCGTGCCACTCGTAAGCAAGCGGGCGACTTTATGAGTTTGTGTAAAAATCCACAGCTTGCCTGTGAAGTAACCATGCAACCGATTGATCGATTCGATCTTGATGCGGCGATCTTGTTTTCTGACATCTTGACTATTCCTGATGCAATGGGTTTAGGTCTGTATTTTAGCGAAGGTGAAGGGCCAAAATTTGAGCGCCCTATTAAAACTTTGGCAGATATTGAGGCTATCCCGTCAGAGATTAATAATGACCTAACTTATGTGTTTGATGCCGTATCTACTATTAAAACAGCATTAGGCACGCGTGCACCACTGATTGGTTTTAGTGGTAGCCCTTGGACATTGGCCACCTATATGATTGAGGGTGGTAGTAGCAAAACTTTTGCCAAAATCAAAGCGATGCTGTTTAACGATCCAAAAATGTTGCATTTATTATTGGATAAATTAGCCGACAGTGTGATCGCCTATTTAGACCAGCAAGTACTGAGTGGCGCAGACAGTCTGATGGTTTTTGATACTTGGGGCGGCGTCTTATCTAAGACGCATTATTTAGATTTCTCACTGAGCTACATGCAAAAAATTGTGAATGGTGTTAAAGCAAAACATCCAAATACACCAATCACTTTATTTAGTAAAAATGGTGGTAAGCATCTAAATGAGATTGCTAATACCGGCTGTGATGGTGTCGGTATTGATTGGACAGTAGAGCTCGGTGAAGTTGAACAACAAATTGGCGACAAGGTGGCAATTCAAGGCAACCTAGATCCTGCGGTTATGTACGGCACACCTGAAGTTGTTCGAGCAGAAGTTAAAAAAGTACTTAGCCAGTTCAAAGGCGATACAGGTCATATCTTTAATTTAGGCCATGGAATCACCCCAGATGTTGATCCAGAAAACATGAAGGTGTTGGTAGACAGTGTGCATGAGTTTAGTGCTAAGTAACTATGTCAAGATTAGCCCAAGTTTTTTCTAATCTACCCGAGGGTCAAAAGGCCTTTATTCCGTTTATTACTGCGGGTGATAGTGGTTTAGATAATACTTATGCCTTAATGCAAACCCTAGTTTCTAATGGCGCTGATGTGATTGAACTTGGTGTGCCATTTTCAGACCCGATGGCCGATGGTCCTGTGATTGCTAAATCGCATGAACGTGCTGTGGCTGATGGCGTGAGTTTGCATGATGTGCTTGACTTAGTAAAGAAATTTAGACAAAGCAACAATACCGCTGCCATTGTTTTGATGGGCTACCTAAACCCCATTGAGGTATTTGGCTATCAAGCCTTTGCTGATGCGGCAAATGAAAGCGGTGTTGATGGCATACTAGTGGTGGATATGCCACCGGAAGAGGCACATGATTTAAAACAGTGTTTAGATGGCGTTGATATTGACTTTATTTTCCTTGTAGCGCCAACAACAACCAACGATCGTTTAGCCTCTTTAGCCAATATTGCTTCGGGCTTTGTGTATTTCGTATCGCTTAAAGGTGTGACCGGTGCTGGCCATTTAGATATTGATTCAGTGAATGCTAACTTAGCTAGAATTCGTCAATTTATTGATTTACCTGTGGGCGTAGGTTTTGGTATTAAAGACGCAGCAACTGCCAAAGCAGTTTCAGTCTCCGCAGATGCGGTGATTGTTGGTTCGTCTTTGGTGTCATTTATTGAGAAATATGCCACAGATAGGGATAAAATGTTAGCAAGTGTTGGCGCATTATCAGCTGAAATATCAGCTGCTATCAAATAGAGGATTTATTATGAGTTGGCTAAAAAAAATCTTACCCACGATTACCAATGTTGTAAAAAAGAACATTCCTGAAGGCTTATGGAGCAAATGCCCTAAGTGTGAATCCACTTTATACGAAGAAGAGCTTAAGCAGCAAACTTATGTGTGCCCAAATTGTGACCACCATATGCGCATTTCAGCCAGAGTGCGACTTGAAAGTTTTTTGGATGTTGATGGCCAAGAAGAAATTGCACCAAATTTAGTTGCTGTTGATCCACTAAAGTTTAAAGACCAAAAGAAGTATAAAGATCGCTATTCACAAGCGCAAAAAAATACCGGTGAGAAAGACGCATTAGTGGTTAAAAAAGGCACTCTAAATGGTATGCCTGTTGTTGCTGCTGCTTTTGAGTTTAAATTTATGGGTGGCTCAATGGGCTCTGTGGTTGGTGAAAAATTTGTACGCGCTGCACAAGAAAGTATTCGCACCAATTCACCGCTTATTTGCTTTTCAGCTTCGGGTGGTGCGCGTATGCAAGAAGGCTTATTTTCTTTGATGCAAATGAGCAAAACTGCTTTGGTTGTAAAATTACTTAGCGATAAGAAAATTCCATTCTTCTCTATCTTGACCGACCCAACTATGGGTGGTGTATCTGCCAGTTTTGCTATGTTAGGCGATATTCATATAGCTGAGCCAAACGCATTAATTGGTTTTGCTGGTCCGCGTGTGGTTGAGCAAACGGTACGTGAAACTCTACCTGAAGGCTTTCAGCGTAGTGAGTTCTTATTAGAAAAAGGCGCCATTGATCTAATTGTACATCGCCGAGACATGCGTGATAAAGTACATCAGTTATTGCAAGCACTACATGGCTAAATACAAACTACTATACAAGCTCACCCATGCTAATGGTGCGCTAGCCGATGAAACGCTTGATACCCCTTTTGAATTTGAGATTGGTGATGGCCAGCTTGACCCTTGCTTAGAGTCTTGCATAGAAGAAGCAAAAGTTGGTAAATTACAAACTTTTCTCTTAAGCTCTGATGAAGCGTTTGGCCCCATTTATGATGAAGCCATACAGGTGATGAATCGTGCAGAATTTCCAGAAGACATGGTTGTTGAAGTGGACGCCGCCGTTGAATTTGAAACCCCTATTGGGGATTCCTATGTTGGCTGTATCGATAAAATCAATGGTGATGACATTACGGTTAATTTCAACCACCCATTAGCAGGCTGTGATGTGTCATTTCAAGTAGAGATACTCGAGAAAAACTAATGAAAGTTTTGTTGGCCAATCCTAGAGGGTTTTGTGCAGGCGTTGATCGCGCGATTGAAATTGTAGAGCGCGCTATTGAATTACACGGCGTGCCTATCTATGTACGCAATGAAGTAGTGCATAACAAATTCGTGGTGGACGATCTTAAGTCGAAAGGCGCTATTTTTGTTAAGGAAATCATGGAAGTTCCTGCAGGCGAGGTGGTTATTTTTAGTGCGCACGGGGTTTCTCAGGCAGTACGACAACAAGCGGCAGATATTGGTGCCACAGTTTATGATGCTACTTGCCCACTGGTGACCAAAGTACACAAGGAAGTGGCGCGTAAACAAAAACAAAATCATAAAGTTATTCTCATTGGTCACGAAGGCCATCCTGAAGTAGAGGGGACCTTAGGTCAGTCAAATGAAGGCACGAGTGTTGAGTTGATTGAAACTGTGGCCGATGTTGATAAGCTAGATTTGACTAACGAGCACTTGTCTTACACAACACAAACCACCTTGTCAGTGGATGACACACAGCAGATTGTTGATGCGCTTAAAGACAAATTTCCTGAAATAAAATCACCAAAAAAAGACGACATTTGTTACGCTACACAAAATCGACAAGACGCTGTTAAAACTCTAATGCAAGACTCTGATTTATTGTTGGTGCTTGGTTCTAGCAACTCAAGTAATTCAAATCGCTTGCGAGAAATTGCCGAGAAACTGCATAAAAGTGCTTATTTAATCGACGGCGCTGATGAAATACAATCAAGCTGGTTAGAGGGGGTAGGTACCGTCGGCGTGACTGCCGGTGCATCTGCGCCAGAGGTGCTAGTTCAAGAGGTGATAAACTATTTATATGATCATGGTGCGACTGAGGTAATCGAAGTAAGTGGTACACAGGAAAACGTTCATTTCCCCGTACCTGAGGAATTAAGATAATCAGATTATAGGCAAAGCCTATAGCATTTAATAAGGATAAAAAATTATGTCAAAAACAGCGCTTATTTGCGGCTCTTACGCCTTTGATTCAATCATGGTGTTTCAGGATCAATTTAAAAATCACATTTTGCCCGACAAGGTGCATATGTTAAACATCTCATTTCTTGTGCCAACCATGCGTAAAGAATTCGGTGGTTGTGGTGGTAATATCGCCTATAACTTACACCTACTGGGTGCTAATTCAATTCCAATGGCAACCGTGGGCGAGGATTTCTCTCCGTACATGAGCTGGATGGAAAAACATCATATGAACACCACGCACATGAAAGTGATTAAGGACAGCTACACAGGTCAAGCGTTCATTACTACGGACATGGATGATAACCAAATTACCGCGTTTCACCCAGGTGCGATGAGTGATTCTCATCTAAATAAAGTCAGCGATGCCAGTCATGTTGATATTGGCATCGTTTCTCCTGATGGACGTGATGGCATGATCGAACATGCGAAACAGTTTGCTGATTCTGACATACCCTTTATGTTTGATCCTGGTCAGGGCATGCCTATGTTTTCAGGTGAAGAGCTTATCACATTTGTTGAGCAAGCGACTTATGTAGCTGTGAATGACTATGAGTCGCAAATGTTGCAAGACAAAACCGGGCTTGATGTGAAAACCATTGCTTCAATGGTAGATGCGCTGATTATTACTAAGGGTGGTGAAGGTAGTGAAATTCATACTGGAGGCGAAGTCATTACCATTGCCCCTGCCAAAGCCGACGCAACACAAGACCCAACTGGCTGTGGTGATGCTTATCGTGCGGGTTTGTTATACGGTTTAATGAATGACATGAACTGGAAAACCACTGGCCAGTTGGCAGGATTATTGGGTGCGATTAAGATTGCACATTTGGGTACGCAAAACCATCAGTTTGATTTAGACAAGATTGAGCGTTTATATCAACAAAGTTATGGTGAGTCTTTGTTTTAATTAACGACAAGCAAACAATAAAAAAGCGCCAATTGGCGCTTTTTTATTCAGTAATGATTCAGTATTTAATTAACCTCTTCTTTTAAGTTTTTACCGGCTTTAAATGCGGCAACTTTAGAAGCTGCAATTTGAATCGCTGCACCCGTTTGCGGGTTACGACCTGTACGTGCTGCACGATCTCTAACCACAAAGCTACCAAAACCTGTTAACTGCACACCGTCACCACTAGACATGGCATTGGTAATCGCGTCTGTTGTTGCGTTTAGTGCACGAGCTGCATCTGCTTTAGAAAGGCCTGATTCTGATGCAATTACATCAATTAATTCTGACTTATTCATGGTTTGAATCCTGTGTTAATAATAAGGTCTTGGCAAGAAGGCCGGCCTATCGAGGAGACGAGAAAAGAGATTAATTTATTCAACGTTTGGCCCCCAGCCAAGATTACGATAATTATAGCATAATTCTATAGATATATAGAATTATGCTACATATTTTTTACTAAGAATTCAAGTTAATAGACGCCTTTAAAGCAGTACTTTGTTGAAAAGCAAGCACGTTAATATTGGTATTGTTGGTGTTTGTATTTTCTTGCGCATATGCAGTCAAGGGCTTAGCAAAGAAGTTGCCAAAACCACTTAACTCTACTTTCTCACCATGAGCAATTGATTTTATAATAGTATCAATCATTACTTGTAATACATGCCCCGCATCTGCTTTAGAAATTCCTGCTTCTAAAGCGATTTCGTTAATTAATTTTTCTGTAACCATAAAAAATCTCTGTGTAAATATAAGATTCTTGATGATGACGTTTTGTTAGGGAGGTAGATAAATATTTTATTGTTTATTTACCGCACCACCAAGAATAGTTCATTCTAACATTAATTAATATAAATAATAGACTTTAATGAACCATTAAATAAAACACCATTATGTTGTATAATACGAATCATATTAAACTAATATTTTGAAAACATGGAAGCATTAGAAAGACTGTTCAAGTTAAGAGAAGCGCTACACGAGCAAGAGTCTGCTTTTGGCATTCAGGATTATTCTGAAATTGAACGCGCTGTCTTGGAGTTTGTTAGCAATCAGAAACAAACGACAATTTCTGATATTTTAAAGCATCCATATTTTTCAAATTTTTCATTATCAACGATTAACCGTGTGGTGGCAAAACTGTTAACTATGAGGGTGATTAAGTCACAACAAGCAACGAGTGATAAACGCAAGATGTATTTGTCTTTTTGTTTGGATAATTAAAAGCGTATACTTTAATTAAACTAGAGGGGATTTTATGAGTACATTAAAAAAGTTATTTGAGTTAAGAGAGTCATTAGATACTTACGAGCGTGAATTGGGTCTTGACCAGCTTTCAGAAGTAGAAAAATCAGTGTTAGAGTTTGTTATGCATAAAAAAGAGGCAACAATTACAGCAATTACTAAAGATCGATATTTTGCTAAATATTCGTTATCGACCATTAAAAGAGCAGTCGGGGTGTTGTTGTCTAACGACATTATTAGTGCCAATCAATCAAATTCTGACAGACGTGCGATGATTCTTAGTTATAACCAGTAATTATCCATCCTTATTGATTAAATTAAAAAAGGTGTCGTTAGACACTTTTTAGATCTTTTCGACCTTTAAAACAATGGAATACCATAATATCCATATAGCTGTATGGAAGATACAATAGTAACTATGAAACATAAAGAACTCATTACTAATAACCTAATTGCTTTTTCGGCGATTTTTATCGCCTCTATCGCCATGAAATACCTTTCTGGGTTTGATGCTGAGATAGGCTCATATTTATATTTGCCAATTGGGGCAAAAATTTTGATATTTTTGCTGTTCGGACGTAGCGTATTGCCAGGTGTGATGGCCAGTTGTATTTTCTGTGGTGTTGTCTTATTTAATTCATGGGGTGGTAACTTTGCTTGGGGTGCAATTGGTGCTATGATGGGTGCAGTTGCACCATTGATATCTATGTGGTTTATACAAAAGCTTGACGTAGTGAATTTCTCTAATCTTAAGAATATTGATTTTAGACACATCCTATTTCTTATCTTCTTTACTGCAATCATTCATGCACTTTCTAGATTTGTTATCTACGCTAAGAGCGAAGTGTTTAGTATTAACCCAGTAGACTTCCTTTCGCATTATCTAGTGGGTGACATGATTGGTGGTGTTGTGGTGATTTGGACAGTGTTAAAAATACTTCCTTATTTTGTTTCGAGAGTAGTCAGACCCTAACATTTTATGTGTTAAATTAACCTCTATCTTTGAGAGGTGTCTTTGACTATAATTTCGAAGCATGAATATTAAACAGTTTATGTCACACACACTTATTGCGCTAATGATGGTAGCGTTATCTCGAGTACTGATCTCAGGGCTTGACTCTACAGATTTTGTTATTGGAAATTATTTGTGGCTTCCGATTGGCGCGGCAATTTTTTCGTATCTACTGTTTGGCTTTAAAGTTTTTCCTGGCGTATTGTTAGGCTATCTGATTGCCGAGGTGATAGTTGAAGGCAGTATTGCAGACATTAGTCAAAGAGAAGTGCTGAGCAGAACCATGTCGAGTTTGGCGCCGATTTTTGCTATTGGCATTATGCGCGTATTTAATTTGTCTAACTTTTTTGATGATAATAAAGTCAATATAGGACACATCGTTTTCTTAGTATTGCTTTCAGCAGTCATCAGTACACTATTGAAAACGTTCTTTGTTTATCAATCAGCCGAAAAATTCTTAGCAGACCCAGTCGGGCATATTGGCTCTTACTTAGTAGGTGACATGATTGGCGGCATTGTGTTTATTTATATTGGTATTAAGGTCTCACAATTATTTTTTAAAAAATAAGATAGGATAGTACTTATTGCACTTATAAATTCTGAATCTACTATCTGTTATGAAAATAATTCAAAATAACTTTTTAGCCCTTACTCTGGTATTGATCTCGCTCATTATGATTGAAGGTATAGGCTATATGAACTTTACATATGGCAATTTGCTATTCTTGCCAGTTGGCGCTGAAATATTTGTATATCTCTTATTTGGGTCTAGAGTACTGCCAGGCGTAATAATTGCCAATACCATTGTTGGTTATTTCTTATGGAATAATTGGTTTGGAAATGGCTTAGATGGATTTATCGGACATGTGATTATAGGATCGCTATCGCCTTTGTTGGCAATTTATATAATGAAAATTGCAAATCTTTCTGATTTCTTTGATGCCAAACTGATTAATTATAAGCACATATTATTTTCTATAATTTTAACTGCTTTGATAAGTACTCTTGCTAAGTTCTTATTTTTCTGGGGAGTTATTCGAGAGCCGATAGAGCCACTAAGTTTTATAGCAAGCTACATGGTTGGCGATATTATTGGAGGCATTGTCTTTATTTATTTTGCTATTAAGATTTTGACACCTGTTTTAATAAGAAATAAACTAATTTAGCTTTTTTAGTAAATTTTCAACCCACTCAATACGCTCGATGTCTTCGGGCATGGCTTGCTTGATGATTAATTTATTTTGACCTTTTAACTGATATGTTTTTGACTGTTTTTGTACTAAATTGATGATTTTTATTGGTTCAATAATAGTTTTATCGGAAAAAGTGAGATGCGCTTTGTCATCATAGATTGAAATTTTATCAATTCCGATTTTCTCCGAAAAAAGCTTTAATCTCGTAGTGGCAAATAGATTTTTGGTCGAATCAGGCAATAGCCCAAAACGATCAATCATCTCGATTTGTAAGTCTTTTAGCTCGTCGTTATCTTTAGCATTGGCAATGCGTTTGTATAAGACCAAGCGTTCGTGTACGTCGCCGAGATAAGTCTCAGGAATGATGCACCCAAGCCCAGTATCAATTTCGATTTCATGATTAATCGGGTCATCCAAGTTAATTTTCTTGCCAGCGCGCATGGCATCAATGGTGCGTTTGAGTAAATCGTGATACAAATTAAAACCAATCTCACTAATTTTTCCTGACTGGTTGTCGCCGAGTAAATCACCCGCACCACGTATTTCAAGATCATGATTAGCAAGCATAAAACCTGCGCCGAGCTCTTCTAATGACTCAATAGCATCTAAGCGTTTTTTGGCATTGGCACTGAGTGATTGGTGTGATTTAATCACCAAATAAGCATACGCTCTGTGGTGTGATCGACCCACACGGCCTCGCAGTTGGTGTAGCTGTGCCAAGCCAAAGTTTTGCGCATTGTTGATAATGATGGTGTTTGCATTAGGGATGTCAATTCCAGTTTCAATAATGGTGGTACACACTAATATTTGAAAACGACCATGATAAAAATCACTCATGATGCGCTCTAACTCACGCGTAGGCATTTGCCCATGGGCAATGCGCACATGAACATTTGGTATTAAGGTTTGTAGATTTTCTGCCATGTTGTCAATAGAGTCAATGTCGTTATGCACAACAAAGATTTGCCCGCCACGGTGTAACTCTCTTGAACATGCTTCTTTAATGGTGTTGTCGTCCCACTCATTAACAAAGGTTTGAATGGCACTACGCCCTTGTGGTGGTGTGGCGATGATTGATAACTCTCTGAGCGATCCGAGTGCCATATTCAGTGTACGTGGGATTGGCGTGGCAGTCATGGTAAGAATATCACTTTGCCCACGAATTTTTTTTAATGCTTCTTTTTGTTTAACGCCAAATCGATGCTCTTCATCAATAATCACTAAGCCTAAATCTTGGTATTTAATACTGCCGTGAATAAGCTTGTGGGTGCCAATAACAATGTCGATCTTGCCACTTTGTAATTTTTCTTTAATTTGTGTTTGCTCTTTAGGTGTTTGAAACCTTGAAAGTGCGGCAATTTCAATTGGATAATTAATAAAACGATCTTTGAATGACTGTAAGTGTTGGTTGGCTAACAGTGTGGTGGGTACTAATATCACCACTTGTTTGCCAGATTCAACTGCTAAGAATGCCGCACGCATGGCGATTTCAGTCTTACCAAAGCCTACATCACCACACACGAGTCGATCCATTGGTCGAATAGATTGCATATCAGCCAACACTTCGCCCATGGTTTTAAGTTGATCAGGGGTTTCCTCAAAAGGGAAGCTAGCCACAAATGATGAGTATGCATCACTTGGCTCAGGAAAAGCAAAGCCTGTTTGTGATTGTCGTTTGGCGTAAATTTCTAGCAACTCTGCGGCAATATCATGCAAGGCCTCATGGGCTTTTTGTTTGGCCTTGCTCCACTGATTAGTGCCGAGTTTATGCAAGGGGGCAATGTCAGCTGAAGCGCCAGAATAACGTGAAATCAAGTTCAGTGAAGTCATCGGCACCATAAGCTTAGAGCCGTTGGCGTATTCTAGCATTAAGAAATCCTGCGCTAAATCATCGAAACTTTGGGTCTTTAAACCTAGATAACGACCGACACCATAACTTTCATGCACAATTGGGTCACCGACTTGGATCTCTACTAGGGATTTAATCGCCTCATCAAAGTCTTTGTGTTTTGCACGACGACGTCTTTGTTGCTTCACCACATCAGCGCCAAATAGATTTATCTCAGTGATAACAGCAATGTCTTCTGTGAGCAAGCCATCACTAAGGTCGGCATTGGTAATATAGAGTTTTTGTTCGCCTTGTATGAAGGCATGCCAATGATCAATATTGATTGGCTCTAAATCGTGATTATTAAGTAGATCAGTTAGTACGCTTTGTCGACCTTCTGATTCACAGACAATGAGTATCTTGCCTTTAAATTTTTTATTGAAATTTAAAAATTTGGCCAGTGGGTGCTTGGCCTGGGCGTCAATATTTAAAGGCGGTAACAACTTGCTAGCAAAGTTCAGTTTTCCCGATTTTTCTTCTAATTTTGAAGTGCCAATGATCAGTTGTTGTCGTTGCTTAATTTGGCTAAATAATTGTTCTTTGCTTAAAAACACTTGCTGAAGTGGCAACGGCGGCCTATCTAAATTATGACTGGCTTGTTGGTGTCTATCCTGAATTTCAGTAAAGGTTGTATCGGCTAAATTACTGAAACCTTGATAATGCGCAATAATGGTGTTATCTGCCAGATAATCAAACAAGGTGTTGGTATGCGTAAAAAATAAGGATGAATAGAATTCAATACCACCGGGTAAGCGTGATTCAGTAACTTCAGTATAAATAAAGTCATCTGTACGATTAAAGGCGCTTAGATAGTTTTGTTTAAAAATATTAAGGCTTTCTGTATCGGTTGAGAACTCTCTGGCCGGCAATAGAGAGAGGATGTCAGTCACATCGACTGATCGTTGTGTCGAGGTATCAAACGTACGAATAGAGTCAATTTCTTGGTCGAACAAATCGAGTCGGTAAGGCGACTTTGCCCCCATTGGATAAAGATCAATTAGCGAGCCTTTAACACTAAACTCGCCATGTTCCATTACCGTGGTAACTCGGTTATAGCCAATTTTTAATAATTTTTCAGCAAAGTTGTGAGTGTCGATTGCATCGCCTATTTTCAAACTAAAGCTATACTTTTGGCTGAATTCTAATGGACATAACTGCTGGGATAGAGATTCTAGCGTGGTAATAACAATACCCTTGGTTAGGCTTGGTAATTTGGCGAGTGTACTGAGTCGACTCGAAGTGATATCAGGGTGTGGAGAAAAATGATCAAAGGCTAAGACTTCCCAGTTATCAAATTTAAGAATATCCAGTCCATCGTTATAAAAGTGAAGCGACTTAACAAGTTGATCGAAATGCGCAATATTATCAGCGATAACTAATATCACTTGATTGTGCACTTTAGCAAACTCAATCAGTGCGAGCGCTTGTGCACTGCCATAGAGGGAGCCCCAATAATTTTTTTGTCCGGAATTAAATGGTGCAGAATCCTGCAAATACAACTGCGACATGCTTAATTTTCTAATATATCAATGCCTTCATGTTCCAGCATTTTGATGAGTTGAATCAGCGGTAAGCCGATTAGGGTGTTAGGATCATTGCCTTCTAAGCGTTCAAACAAGCTAATACCTAAGGCTTCAGATTTAAAACTGCCTGCGCAATTATAAGGCTGCTCCTTTTTCAGGTAATTGTCGATTTGTTCAGCACTTAATACTCTAAAAATAACTTTGAAATTTTCAATAACTGTTTGTATATTGCCTGTATTTGTATTTAAAAGTGTCAAACTAGTAACAAAAGTGACAGTATTTCCCGAACTTTGTTGAAGTTGTTTTATCGCATTTTCATGCGTGTGTGGCTTGGTTAAGATCTTATCGTCAACTTGCGTGCCGCTGCCCAGTGTCGCCACCTGATCTGAGGCAATGATCAACCCACTTTGTGTTTTAGCGACTTCAGCTGCTTTTTCTTCAGCTAAGCGATACACTAGCTGTTCAGGTGTTTCGCTGTCTTTTCTTGATTCGTCAATATCGGGTGCATGCGTTGAAAAATCTAATCCAAGCTTGGTAAGCAGTTCTTTTCGAAAAGGTGAAGATGAAGCAAGAATTAATGACACGAGTGATTCCGGTATTTGTAAAATAGGATTCATTTTACTTTATTAGAACTTCTTCTATGAGATTATCAATTATTGTAGCAATGGACGACAATCAGCTGATTGGCAAAGATAATGCTTTGCCTTGGCACTTGCCTGCTGATTTGGGTTATTTTAAAAAAACCACCACAGGAAAGACTGTACTCATGGGTCGTAAAACCCATGAATCGATTGGCCGACCATTGCCAAATCGTCGTAACGTGGTGGTCAGTCGTAATACTGATTTTGAGGCTGAAGGCTGTGAGGTGGTGGGTAGTATCGATGCTGCATTAGAGCTGGCTAAAGACGATGACGAAGTGATGGTGATGGGCGGTGCTTCTTTTTATGAGCAAATGCTACCTAGTGCTGATAGACTCTACATTACGCAAATCGAGGGTGAATATGAAGGTGATGCATATTTCCCAAATTTTGATCGATCTGAATTTATTGAAATTAGTCGAGAATCACATGCACCGGATGAAAAAAACCGTCATACTTACCACTTTACTGTTCTAGAGAGAAATTAAACATGCTGAAAATTACATCCTTATTGTTTGCATTGATTATATTGTCAGGTTGTGTGCTGACCAAAGTAGTGACGGTGCCCATGCGTATCACTGGCGCGGTAATTTCAGTTATTCCGGTAGTAGGTGAAAGTGTTGATGCAGTGATTGATCAAACGGCTGATGCTATTGATTTAATACCTATATAGATATAGAACACATTTAGACAGATATTCAAAAAAAAGGCTGTTTTCACAGCCTTTTTTTGGTTTATTTATTTAGCATTCTGTTGTAATACGCGTTTAAAGTCTTTTGGCATAACTTTGACAAAGTGTTTGAGTTCTTCATTCCAATTATCAATAATACGTTGTGCAACAACAGAGCCTGTAAATTCAGCATGGTTCGAGACGTATTTAAACAACTCTTTTTGTGCATCATCGTCCATTGGGTCGAGGTCTACCATGATTGGGTTAACCATGTCTTTAAAGGTATCGTCTGGGTTATAAATATAAGCAATACCGCCACTCATACCAGCACCAAAGTTACGACCCACTTCGCCTAAGATAATCGCACGACCACCGGTCATATACTCACAACCGTGGTCACCTACACCTTCAACCACTGCAATCACACCTGAGTTACGCACACAGAATCGTTCTGCCACGCGGCCCGATAAATACATTTCACCACCAGTTGAACCATAGCCGCAAACGTTACCGGCAATGACTTGTTCTTCTGCTTTGAAGGTAGAATTTTTTGGCGGATAAACAATCACACGTCCACCAGATAGACCTTTGCCAACGTAGTCATTCGCATCACCTTCAACTTCTAGGGTGATGCCTTGTGCTAAGAACGCGCCTAAAGATTGGCCGGCAGAGCCTTTGAAATTAATATGGATCGAGCCTTCGTCTAGATTGTTACTACCACGTGTTTTAACCACATGTGAAGATAGCATTGCACCAACCGCGCGATCAACATTGGTAATAATAGAATCAAACTGTACGGATTCGTTATCTTCGATAGCAGCTTTTGATTGTTCGATTAAACCGTTGTCGATTTGTAGTTCTAATTGGTGATCTTGCAGGATGCTTTGATATGTGCCAGTGTCTGCATTTGGTTTATTTGCCGGCGTTAATAAAGCATCTAAATTGATTGAACCCTGTTTCCAGTGGTCAATGGCTTTGTCCATTTCTAACATGTCAACACGACCAATCATCTCGTTGACTGTTTTAAAACCAAGCTCTGCCATGATTAGGCGCAATTCTTCAGCCACCATGAATAAGTAATTTACTACATGCTCTGGCTTGCCAGTAAATTTCTTACGCAGTTCTTTGTCTTGCGTGGCAATGCCCACCGGACAAGTATTGAGGTGACATTTGCGCATCATGATACAACCCATAGTCACGAGTGGTGCAGTTGAAAAACCAAATTCTTCAGCACCAAGTAAAACGCCAATAGCCACATCTCGGCCAGTTTTTAACTGACCATCTGTTTGAATCACCACGCGTGAACGCAGATCATTCATAACCAAAGTTTGGTGCGTTTCTGCCAAACCTAATTCCCATGGTAAGCCTGCATGTTTGATAGAAGTTAGTGGTGATGCACCAGTACCACCATCATGGCCTGCAATTACAATATGATCTGATTTGGCTTTGGTTACACCAGCGGCAATCGTACCCACGCCCACCTCTGCCACGAGTTTCACACTGATTCTAGCAGCAGGGTTCGAGCGTTTAAGATCAAAAATAAGTTGTGATAAATCTTCAATAGAATAAATATCATGATGAGGTGGTGGCGAGATTAAACCAACGCCTGGGGTTGAGTGACGAATCTTAGCGATACCCTTATCAACTTTAGTGCCTGGTAATTCACCACCTTCGCCTGGCTTAGCGCCTTGCGATACTTTAATTTGGATTTCATCAGCGTTATTAAGATAATCGATGGTAACGCCAAAACGACCGGAGGCCACTTGCTTGATAGCGCTTCGACGTGAATCACCATTGGCGTCTGGGGTCCAGCGTTTAGAATCTTCACCACCTTCACCAGTGTTAGACTTGCCACCAAGACGATTCATAGCAATGGCTAGAGATTCGTGTGATTCTGCAGAGATAGAGCCGAAACTCATAGCGCCAGTGGCAAAGCGTTTGACGATTTCTTTGATATCTTCAACTTCGTCAATTGAAATTGGATTGCCTTGTTTAAATGACATTAAGCCGCGCAGTGTACAGTTGCGAGTACCTTCTTCGTTAGAGCGTTTAGAAAACGCCCAATAAGCTTCTTTGTCATTGTTACGAGCAGCGAGCTGTAAGTTAGCAATAGTTTGCGGCTCCCACATGTGTTTTTCACCGCCACTACGCCAATGATAATGACCTAAGTTGTCTAAATCATTGGACTGATAGGCATGGTGATGGCGTTTTTCAACCTCTGACTGTAAGACATCAAAGCCCACACCTTTAATACGTGATGCAGTCTCAAAGAAACATTTGTCCATGACTTCTGGCGCCAGACCAACTGCTTCAAAAATTTGCGCACCTTTGTATGACTCTAGCGTAGAAATACCCATCTTCGCCATGACTTTAAGCATACCTTTGCCTACGCCTTTGCGATAAGCTTTAATAATAGCGCCATCACTTTCAATATCGATCATTCCATCACGACGTGCTTGCCATAACGCTTCGAATGCTAAATAAGGGTTAATGGCATCTGCACCGAAACCTGTTAACAGACAGAAATGATGCACTTCGCGTGCTTCGCCTGTCTCTACAATAATGCCTACTTGAGTGCGTTCATGACTAGCGATTAAATAACGATGTAGAGCTGAAGAAGCCAATAATGTACTGATAGCGGCGCGGTTTTCGCCAACGTTTCGGTCTGATAAAATGACCAAAGAGTGGCCATCTTTAATGGCCTGCGAGCCTTGCTGGCAGATGTCATCTAGTAATTCTGATACCTTTCTGCCTTTGCTAATATCGTAAGTAATGTCAATGGTTTTACTGGTCCAACCACGGTGGTTACAGTGACGAAGCGCTGCGGTTTCTTCATTGGTTAGGATTGGATGGTCAATAACCAAACGATGTGCATTTTCTGCTTTGTCACTAAGTAAGTTGCCTTCAGGGCCAATAGAGCAGCGCAGTGACATCACCACTTCTTCACGAATTGAGTCAATTGCTGGGTTGGTTACTTGTGCAAATAATTGTTTGAAATAGTCATAGATAATACGTGAATGATCAGATAAACACGCTAAAGCTGAGTCATTACCCATGGATCCTACTGGATCACGTAATTCGCTGACCAGTGGTAAGAGCATAAACTGTAAGGTTTCTGTACTGTAACCAAAGGCATTTAAACGATGAATCAAAGATTCTGGATGAAAACCATGCGCTTCTTGATCACAATGTAATTCTGATAAGTGAATCTGTTGGTCATTGAGCCAATCTTGGTAAGGATTTTGTGCAGCAAACTCAGCTTTAATAGCTTCATCATCTACTAGTACACCTTTATCAAAATCAACCAAGAACATCTTGCCTGGGCGCAATCTGCCTTTGGTTTTAACGTTGTCAGTTTCGACATCAACCACACCTACTTCAGAGGCCATAATCACTCGGTCATCGTGTGTTAGGTAAAAACGTGAAGGGCGCAAACCGTTACGATCGAGTACCGCACCAATATAGTGGCCATCGGTAAAGGCGATAGAGGCAGGACCATCCCAGGGCTCCATCACATTTGAGTAATATTCATAAAATGCTTTTTTCTCATCACTCATGTTGTCGTCATTTTGCCAAGCTTCGGGCACCATCATCAGTACCGCTTCTTGCAGGGTGCGACCGTTCATCATTAAGAACTCTAAAACGTTGTCAAAACTACCTGAGTCCGATACTTCAGTTTCAATCACTGGTAGTGTTTTAGATAAGTTATCTTTAAATAATTCGCTCTCTAGTACGCCTTCTCGAGCACGCATCCAGTTGTAGTTACCTTGTCGAGTGTTGATTTCACCATTGTGTGACATGTAACGGCATGGCTGAGCTCGATCCCAAGACGGGAATGTGTTGGTCGAAAAGCGCGAATGCACCATAGCCAAATAAGTAGCATACTCAGGATTTGATAAATCAGTATAAAAATCAAGCACTTGTGAACCCATCAACATGCCTTTGTAGATAATGACAGTGGTTGATAAACTACAAACATAGAATAATAATGCTTGAGATAAAGATTCGTCGGTACGAATGGCATTTGACGCGTACTTTCTAATAACGAACAAGGCGCGTTCGAATGCTTTGTTATCAATGCCATCTGCACTGGCAATAATCAGTTGTTTAATAACCGGCTGAGATTCTCTGGCGGTATGGCCTACATCGGCTTTATCGGCGTCAACTGGCACATCACGCCAACCCACCAACGTTTGACCTTCGTCTTCAATAGTCTTTTCTAGTACACTTATGCAGTGCGCTCTTTCGTTATCGTCCTGTGGTAGAAAAATATTACCAATGCCATAATTGCCTGGCGTCACATCAATATTAAAATCTGCTTTAATTTCTTTGATAAAAAATGTATGCGGAATATCGGTGAGAATACCTGCGCCATCACCCGTGTTAGACTCACAACCACAACCACCACGGTGATCCATACGTGCTAGCATCTCTAATGCATCAGCGGTAATTTGATGTGAAGGCTTACCCTTAATATGTGCAATAAAGCCGACACCACAGTTCTCCTTCTCATTATTTGGATGGTAAAGACCGTGAGGTTTAGGCAGGTGTAATAGTTGTTCTTTCATGTGGGTAAAGACCTAAATAAAAATCGAAAAAAATCCTCTAAATTATATCGTAAAAGACTCGACTAAATATCCTCAAATACGTGACGTTAGTAGTGTTTTTTCGAATAATTTTCGGGTAGAATATTTTTTAATTTTTTAATCTTATTTCCAAATCGATGTTAGCTGTTATTTCCCCATCTAAAACGCAAGATTTTGAACCGGCGCAGATTGACGTATTCACGCAAACACGTCAAATTGAACAATCCCAAGTTTTGGTTGATTTACTGAAGGGAAAAACACAGGATGATATTGCAAGCCTAATGTCGATTAGTGATAAATTATCCAAGTTAAACTTTGATCGTTTTCAAACTTTTAGCACGCCTTTTACACTGGGCAATGCCAAACAAGCACTGTTAGCATTTAAGGGTGATGTTTACAACGGCATTGATGCACAGAGTTTGTCATTGGATGATTTTGAATTTGCACAAGGTCATTTACGTATGCTGTCTGGCTTATATGGCGTTATCAGGCCGCTTGATTTAATACAGCCTTACCGTTTAGAAATGGGAACCAAGCTCAAAAATGGCCAAGGCAAAAATCTGTATGAATTTTGGGGTGATCAAATTTCACAAGTGTTGAATGAAGATGAGTCTGAAGTGATTATTAACCTAGCGTCTAATGAATATTTTAAAGGCATTGATAAAAAATCGATCAATGCTAAGATTGTTAATATTGCTTTTAAAGAACTTAAAAACGATACTTATAAAATTATCGGTATTTACGCAAAACGTGCGCGCGGCTTGATGGTGAATTATATGATTAAAAATAGACTCACCGATCCAGAATTACTCAAAGATTTTAATGTTGAAGGTTATCAATTTAGACAAACTATGTCTGATGATTTAACATGGGTTTTTACTCGCGATTAAACGCACTTATTCCTGACCAATCTTGCGTACTTTGTGCAGAAAGCGCCAAGTTCTGTGTGTGTCACGAGTGCGAGTCTAGCTTTAGCAATCACCAGCCTAGATGCCAGTCTTGCGCTCATCCTATTAGCGGTAAATTAGATTTTTGTGGGCAATGCTTAGCACACGCCCCAGTTTTTAATCACGCTTATACTTTGTATGATTACCAAGATGCTATTGCAGATTTAATCAAGATTTTTAAGTTTGATCATCGACTTTGTGTGGGCGATTATTTCTCACATCAATTATATGACTTGTATCAGTCTATTATCAGTAAAGGTGTTGAATATGACGCCATTATTCCTATGCCACTGAGCCGCGGTAGAATGGCGGAGCGTGGCTATAATCAGGTGTTGGAATTACTCAGCGTGATTAGCAAAAAAACCAACACAATAATTGATGCTCATAGCGTTAATCGAATTAAAGCCACACAGCCACTATCAGCGCTTAATCCTGAGCAACGTAGACAAGAAATCAAAGGTGCATTTAAAGCGCAGTCCATGAATTATCAAAGCGTACTGTTAGTGGATGATGTGATGACGACGGGGTCGAGTCTTAACGAATTAACAAAAGTTGTACTTAAAGCTGGGGTTGGATCTTGTGATGTACTGACTCTGGCTAGAGCTGAATCTAAGTTTAATTAAAAGGCGCTTACCCCGGCAATACCTTGGGCGCCAATTTTTAGTGTTCGGTCTAAATCGTTTAAACCCATACCACCTAAGAAATACACAGGAATGTTAAGTTTGTTTACTACCTCGATGGCAGCATCCCAACCTAATGGCGCTGTATCAGGATGAGTTTTTGTGGCTTGAACTGGGGAAATCACTACAAAGTCTGCGCCTAATTCTTGCGCTTTGAGCGCCTCATTAAGATCATGAGTCGATGCGCCTAAAATTTTGTCATCGGCGCAGGGTCTTGATTTTAAATTAAGCATCTCGTTGGTGGTCATATGCCAACCATCACAACAAGACTCTTTAAAGCTTTTATCGATGGTATTAATCAATAAGTTGA
>CAJVCM010000062.1 GCA_910595815.1 Candidatus Thioglobus plumae | reverse complement strand
AGTTTGCTTAGTGACAATAGCGAGTGTGACCCACCTGATCCCATCCCGAACTCAGAAGTGAAACCACTTAGCGCCGATGGTAGTGTGGGGTCTCCCCATGTGAGAGTAGGACATTGCTAGGCTTTAAATTCAAAATACCCCAGACATCGATGATGCTGGGGTATTTTTTTGTCTGAAATTCAGGTTAGATCTTCTTGATAAAATCAAAGACTTGCATCTAACTGGATGAATATTTTAAGAGCACCAGAAATTTTATTGTTAAGTTGGAAGATATTGTTGGTAGATTTTCAGTACATCAGCAAAGATAAAATATAGAAAATAATCAAAATCATTAATGAAAAAACGTAAATTTAGTCAAAAAATGGTTGTTTTTAGCTGTAAACAGTCTAAAAATAGAGTTTTATTGCGTTTTTTCTAAAAATTTAGTAAATATTAAAAATGGACTAATTTACTATCTATAAGTATTGATTTACCCAATTAGTAAAGTCGTGTGCATTGAGTGCACCGGATACTCGATCAACCTCTTTGCCATTTTTAAAGATAGCTAATGTTGGAATGGAGCGAATGTCGTACTTGGCAGAAATTGCTTGTTCTTTTTCAGTTTCGATTTTGATAAAACGTGCTTTAGGTTCCAATTGTGCGGTAACTTGTTCAAAAGTCGGTGCGAACTGTTGGCATGGACCACACCAAGTTGCCCAAAAATCTACCACTAATAATTCATCGGTTTTTTCAATCGAACGCGTGAGTTGCATGCCAGTCATTGAAATCGGCTCGCCTTTGTATAATGGATTTTTACATTTTCCACATTTTGGTTTATCGTTTAATTTTGCTACTGGAATGTTGTTTAATCCGCTACAGCTTGGACACATTGAAATCATTATTAACGCCTAATTATGTTTGTTATTAAGAATTATTTATTCGCGCATATACTTATTGTAAGTCCGATCTAGTTGATGGGCGTTTTGAACGAGAGACTTTGTTCTCTTTTTCCTTGACTTGGTCTTCTTTAGAGATAATGCTATTGACCGATACTAAATCGTCCACACTTTGGCTGATTTTTTTAAAAGCCTTTGGCGCTTGAATCTCAATCATTTGCTGCACAATCCATTTTTCATCGACATCTGTCGTTGCTAATTTAACCTTTTCAGCAAAGTATCTTAAAAAATGATAATCTGGCTCGTTATTAACAAAGTCATAATCTGAATAATCTTGTGAACGTTGATTGTAGGTATTAACAAACGCCTTCCAATGATTGCCTTCACCGATACGATCTTCTTTATTTTCTTGGTAGTAAAAGGCAGACTGTTTAGCCAGCTTATTAATGAGCTCTTGTCGTTGTTCGGTATTGAGCGTCTTAAAGACTAAACGATCTATTGATTGGATAAGGAAGCACAGGTACTCAGCAATCACATCAAAGACTTGCTCTTTTTCAATCACAAAGCCTTCATTGATTAGATCTTCAAGATGATTTTTGGTAATACGCCAGCAAATAAACGCCATCGCTCCGCCAATATCTTCAATGGTTTTAACTTGTGTTTTATGCCACTTGCTTTTAACTCTCATGCAACTTCGCTATTATTATTGTATATGAGAATTTTAACAAGCAATCTCGTGTTAATTACCGGTAATTACAAAGGGGAATTATTCGCAGTTGTAGTTTCTGAAAGAGCCTAAATCATGCACTTTATCAAAGCCCATTTGTACTAAATAGTTCTTAGCCGTTGATGAACGTGCGCCTGTGACACAATATACAATGACGTCTTTATCATCATCAATTATATTCTTAGCCCCCATGATTGATTGTAGAGGCAGGTTGATAGCGTTAGGTAGTGAGCCACGAGAAAATTCTGCACTTGATCGAACGTCGACCAATTGTGCGCCATTAGCTATTAGTTTGCATGCATCATCGCCTGTAAATGAGTTGAACATAGTATAATTTCCCAAGTAAGTTTTTAAGTGAATACTGCGATTTCTAGGTATTCAATCTATATTAGTAAACCATTATATACCTATGTTAAGTAAAAAGCAACTTAGATCAGACATTGAAGCAGTTGAAATAGCCCTAAAGAAGCGAAATTTTTCTTTTGATATCAATGAGTTGAATGGTTTAGAAAATAAACGAAAAAAAAATCAGGTTGAGGCTCAAGAGTTGCAAAACCTACGTAACACTCAATCAAAAGCTATTGGCAATGCCAAAGCGGCAGGCGAGGACATTAAGCCATTGTTAGACGCTGTGGCTGATTTGGGTGATAAACTCGATGAGGCTAAATCAGAGTTACAATCTATTCAAGCGCAGATTGATGATATTGTCATGGCTATGCCGAATATCCCTCATGAATCAGTACCAGAAGGAAACTCTGAAGATGATAATGTTGAGGTGTCAAAATGGGGTGAGCCAGGGCAATATGATTTTGAAGTTAAAGACCATGTTGATTTAGGTGAAGCGCATGGGTTAGATTTTGAAACTGCTGCTAAGATATCGGGCGCACGTTTTTCAGTTATGACCGGTAAGATTGCGCGTTTACACCGGGCGTTAACTCAGTTTATGCTGGATCAACATGTTGAGAATAATGGCTATACTGAAGCTTATGTGCCGTACTTGGTCAACGCAGAATCATTAACTGGCACCGGCCAATTGCCTAAATTTGAAGCAGACTTATTTAAAACCCACTTACACGGTGAAGAGGGTGAGGCGAAGACGCTTTATTTGATTCCAACAGGTGAAGTGCCAATTACTAATATGGTCCGAGATACGATTGTTAAAGAAGCTGATTTGCCACTCAAATTTGTAGGGCATACACCGAGCTTTCGTTCTGAGGCAGGCTCCTATGGTCGCGATACACGGGGCCTGATTCGTCAGCATCAGTTTGAAAAAGTAGAGTTAGTACAAGTGGCGAAAGCTCAGGATTCGTATCAACTATTGGAAGAGCTGACCGGGCATGCTGAGAGTATTTTACAAGCGCTAGAGCTGCCGTATCGTAAAGTCAATTTATGTGCGGGTGATTTGGGGTTTTCAGCCGCTAAAACTTACGACTTAGAAGTTTGGCTGCCGGGGCAAAATGCGTATCGTGAGATATCATCTTGCTCTTGTTTTGAAGATTTTCAGGCGAGACGCTTACAGCTTAGATGGAAAAATCCTGAAACCAATAAACCAGAATTATTGCACACGCTCAATGGTTCGGGTTTAGCGGTGGGTAGAACCTTGGTGGCAGTATTGGAAAACCATCAGCAAGCCGACGGCAGTATTAGGGTGCCCGACGTGTTACACAGTTACATGGGCGGCATTACCGTCATTAATTAATTTTTTATTTGGAGATAACAATGAACTTATTAGACTTAATCGTACCACCCGCATTTGCTGCTGCCGATGGCATCAACTCAGATCCATCAGGTTTGAGCCAATTGATATTACCAGGGCTTTTGCTTTTGGTTATGTATGTCTTATTAATTAGACCACAGCAAAAACGTGCAAAAGATCATAAAGCTCTTTTAACAGCGCTAAAAAAAGGTGACGAAGTGGTCACTAACGGCGGTGTTGTGGCTAAGGTAATGTCAGTGGATGAATCTTTTGCGACATTGGAAATTGCCGATGGTGTGGTAATCAAAGTTCAGAAGCAAGGCATTAATCAAAAGCTACCAAAAGGCAGCGTCAAGATCTAACTTTAAGGTATAAATAAGCCCATGAATCATTACTCCGGTTTAAGAAATGCGTTAATCGCTTTTTTCTTGTTATTATCAGCACTTTATGCTTTGCCAAATGTCTTTGGTTCAGATTTAGCAGTGCAAATATCCAGCGCAGGTGATGCTGCTATTGAGCCATCTGATCTAGCTAAAGTTACAAACGTTCTAAAAGCAAAGAGCATTCGTTATAAATCAGCAGGGTTGTCAAACCGCCGTATCTTGGTGCGTTTTGAAAATAATGAATCTCAGCTGTCTGCTAAGGATTTGCTCAAAACAGAGTTAGGTCGTAATTATGTGGTTGCGCTTAATCTAGCCCCTTCAGTTCCATTATGGTTATCGGATTTGGGTGGTAGAGCTATGTCGTTAGGACTAGATCTTCGAGGCGGCGTACATTTCTTATTGGAAGTGGATATGCAAGCAGTATTATCAATGTCGATTGATAAATATTATAATGAATTACGCACTTTATTGCGTGATGGCCGTCTATACAAGAGTATTAAGAAGGAAGGCGATAGTATTGCTATTCGTTTTAAAACGCTTGAGTTAAAAGATAAAGCATTGGTGCGTATTAAATCAGATCTTAGTGATTTAGTCGTGCTTGAAACCGATAATCAAGATGAATTACTGGTTCAAGTGATTATTAGTGATGATGCACAAAAAATAGCCAAAAGCAGCGCCTTAAAACAAAATATTACCACGCTAAGGAATCGAGTTAACGAGCTAGGTGTGGCAGAGCCAATTATTCAGCAGCAAGGGTTGGAGCGTATTGTGGTGCAATTGCCAGGCGTGCAAGATACAGCGCGTGCTAAAGAAATCTTGGGTGCGGTTGCTACATTAGAATTTAGATTAGTAGATGAGAAGAATGACCCACAAACGGCTATTCAATCAGGCAGAACCCCAGCAGGTTCGAAACTTTACTATTTTAAAGATGGACGGCCATTATTGTTAAAAACTCGAGTGATTGCTACGGGTGAAAATATTACGGGAGCCTCTTCAGGCGTAGACCAAGAAAATAACACGCCAATGGTTAATATCACCCTAGACAGTGCGGGCGGGCGCTCTATGTTGGACACCACTAAAAAATATTTGTATAGTCGTATGGCTGTGGTGTTTATTGAGAATAAAGTCGAGACATTACGTAAAGATGGCAAGATTGTTAAAAAACGTAGTACCACGAAAGATATTATTAATGCAGCTACGATTCAAGGTACTTTTTCAACACGTTTTCAGATCACAGGTATTGATAGTGCACGTGAAGCACGTAACTTAGCTCTATTGCTTAGAGCGGGCTCGCTTTCGGCACCGATTGAGATTATTGAAGAACGCACCATTGGTCCGAGTCTAGGTGCAGATAATATTGAAAAAGGTGTGTTGTCTGTTATTTCCGGCTTTGCTTTAGTTTTATTATTTATGGCGATTCGTTATCGAGTATTTGGCCTAGTGGCTAATATTGCCTTAACGCTTAATTTGGTCATGATTGTGGCAGTGTTGTCACTCTTGCAAGCTACATTAACCTTGCCAGGTATTGCCGGCATCGTATTAACGGTCGGCATGGCGGTGGATGCCAACGTGCTGATTTTTGAGCGTATTAAAGAAGAGTTGGGTGCGCAAAGTAATATCCAAAAAGCCATCTCAAGTGGCTATGACAAGGCGGTATTAACCATTGCAGATGCTAATATCACCACGTTAATTGCCGCATTAGTATTATTTAGTTTTGGTACGGGGCCGATTAAAGGCTTTGCTATTACTTTATCGATTGGTATTGTGACTTCAATGTTTACGGCTATTATTGTTTCGAGGGCTATTATTAATAAAATTTACGGCGGTAAGAAGCTAAAGGAGTTATCAATATGAAGGCACTAAAGATCCCTACGATTGATTTTGTTGGTAAGCGTAAGTATGCCATTGTTATGTCATTGATGCTGATGGCCGTTTCAATATTCTCGATATCAACACAAGGTCTTAAGCTTGGTATTGATTTTACCGGTGGCACCTTAATTGAGGTTGGCTATCAAGAGAGCGTGGATTTGTCAGTGGTGCGTAACACATTAGACAAGGCTCAATTTAAAAGTGCAAATGTACAATATTTTGGTTCGACTAATGAGATCTTGATTCGTCTCAAGCCTCAGGATATTTCCAGTGCGAAATTAAGCAGTAAGATTATTCGTTTATTGGGCGATGATGTTGATATCCGCCGTGTTGAGTTTGTCGGACCTAAGGTAGGTGAAGAGCTCACTAATGATGGTGGCTTAGCAATGCTGTATGCATTGATTGGTATTTTGATTTATGTAGCGTTCCGTTTTGAGTACCGTTTTGCCTTGGGCTCGATATCGGCTTTAATTCACGATGTAATTATTACCCTAGGTGTGTTTTCATTATTACAAATAGAGTTTGATTTAACGGTATTAGCGGCGATTCTTGCGGTGATTGGTTACTCGTTGAATGACACCATTGTGGTGTTTGACCGAATTCGTGAAAACTTCCTCTCTACTCGTCATGTTGACCCTGCAAAGATTATTAATGGCGCATTGAATCAAACTCTTTCTAGAACCATTATGACGTCATTAACAACGTTGCTGGTACTGTTCGCGCTCTTCTTTTTAGGCGGTGAGATTATCCACAGTTTTGCGTTGGCCCTACTGATTGGTGTGGTGATTGGTACTTACTCTTCTATTTATGTAGCCAGCTCGATGATTTTAGCTTTGGGTATTAGTAAGGAAGACTTGCTACCATCAGAAAAAGAAGCAAAAGAGATTGACGCTAGACCATAAGAATTAACCCATCGAATAATAAAAAAGCCGCTAACATTAGCGGCTTTTTTGTATTTATTAAAGCGATTTATTTCTTAAAATTTTCAAACACTAAGCAAGCGTTTGTACCACCAAATCCAAAACTATTTGACATCACACGGTTGAGCGATTGAATCGTTGTAGATTGTACAATTGGAACGCCTTTTGCAGCTTCATCAAGATTTTCAATATTGACAGACTCTGCCATAAAGTTATTCTTCAGCATGAGTAGTGAATATATGGATTCATTTACGCCAGCCGCACCCAGTGCGTGACCTGATAGAGATTTGGTTGACCCGACATAAGGTACGTTGCTACCAAATACTTCTTTAATAGCGCCTAGCTCCTTTGTGTCTCCTACCGGTGTTGAGGTACCATGCGCATTAATATAATCAATTGGACCATCAACGGTTGAGATTGCTAATTCCATACAGCGCTTGGCGCCTTCGCCAGATGGAGCGACCATGTCGTAACCATCGGAAGTTGCGCCATAACCAGTAAGTTCGGCCAATATCAAAGCACCGCGCGCTTCAGCATGTTCTAATGATTCAAGCACTAAAGCACCACCACCACCAGAGATAACAAAACCATCACGGTCTGCATCATAAGCACGAGAAGCTTGTTCAGGGGTATCGTTGTACTTAGAAGATAAGGCGCCCATGGCATCAAATAATACAGTTAATGACCAATCTAGCTCTTCACCACCACCAGCAAAAACAACATCTTGTTTGCCCATTTGGATTTGCTCCATTGCATTGCCAATACAGTGTGCACTGGTTGAGCAAGCGGAGCTAATTGAATAATTAATGCCTTTAATTTTGAACATAGTTGAAAGGCAGGCTGAAGTGGTTGAGCCCATGGTGCGTGGCACTCGATAAGGGCCAACACGTTTAATACCTTTTTCTCTTAAGATGTCTGCTGCTTCGACTACGTTTTGATTAGACGCGCCACCAGAACCCATAATTAGGCCTGTGCGTGGATTAGAAATTTGATCTTCAGTTAAGCCAGATTGTTTGATAGCTTCATCTAAGGCCATTGCGCTATAAATCGCAGCATCTGCCATAAAGCGTTTCATTTTACGATCAATAACTTCACTAGAGTCGATTTCAGCAATTTGGCCAGATACGTGAGAGCGCATGCCTAATTCGGCATATTTTTCATCAAATTTAATGCCTGATTTGGCCGTTTTTAAAGACTCTAATACTTCGCCGCAGTTTGCGCCTAAGCTAGAAACAATACCCATGCCGGTAACAACAACTCTATTCATTAGAAACCACTTGTATCGGTGAACAAACCTACTTTTAAATCAGTAGCTTCGTAAATAATTTTGCCATCAACTTCCATAGTGGCATCGCCAATACCCATGTATAGCTTGCGCGCAATGACGCGCGATAAATCAATTCTATAAACCACTTTTTTGGCTGTTGGTAATACTTGACCTGTAAATTTAATGCTACCACCCAGCGCACGACCACGACCAGGGCCGCCGAGCCAGCCTAAGTGAAAACCAATTAACTGCCACATCGCATCTAAACCTAAACAGCCAGGCATTACTGGATCGTCATTAAAGTGACAACCAAAAAACCATAAATCAGGCTTAACATCAAGCTCTGCAACAATTTGGCCTTTACCGTATTTTCCACCCTCGTCTGTGATTAGTGTAATGCGATCAAACATTAACATAGGCGGCTGTGGTAATTGTGCGTTACCGGGGCCAAATAACTCACCGTTACCGCATTTGATTAATTCATCGTATGAATAAGAGTTTTGCATCAATCAGTCCTTGTATCTATATTTACAGAAAATTATACTTCAAAGCCCTTTGCTGATGTCATTTATAACATCACCTATATCTTCTAATCCAACTGAGATTCTAATGAGGCCTTCAGTGATATTAGCTTGTTTTTTCTCATCATCAGTTAGTCGTCCATGCGTGGTGCTTGCTGGGTGAGTAATGGTGGTTTTAGTGTCGCCGAGATTTGCGGTAATAGAGAGTATTTCAGTCGCATTAATCACTTTAAACGCCGCTCCACGACCGCCTTTAACTTCAAATGAGACAATGCCACCAAAACCAGATTGTTGGATGTTAGCTAAAGCGTGATCTGGATGAGATTCCAAACCTAAATAATGTACCTTTTCAACTTGATCTTGGACTTGTAACCACGTTGCCAGTTTAAGTGCATTGTCTGAATGCGCTTTCATTCTCAAACTTAATGTGTCTAAGCCTTTGAGTACAATCCAGGCGTTAAAAGCGCTAAGGCTTGGCCCTGTTGCACGAGTAAAGCCGCTGATCTGCTCAATAATTGCTTCACTACCCAATACCGCACCTGCCAAGCATCGACCCTGACCATCAATATATTTGGTGGCCGAGTGAATCACAATATCTGCCCCTAGTTTGATTGGGTTTTGTAATGCTGGAGATAAAATTGCATTATCAACCGCCAGTAAAATATTGTTGGCTTGGCTGATTTTGCTAAGTGCGGTGATATCTACCACCTCACCCAGTGGGTTGGATGGAGTCTCTAATAAAAATAATTTTGTATTGTCTTGAACTGAATTTTCCCATTGGGATAAATCACTCAAATCAACATAACTAATGCCAACATTAAATTTACTAACAATGGTGTTTAATAAGACAATAGAGGTGCCAAACATATTGCGCGAAGCCACAATATGATCACCCGATTCAACCAAAGCCATGATGCTAGCAAAGATTGCCGCCATGCCGCTTGATGTGGCAACGCAGGCATCGGCACCTTCAAGTGCGGCTAGCTTCTTTTCAAAAGCATCAACTGTCGGATTGGTGAAGCGCGCATAGATATTGCCCGGCTCTTCTTTAGAAAATCGGTTAGCTGCTTGTTCAGCAGAATCAAAGACAAAGCTTGAGGTTAAAAAAATAGCCTCTGAATGTTCTTGTTCCTGGGTGGTTCGATAGCCTTCTCGTATGGCTTTAGTATCGAATTTTAAGTCTTTCATGTCTGGGAAATAATCGTTAAATAGGTCTTATTCTACATCATTACAAATCAATTCAGAGCTTTCGTTGATGTTGTTTTTCTGCTTGGCAGAATCAGAACGCAATGATTCAATTTGATCAAGATAGTTTTTGTCAATATCTTGAGTGACATATTTACCATCAAAACAAGAGCAGTCAAACTCAGCAATATCTGGATTGCCTTGCTGGACACACCAGATAAGGTCGTCTAAATCTTGATAAATCAGTTTGTCGGCACCAATAGCTTGGCAAATTTGATCAACATCTTTATCGTGTGCAATAAACTCCTTTTCACTAGACATGTCGATGCCGTATACATTCGGGTGACGTACCGGTGGTGCAGCTGAGGCAAAGAACACTTTGTTAGCGCCTGCATCACGTGCCATTTGTACAATTTGTTGACTGGTGGTGCCGCGCACAATAGAGTCATCCACCAGCAAAACGTTCTTACCTTTAAATTCTAATTCAATGGTGCTGAGCTTCTGACGTACTGATTTTTTGCGCTGTTTTTGTCCAGGCATTATAAAAGTACGTGCAATGTAACGATTCTTAATTAGACCTTCAGAGTATTTAACTTCTAACTCATGAGCTAATTGCAAGGCGGCGACGCGAGAAGTATCAGGGATTGGAATTACTACATCGATTTCATCCACATCCCATTCTTTGTGGATTTTTGCAGCAAGTCGTTCACCCATTCTAAGACGTGATTTGTAAACCGATATATTGTCTATTACTGAATCTGGTCTAGCAAAGTAGACAAACTCGAAAATACAAGGTGAATATTTAGGGTTGTCAGCACACTGTTGTGTAGAGACATTGCCTTTTCTATCAATAACAACAGCTTCACCTGGCTTGATATCGCGCGTGATCTCATAGCCTAATGCAGTTAATGCAACGCTTTCAGAGGCCAGCATATACTTAGTGCCACCTTCGGTTGTGCGCTCTCCTAAAATAAGTGGGCGGATACCGTTTGGATCACGGAAGCCAAAAATACCATACCCTGGGATCATGCCTATGGTGGCATAAGCGCCACGTACACGTTTGTGTACTTGAGTTACTGAATCAAAAATATCCTGTTCGTTAATGCGTTGTTTTTTTAATTTTGCTAATTCACTGGCAAATACATTAAGCAAAATCTCAGAATCAGAATTGGTGTTAATGTGGCGTAAGTCTTGCTCGAATAATTCTTTTTCGAGTTGCTTGGTATTGGTTAGATTGCCGTTATGAGCAAAGGCAATACCGTAAGGTGAATTCACATAAAAAGGTTGAGCTTCTGCACCAGATGAGCTACCAGCTGTTGGGTAGCGCACATGACCAATACCCATATCACCCAAGAGTTTGGACATGTGCTTGGTTCTAAATGAATTTTTAACTAAGCCATTTGACTTGCGCATGTAAAAACGACCCTTGTGCGAAGTGACAATACCAGCGGCATCTTGCCCTCGGTGTTGAAGAATGGTCAAGGCATCGTAGATATAAAGTGCCGTATCTTTTTTAGTGGTGGATAAAATGCCGACAATACCGCACATAGCTTACTTCCTTATTTCGTTTTCGATAAATAATAAATGCTGTGATAATTCAGGCTTTATATCTGAAGCCACATCTTGAAAGATTCTGAGCATACCTTTAGTTTCAACCCAATAATATTGCTGAGAAACCCACTCTACACTTTGTAAGACCAGCACCATGATCAGGATTACTAATGAGCCTTTGATTAGCCCAATTAAACCGCCTAGTAGTTTGTTTTTAGTGCTGTCAATGTCTCGCGCATTGAGTGCGCTGTCTGCACGGTGCAAACCATTTAAAATCTTTTGAAAAAAAGGTGACAATAAGCAAGGCTTGCTCGAGTCAATAGAGACATTAAGCACGCTCGATATAGAGGAACACACGCCTACGATAATCATAAAGACAATGCCGAAAGATAGCCAGATCCTGAGTGACTCACTGGTAACGACAATCTCCATAAGTGCAAGACCTGCAATCAAATCTAGATAATACCAACTAAGCGCTGCAGCAGCAGTAAAGAACACCAAGAATGCAAACAGTTTGTTTAGTGCGCAAGGATTGCTGACAGTGGAAGAGATTTCAGTGAGCTTGTACAATACTCTTTTGATGAGCAACACGCCGATAAAAATACCGCCGAAAGCAATAGCCAGGTGAGACTGATGAGAAAGCAATAGCCAAGTGATAATAGATGTTTTGGCAAGCTCTTGGTAAAAGAGCCAGGCAATAAAAATCGCTAATACTAAAAATGCTAAATTGATTAACTCTTTAGCAAGTCCGCGTTTAATGCCGAACACAAGGAAGCCGATCAAGACGGCAATTGTTAGCCAGTCGGACCAAACCAACAGGCCAATCGTTTCCCAAATATTTGCAAAAAATTCACTCATTCTTACTCCTTAGTTAATCGCTAATTTTACAAGATTATATTGCTATGCGTAGACCATGAAGGTTTAATATTTATCTAGAATATTCATGGCATCAGCCACGGTGTGGAACGATCCGAAAACAACAACGCGTTGCTGCTGTGTGTTCAGAGCTTGATGGAGGGCAGCCGCCATGTCTTTGCAAATAGTGATTTTGCTGGACAGGCTAAATTTCTCGACCAAGTCGTGGGTGCTGATGGCACGATTGACTGAAAGTGGCACGATTAACCATTCATCAATGCAAGGCTCTATCGAGCTAATCATGAGTTCAATATTTTTATCTTTAAGTGCTGAGAAAATTGCCAAGGTTGGTACTTTTTCTGCTTTCAAGGTTTCGGCCAGGACCTTGGTGGCTGCCTCATTATGAGCAACGTCTAGCACAATGGTTTTATTATTGACCATTTTGACTTGAAAACGAGCCAAAATATTGGCTTTCTGTAGTCCTGTAGATAGTTGATTTCTATCTACAGGGAGCGTCGACTGTAGTTGATTAACTGCTTCAATCGCAAGGGCGGCATTGTATTGCTGATGTTCGCCTCTCAGGGTGATAGTGCCTTGATAAGGTTCGTTGATAAACAAAAGCAATGCATCAATATTATCAGCTTGTTTTTGAATGGAGGTGGGCGGATTTTGATCGCCACAAATACAAGGCGTATCACACCTCATAATGCCGGCTTTCTCAAAGCCGATGGCTTCGCGTGTATCGCCTAAATAGTCAGTATGGTCAATGGCGATATTGGTAATGACACTCACATTTGGGTTGACTACATTTACCGAGTCGAGTCGGCCACCTAGCCCAATCTCCAAGACTGCAACCGCTACTTTTTCATGAGCAAAAATCACCAATGCCGCTAAGGTTGAGAATTCAAAATAGGTTAAAGAGGTTTCACCTCGAAGCGTTTCAATTGTATCAAAGGCTTGGCAGATGCTTTCATCACTCGCCATTTCACCATTAACGCTAAACCGCTCGTTATATTTAATAAGGTGTGGCGAGGTAAAAGCGCCAACTTTAAAATCTGATTGTTGATAAATACTATCGATAAAAGCAATGGTAGAGCCTTTACCGTTAGTGCCTGCAACAGTGATGACTTGAAAAGGAACGCCATCTGGAAATAATTTTTGATAGACTTTTTGTATGCGCTCGAGCCCAAGGTCAATTTCTTGGGTGTGCAAGCTCTCTTGCCAATTAAGCCACTCTTCTAAGGTTTTTAGTCTTCCCAAAATTCGCCTTCAATGGTGTCTTTTTTATCTTTACCCTTGTCTTTTTTCTCGGATGATTGGCCTTTATGGATGAACACCGTATTGTTCTGAGAAAATACCTTTTTTGCATTTTTTCTTAGAATGCGATCAATAAAATAAGCTCGAGACCAAGGCATTAGTCCTAACAAGCCAACAGCGTCAGTAATAAATCCGGGTGTTAATAACAACACACCTGAGATTAAGATCACCACGCCTTCCATCATCTCAAATGCTGGTGTTTGCCCGTTCGCCATAGCATTTTGTGCTTTGGCCATGGTTGACCAGCCTTGTTGTTTAAGCAAAGTAGAGCCGATCAATGCGGTAATAATGACTAATAAAATGGTAGAAAACCCGCCAATCGATTCACCCACGGATACCAATACATAGATTTCAAGTAAGGTGACAATTACAAATAAAGGAAAGATCATAATTATTTCTCGTTAATAAAAATTAAATCCCAAACACCGTGCCCTAGTCGTTCACCTCGGCGTTCGAATTTAGTAATCGGCCGATGTTCAGGTCTTAATGAATATTTATGGGCACCCATGGCGTTTTTAAAGTGGGGGTGCTTTTCTAGTGTTACCATCATGTATTCAGCGTAGTTTTCCCAATCTGTTGCCATGTGCATTGTGCCGCCATCTTGCAGTTTGTTTGAAATCAAATCCAGGAAATCAGTTTGTATAATTCGGCGCTTATGGTGTTTCTTCTTATGCCATGGGTCGGGGAAGAACAGTTGAAACGTATCAAAACTATCGTCTTTGATATGATGTTCAAGTACTTCAACTGCATCGGCTTTGATGATTTTTAAGTTGCTAAGCTGGTGTTTATTGGCCTCGTTAATCAATCTGCCTATGCCAGCCTCATAAACTTCAATACCCAAGAAATTTTGATCAGGTGCATTAATCGCCATCTCTAACAGGCTATCCCCATTGCCGAATCCAATCTCTAGCGTAATAGGTTGGATTTTTTTAAATAAGCTGTTTAGATCAATTATTCCGCTAGGAATGTCGACACCAAATTGTGGCCAAAGATCAATCAAACCAGTTCTTTGTCCAAGTGTTAGTCGGCCAGAGCGCCTGACAAAACTTTGAATTTTGTGCACGACTTTCTCACTCATAAGTCGTAATCAATGATGAGTGGCGAATGATCAGAAAAACGTTCGTCTTTATAAATTTCAACACGTTGAGGCGTGCCCTTAAGGTTGGCACTGAGAATATGGTAGTCAATACGCCAGCCTGTATTATTAGCCCAAGCCTGCCCTCTATTAGACCACCAAGTGTATTGATCTGCTTCTTGATTGATCTCTCGAAAGGCATCAATAAAACCTGTTTGTGTGAATAGTTCTTCCATCCACGCCCGCTCTTCCGGCAAACAGCCTGAACGATTTTTATTGCCATTGAAATTTTTAATATCAATTGGTTTGTGTACGATATTGATGTCACCACAGACAATGTATTCTCGACCGTCTTCTTGTAGTTGTTGAAGATAAGGCATAAAGCGCTCAGTCATAAATGCCATCTTATAATCTTGACGTTCTTGTTTGGCTGAGCCAGAAGGAATGTAAATGGAAATAACACTGAGATTGCCAAAATCAGCTTGAATAAAACGACCCTCAAAATCAATATCCTTCCAAGGGCTGAAAATAACTTGATCGGGTTTTTGTTTGCAGTATAAACCCGTACCACTATAGCCTTTACGCTCGGCAGGTTTGTAATAGGTGTGTATGCCTTTTGGATAGAATTTATCATCTAATTGATCTTCTTGCGCTTTGATTTCTTGCACACAAACAACATCTGCATTTTGAGTTTTCATCCACTCAAAAAAACCTTTTCGCTCAGCTGCACGAATTCCGTTGACGTTAGCCGTTATAATTCTCTTCATTGGAAATATTTTAATGATTTAAGAGGATTGTATGCAGCAGTATCAAAAAGACTTTGTGGATTTTATGTTAGAAATTGGCGCACTAAAATTTGGCGAATTCACACTTAAATCTGGCCGTGTTAGCCCTTACTTCTTTAACGCAGGCTCGTTTAATACTGGCGAGCATCTCTCAAAATTAGGCAAGTTTTATGCCCAAGCCATTACTGAGAGCGGACTTGACTTTGATGTGCTATTTGGCCCAGCCTATAAAGGCATCCCACTAGCCACCGCTTGCGCGATGGCACTGAATGATTCATTTGGTAAAAATGTACCGTACAGTTTTAATCGTAAAGAAGCCAAAACACATGGTGAAGGTGGCGATATTGTTGGCCATGCATTGGAAGGCGATATTTTAATCATTGATGATGTCATCACTGCCGGCACAGCGATTCGTGAAGCGATGGATATTATTGATGCGAATGGTGCCAAAGCCAAGGGCGTGATTGTTGCCGTTGACCGTCAAGAAAAGGGCAAAGGTGATAAATCAGCCATTCAAGAAGTGGAAGAAATTTTTGGTATTGCCGTGCTAAGTATTATTAATCTTGGCCACTTAATTGACTACTTAAAACAAGGTGATGACCAAGCTCTGATAGGGCGTATCGAAGCTTACAGGGATCAATACGGCGTTTAAAAATTAACTGGGCTGTATTGATAGTCCAGGCTTTCAGCCACCGCCTGATGTGTAACTTTTCCTTGAAAAATATTCAATCCATTTAACAAGTTTGAATTATCGAAGATGGCTTTCTGAGCACCTTTATTGGCAAGTTCAAGCACATAAGGTAATGTCGCGTTAGTGAGTGCCAGAGTCGCAGTCTGTGCGACCGCACCTGGCATATTACCCACACAATAATGAATAATGTCATCAACCACATAGCTTGGTTTGTCATGTGTGGTCACTGTTGATGTCTCAAAACAACCGCCCTGATCAATTGATACATCGACCAAAACTGAGCCTTTTTTCATTAACTTGAGCATGCCACGTGTAATCAGCTTTGGCGCTTTAGAGCCTGCAACTAATACAGCACCAATAACCAAATCAGTACTACTTAATTGTTGTTCAATATTGGCTTGCGTAGATAAGTCAATGGTCAGTTGTGATGAGTGTTTTTTTTGAAATTTAATTAGTCGCTCTGAAATTGAGCGATTAAGGATAGTGACATCAGCGTCCATGCCTAGGGCCACTTTGGCAGCATTCATGCCCACAACGCCACCACCTAGTACCAGCACTTGAGCTGAATCTACCCCAGTGGCACCACTGAGTAACACCCCGGATCCACCTTGCGTGTTTTCTAAATGGTGGGCGCCGGATTGGATTGACATTCTGCCAGCTATTTCACTCATGGGCTTTAGTAATGGCAATCGCCCCTCATCATCAGTGACAGTTTCATAGGCAATACAAGTTGCCCCTGATTCAATCAATAATTGAGTTTGTTCTGGATCTGCTGCAAGATGCAGGTAAGTGAAAATGATTTGATCCTTGCTAAGCATCTTACATTCATTCGGTTGAGGCTCTTTAACCTTTACAAT
>CAJVCM010000061.1 GCA_910595815.1 Candidatus Thioglobus plumae | reverse complement strand
GAATTAGAACAAGGCATGATCAAAGCCTTCGAAGGTGATCTTAATCATGGTTGTATGGGTCGATCCGCCTCTGCAAGACTCGATCGAGCGTTAGATCAGGCAAATGAATTCAACTTAGAAGTTCCAACCCTGCAAAAAATTAAAGACAACCTTTAGCTGTTCATCTTGGCATAAGTCTTTTCAATCTCCTGCTCTAATGCTAATAATGAAAAACCTCTAACCTCTTCAATAAATTTCTGCCCCATAAAGAATACTTGCACCACTGGCAAAGAAAAAACGCCGTGTTGTGCACAAACTTCTTGCATCTGCTCACAATCAATATAAACCATCTCTAAATTTGGAAATTTGAGCAAGAATTTTTCATCAATTTGGGGTTTAATGGTTTGGCACACGCCACAATGTGCACCACCAAATAGAATCAACACTGCATCTTTTTCAAGCTTTAACAGATCTAATTGTTCTTGATTTTCTAGTTGATTCATAGTTGTTCTCCTAGTTGAGTAAAGAACACCTCAAAATTAGGTAGATCTAATTGTGATTCTCTTTGTTGTGTACCCCACATCGGTTCTGGAAAATAACTATCGCCTTCAAATCTTGCCATCACATGCCAATGAACATGTGGTAATAGGTTGCCAAATGAAGCAATATTGATCTTATCTGCATCGAAATAATTTAACATTGACTTTTCTACTATATCAATAATTCTAAAAATTTCAGTCTTTTCTGTTGCTGTGCATTCGCTAAATTCTTTAATTTTTCGTTGAGTAAAAACCTTCACCCAAGGGATTTCGCTTGGCTCAATTTCTACAATCACTAAATCATTTTCATAAATCATACTCACCTCTTTATTGTGTTGGCTCTTGAAAATCATCAGCACGCAGTGTGTTGATTAACGCTAAAAATTGTTCACCATATTTTTCATATTTAACTTCACCAACACCATTAACTTTCAAAAATTTATCTTTATTATTGGGTAAGAAGTATGCCATGGCCTGCAAGGTTTTATTGTCAAAAATAACATAAGCAGGCATTTCAGTTTCTGTTGCAATCTCCAATCTTAATGCACGAAGCGATTCAAATATGGCTTCATCAAAATTGTATTTAGATGGGGTAGACCTTGACTTTTTGGATGAAGACGATCCCTTATTGCTAATATTAAAATTAACTGCACGAATATCAACAGATTCTTCAGATTTTAAAACTGATCTTGCTTGACTAGTGAGCACCAAACTTCCATATTCACCACTTACTTGGATCAACTCTAACTCTAGCAACCTATCGCCAATCATCTTCCATTGAAGCTTACTAAGCTCTTTTCCTATGCCATAAACGCTCAGATCTTCATGTTGATTGTTTAGAACTTTCTGAACTTTTGACCCTCTCAACACGTCAATAACGTAATTCTGTCCAAAGCGTTGTTCAGTACGATAAACGGTTGATAAGAATTTTTGTGCCAGCTCGGTAATGTCTTTACGTTCAGTATCGGGCTCATTACAACTGTCGCACATTGTTTTACACGATTCGATATTTTCATCAAAATAACGACTTAGCGCTTGATGACGACAACTTTCAGAGAAGGCATACTGTTTAACGGTATTGAGCTTTCCAAACGCTAAATTACGATAATCTTCATTTTCCACTTCATCAATAAAGCGGCTGAGCACACCTATATCAGCAGTACCATATAACAACAGCACTTCGCTAGAAACTCCATCTCGACCCGCTCTACCAATTTCTTGATAATACGCCTCAATGGTTTTTGGTATTGAAGTATGAATAACAAAACGAATATCGCTTTTATCAATACCCATACCAAAAGCAATGGTTGCCACCATAATATCGGTTTTTTCACCAACGAAATTGGCGAAAGCAGATTTCCTATCTGTTGGGCTTAATCCTGCATGATATGCCTGTGCTTGAAAACCTTGTTCTTGTAAAAATTTAGCCAAAGATTCTGTCTTAGCACGGGATTGCGCATAGATAATGCCTTGCTCATTTTGACGTTTTTCTAAGAAACTTAATACCTGCTGATAACCATTACCTTGTCTAACACTAGCATTAATATACAAATTATCACGAAACACTGTGCCACGAATAATATTCTCTACTTGTTTGAAATTCAACTGCGCAACAATGTCTTTTTCAACTTGCGGTGTTGCTGTAGCAGTAAAAGCTGCAACACTGATGTCGGGGAAGCGAGTTTTTAACAAGCCTAATTCTCGATAATCGGCTCGAAATTCGTGCCCCCACTCGCTCACACAATGCGCTTCATCAACGGCAAAAAATGCAATGTTTAACGAGTCTAAGAATGACAAAAAATAATTATTATTAAGGCGCTCTGGTGCAACAAATAAAACTTTAATTTCTTGGTTTCTTAACGCCTCTTCAGTTACTCGTATTTCCTCCATGCTTTGCATAGATGACAGCATTGCAGCACTAATTCCTTTACTTTCCAAACCTAGTATTTGATCTTGCATTAGTGCTAATAGTGGTGATACAACTACCAAAATACCTTCCATTAACAACGCAGGCAACTGATAACAAAGCGACTTACCACCGCCTGTCGGAAGGATTAATAAAACATCTTCACCGGCTAAGATCTTATCAACTGCCTGCTCTTGTAGGGGGCGAAAAGAATCAAATCCAAAAACCTCTTGCAAGACTTTTTTCTTTCTATTTGTCATCATATTTTTTCAAAAGCATCGCATCGCCATAAGAAAAAAACCGATATTTTTTATCAATTGCGTGCTGATAGATTTCCATCATTTTATCTCGACCAATAAATGCACTCACCAACATCAACAGTGATGACTTCGGTAAGTGGAAATTAGTAATCATCATATCTACTACTTTGAATTCATAGCCAGGATAAATAAAGATGTCAGTTTCTTCTTGTACAGCTTTTAACTTGCCACTCTTAGCAGCTGACTCCATAGACCTTACAGCTGTTGTGCCCACGGCAATAATTCGCCCACCATTAGCTTTGGTTTGATTTATTTTATCAACCGTTGTTTGGTCAATTTCAAAATATTCACTGTGCATTTTATGGTTGGAAATCTCATCAACCTTAACTGGTTGGTATGTGCCTGCACCGACATGCAGGGTAACAAAACAATGATCAATACCTTTTTCTTTTAAAGACGATAGCAATTCATCGTCAAAATGTAGGCCTGCTGTGGGTGCAGCCACTGCGCCATCACGCTTGGCAAATACAGTTTGATAGCGCTCTAAATCAGCTTGTTCATCACTACGTTCAATATAGGGTGGTAGGGGAATATGCCCAACATTATCAAGTAAATCGAGCAGTGAATCTGTGGCAAAATCAAGCGTATAAAAGCCATTTTCTTTATTAATCACTTGAGCTTTTTCGCCATTCTCAAGGGTGATAAAACTGTCAATCTGTGGCGCTCTGGAAGCTTTCATCATGGCTAATACTTGTCGATCACTTAACAAGCGTTCAATCATAATTTCAACCTTTCCACCCGATTCTTTATGACCGAACAATCGCGCTGGAATCACTCGAGTATTGTTCATAACCAGTAAATCACCCGGTTTAATAAATGATGCTATTTGGTGAAAAAATGAATCGGTAATAGTCGATTGCACTCTGCAAGAGGGTGTAAATGGAACCAAAAGACGTGAATCTGTTCTATTCTTTGGTGGGTTCTGGGCGATGAGTGACTTCGGTAATTCGAAGTCAAAATCAGTTAATTTCATGCTGCGTAAAATAAACCAATACTTGGTAAGCGGCGCTCACAATTGCCCTTGGGGTAATGGTTGCACCAGTGAATGAATCAAACACACCGCCATCACGTTTTACTTTCCAATTATTTTGACTAGGACTTGATAAAGACAGCCCGCTAAATTGTTTAATCCAATCTGATTTTCTGGTTTCTATCTTGTCGCCTAAACCAGGCGTTTCTTTATGCGTGATCACTCTAACACCTAGTAACTGGTACTTAATATCAAATCCGGTTAACAAGCGGATATTGCCGTTATAACCATTAGGGTAAGTGTGCTCAACCAGATAAGCAAAAGTTTTCCCCTGTTGCTTAGCAGGGTAAATACCCACTTTTTGTTGCAAGCCATGTAGTTTTATCTCTTTTGGAAATTTATCTTCCAAAATGTTATTGTCATAACCTGATACTAACTCACCAAGGCGCTTGATTAATAATTGCTCTTCATTGTATTTGATTTTTTCCTTGGTAGTGTCTTGTGTCAGTGCGACAAAAAAAACACTGATTGCAGTAAAAATAAGCAATAAGGCGCCAGCTTTTAGAATAGGGTTCGTGGTCATTTTCCAAACACCTTAGGCTGTGTGTAATAATCAATCAATGGTACGGTGATATTCATCAGCAACACTGCAAAAGCCACGCCGTCTGGGTAACCACCAAACACACGAATCACAACAACCAATACACCGATTAAAAATCCGTAAATTAGGCGCCCCTTTGGCGTCGTACTAGCTGAGACTGGATCAGTGGCGATAAAGAATGCACCCAACATAGTAGCGCCCAACATTAGGTGGTTTTGCATCGGCAGATATATTTGATCGTTAATAAAATACAACATCGATGAGATAACCACCATACCAATAATAAATGCCACAGGAATATGCCAAGTAATAATCTTACGAACAATTAAATACAATCCACCTAATAAAAACCCAGCATTAATCCAAGCCTGGCTGATTGAATGCACATCTAACTCACTAACTATTTTTCCTAATGCTAATTGGGTTTTAACCTCATCTAATTGTGTGGCACCACTCAGTACATCCACCGAAGTCAAATTGAAAATTACATCAATCGCTTGAGATAAATTTAAAAATTCACCTGCCCAAGTTGTCATTTGTAATGGGTAAGAAATCAACAAAAAGGCATAACCCAACATTGCCGGGTTAAAAGGATTATTACCTAAGCCACCATAAAGCTGTTTGCCAAAAATAATCGCAAAAGTCACACCGACAACAACAATCCACCATGGTGCAATACTTGGGATTGAAATTGCCAATAAGATGGCTGAAAGAATAGCAGAGCCATCACTAATAGCTGGTTTAACCGGGAGCTTTCTAAGACTTAAAAAGGTAGATTCAACGACTACGGCTGTTACCACAGCCAATGTAATTTGCAGGATAACACCCCAGCCAAAGAAATAATACGCCGCACCAATACCTAGAACTAGTGCGTAAATTACCTGACGCATAATTTGATTGGTATTAAGTGCGTTACTATGCATCATCATTTGCCTTCTTTGTTTTTTTAACACGTGCCATGGCTGCTGCTATTTTGTCTTTTTGTGCTTTGTCGTTGGCCATTTTTTTCTTTAATTCTTCTTTCTTAGCCGCCATCATTTCAGTACGCTCTTGCTTGTTACGCTCTAAACGATACTCTCTAAATTCAAATCTCTCTCTCGCAATGTCTGTTCGATATTGGTCTTCAGTGGTTTTTCGATGCAACGCTTTGGCAAAAGAAAAATATTCAGCCAAAGGTATGTGACTTGGGCACACATAATCACAACACCGGCATTCAATACAATCTGCTAAATTATAATCCATTGCCTTGTCCGTATCTTCACTCTTGGCATACCAATAAAGTTGCTGAGGTAACAAATCAACCGGACAAGCTTGATTGCATTGCCCGCAACGAATGCATTCTTGTGTGCTGGGTTTTGTCTCTAGCTTATTAACAAAAATACAGTTGGTAATTTTACAAATTGGCACACTGGTTGTTTCAACATCAACCCCCATCATCATGCCGCCCATACGTATGGCATGTTGATGAATGCTCGGCTTTGACATTGACACAATATGTTCAAATGACGCGCCTAAACGCACTTCATAATTATTCGGTAATTCAACGCCCGAGCCAGTCACCGTTACGATTCTAGAAACCAAAGGCTTATTATCTACCACCGCATCAAAAATTGCCTTAGTGGTAGCGACATTTTGACAAACAATGCCGGTATCAATTGCAAATCCGCCTGAAGGAATCTCAATACCTAGCAATGCTTTAATTAGTAATTTCTCAGCACCTGAGGTGTATTTAGTTGGGATCTGCTCGATGCTAATACGGTCGTTATGGCAATACATTAATAGCGAATTTAGCGCTTCCTGCTTATCATCTTCAACAGCGATGATTGCACGTTGTGCACCACAAATATGTAACAGAATCTCCACGCCACGAATCACTTCCCGCGGATGGTGCTGCATAAGTGCATCATCACACATAATGCCTGGCTCACATTCAGTACCATTAATGATTAAAGTATGGCAATCTTGAATACCTTCTAATTTGGCGTGTGCAGGAAACCCGGCACCACCCAAACCAACAATGCCTGATGACTGGATATATTCAATCATTGTAGCTTGATCACAATGCAAAAAATCTGTACCGCAGCCTTTATGCTCTGCCCACTGATCTTTGCCATCTGATTCAATGGTAATACACTTGGATTTTAGGCCTGATTTGTGTGGAATTGTTTGCTCATCAATAGACACAACTTTGCCAGAAATAGAGGCGTGAATAGGCACACAAAAATGATCTTCGGTCTTGGCGATTACTTGGCCAGTAAGAACTTTATCACCTACTTTGACACAAGGAATGGCTTCATCACCAATACGTTGCTGCAAAGGCAAAACAACTTTGTCCGGCAAAGGTGCTGAGATAATTTCTATCGTTTCCACTGGGTGTGGATTAGGAATGACAACACCGCCACCAAATGATTGATTAAGCATGGGCAATCTCAGCAACATCAGGCACATAATTTCTTAACGTTGGGGCGACTTCCAATACATGAATGCAATCTACAGGGCAAACTGGAATACACAAATCACAGCCTGTGCATTCATCTGCAATCACTGTTGTCATTACTTTGGAAGCACCAACAAAAGCATCTACTGGGCAAGCTTGAATACACAAGGTGCAACCAATACATACTTCTTCATCAACATACACCACATGCTCAGGTTGAGTTTCTCCATGCGTTTCATTGAGTGTTAGTGTTTCAACATCTAGCAGCGCTGCCAATGCATCAACCCCCTCTTGGCCACCAGGTGGGCATTGGTTAATTGGCGCTTCGCCATTCGCAATAGCAGTCGCATAAGGTCGACAACCTGGGTAGTCACACTGTCCACATTGGGTTTGCGGCAAAATTGCATCTATTTGATCGACCAAAGGATTGCCTTCAACTTTAAATTTAATCGCAGCAAAGCCTAAGACCAAACCAAGTCCAAGTGCTAAAGCGGAAAAAATAAAAACAGAATCAAACATCAAGCTAATCCAATAAAACCCATAAATGCCATCGACATTAGCCCAGCAGTAATCAATGCAATTGGTGTGCCTTGAAACACCACAGGCACATTGGCACTATCAATACGCTCACGAATGGTTGAAAACACGACCAATACAAATGAAAAACCAATCGCTGCGCCAAAACCATACACACCTGAAGCCAAGAATCCATGATCTTGTCCGACGTTTAACAGTGCCACACCTAGTACGGCGCAGTTGGTGGTAATCAACGGCAAAAATACACCCAAAGATTGATGCAAAACTGGTGAGGTTTTATTCACCACTAATTCCGTAAAACCAACTACGCCCGCAATGGTCACAATAAAGGCAATGGTGCGTAGGTATTCCAGATCAAATGGAATAAGAATATAGGCATTAATCAAATAACTTGTTAGGCTTGCCAATGTGAGTACGAATGTCGTGGCAAACCCCATGCCAATGGCAGTTTCTACTTTTTTTGACACGCCCATAAATGGGCATAAACCTAAGAATTTTACCAAGACGAAATTGTTAACCAAAATCGTACTCACCAAAATTAAAACATATTCATTCATGTTGCTGATTTTAACTCAAAAATAGCTTGAATAACCCAAATGAACTGATGACAAATAAAGCACCGCCAACCCAACGTTTAAAGGCCTCATCATTTTGAGTAATACTTTGGTGCGCTTTGATACCGAGCACATGCCCAATCGCTGCTACAGGAATAAGCGAAAGTGAAAATTCCCAATCAATATCAACATCCATAATCACAAAAGTAATCATCTTAATACTGACTAGAATAAACCACAGTACAAACAATGTATTGCGCAAATATTCTTTGGCAATATGGCGCATATACACAGCCACAATCAGTGGCGCACCGGTGAGTGACGTACCTGCCACATAACCACCCAAAATAAGTAATAATTTATCTACCCACGGACTGTGCGAGGTGATTTTGGCATTAAAGATCCAAGTAATGGCGTAAAAAATAGTGATTGAATAAATAAACACCACAATCACATCATCAGGCAAATTTATCAAGCCAGCTACACCAATCAAAGTTGGTGGAATAATCCACAATAATGAATGCTTAAGATAAGGCCAATCTACTTTTTTTAAAGATTTGACTAAAGTCAGTGACGAAAAAAACAATAAATGAATACCGATAACTGGTAGCCAATAAACGGGCGTTGCACCCACTAGTAACATCAAAGGCAACCCTAATGCCGCACCACCAAAACCTAAACCCGTACGAACAAAACCCGCCCAAAGAAAAATTAAACCGACTAAAACCAGCTCGGTAAGATCAAAAGTCATTAGCGAAGTACGTCGGCCAGCCGTTCTGCGCTTTGTTGTACTAAATCTAAATTCTTGCCTTCAACCATGACACGAATTAGTGGCTCGGTACCCGAGGCACGAATCAACACACGACCTTCATCACCCAAAGTTTTTTCGACTTCAAGTTGAGTCTGTTTTAAAACTGTATGTTGATTCAAGTCAATTTTCTCTTCGGTTTTAACATTGATTAATACTTGGGGGTATTTTTGCATTTCGGACTTTAATTCGCTAAGTGTTTTACCACGCTTAGCGATCACTTCTAATACTTGAAGTGCTGCAATCATTGCATCACCAGAAGTAGCTTTATCCAGGCAAATAATATGACCTGAACCTTCACCACCTAAAATAGCATTATTGATTTGCATCTGCTCCATGACAAAACGATCGCCCACGTCAGCTTCAATAAAATTAATTTCTAAATCTCTTAATGCGTGTCGCATACCCAAATTACTCATCTTTGTGCCCACAACAGTATTGCTGAGTAAGTGATTTTGACTATGCCAAGACTTAGCCAAAATAAATACCAGCTCATCACCGTCTACCAATTCACCGTTTGCATCAATCATAATTAATCGATCGCCGTCACCATCAAAAGCAATACCTAAGTCAGCTTTTTGTGCCAATACAACATCACGTAAATGCGCTGTATCAGTCGCCCCACACTTAAGATTAATATTAAAACCATCTGGCTGTTTATTAATCATCGTAATACTAGCGCCCAATCCTGAAAAGACATCCTCAGCAAGGTGATAAGTTGCACCATGTGCACAATCAATCACAATATCCAAACCGCCTAAATTAACAGAGTAATCAAAACTGGACTTACAGAATTTCACATACTGACTAATAGGATGTTCGCAACGCTTTGCTTTGCCAAGACTTGAACTATCAACATTCACCATTGGTTGTGCTAATTTTTCTTCAATCTCTTGTTGATCTGCATCGCTAAATTTAAAGCCCTCTTGAGAGAAAAATTTCACTCCATTATCTTCAAAGGAATTATGTGAGGCGCTAATAACTACACCAGCGCTTGCGCCATATTTTTTTGTTAAATACGCAATTCCTGGTGTTGGCATCGGGCCAAGCAAACCCACGTCAACACCTGCAGATAAAAACCCAGCCTCTAAAGCGGATTCAAATATATAGCCCGACACCCTAGTATCTTTACCAATAACAACACTAGCCTTGCCTTTTTTAGCCAAAACTGAGCCAACTGCCCAACCAAGCTTTAAGAAAAAATCAGCTGTAATCGGTGCAACGCCTACTTTGCCACGTATACCATCGGTACCAAAATAACTACTCAACTCACACCCCCTAAAATCGTCAACGCATCTTTGGTTTCTAGTACATCATGCACACGCACAATATCTGCACCATTTTGCACTGCTATTATAGCCCCTGTTACACTACCAACAACCCTTCCATCAACATTTCTATCATCCAAAAGTGTGCCTATCATTGACTTTCGAGACAGGCCTGCCAATAGTGGCAATCCAAAGATTTTAAACTCATTGAAACGTTTTAAAATTTCTATATTATGCTCTAGCGTCTTACCAAATCCAAAACCAGGGTCTAAAATAATTTTATCCTCGGCAATGCCAGCCTCAATGCACGCTTCAATTCGTTGACTAAAAAAATCTTTAATATCATCGACTACATCATTATAAGCCGGATCCTTTTGCATGACTCTAGGGCTGCCTTGCATGTGCATCAAACACACATCGACATTCAGCATGGCTGCAGCTTCTAGTGCGCCATCAGCACTCAAAGCACACACGTCATTAATCATATTGGCACCAGCTTCAACGGCTAATTTCATCACTTCTGGTTTTGAGGTGTCTATTGAAATAGGGATATCAGTTGAACGATGTAACGCTTCAATTACAGGGATCACGCGCCTGATTTCGTCAACTATTGAAATCGATTGTGCGCCTGGACGAGTGGATTCGCCGCCAACATCAATAACATCTGCACCTTGGATAATCATACGTTTAGCGCTTTCGATAGCTTTATTAGTATCAAAGTGCTGACCACCATCTGAAAACGAATCAGGGGTGATGTTTAACACACCCATGATTAAAGGTTTTGATGTTTGTATAGTCATATTGACTACAGCTTGGTATTAAGCTACTTGTGGATTGCCGTCTACTGGCTTATCATCTGAATCGTTACTTTCATCAGCCTCAGTGCCAGAACCCAACTCAGTAGAAACCACATCAGAATCAACAATCACTGCCGCTTCTCGAATAGGCTTGCGGTCCATTAAATCATCGATTTGCTCTTTATCAATGGTTTCAAATTCCATTAAAGCTTTGGTCATTTCAATCAAAATATCTTTATTTTCTTCTAAGATTTTTTGTGCTACTTTGTAATTGACGTCAATAATATTTCGAATTTCAGAATCAATCACTTTAAATGTATCTTCCGAAATATGTTTGTGCTTCGTTACCTGGCGACCTAAAAATACTTCACCATCATCTTCACCATAAGCTAATGGGCCTAGTGTATCTGACATTCCCCAATGCTTAACCATTTTATGGGCAATTTCTGTTGCACGCTCAATATCGTTACTCGCACCTGTGGTAACAGCATCTGCGCCATACATAAGTTCTTCCGCAATACGCCCACCAAATAACGATGAGATTTGAGAATTTAACTTACGTCTAGAAATGCTATAGCTGTCTTTTTCTGGCAAGAACATAGTTACACCTAACGCTCTACCTCTAGGAATAATACTGACTTTATAGACGGGATCGTGTTCAGGTACAAGTCGTCCAACTATTGCATGGCCTGCTTCATGATAAGCAGTCATTTCTTTTTCCGATTCGTCCATAGCCATAGACTTACGTTCAGCGCCCATCATAATTTTATCTTTGGCTCTTTCAAATTCCTGCATACCTACCAACTCTATATTTTTTCCAGCAGCTAACAGAGCGGCCTCATTACATAGATTGGCTAAGTCAGCACCTGAAAAACCCGGGGTACCTTTAGCGATACTAATTGACCGAACATTTTTGGCAATGGGTAATTTACGCATATGAATCTTTAAAATCGCATCACGGCCATTAATATCTGGCAAACCAACCATAACTTGACGATCAAAACGGCCTGGTCTCAATAGGGCAGGATCTAATACATCTGGTCGATTAGTCGCAGCAATCACAATAATACCTTCATTGCCTTCAAAGCCATCCATTTCAACCAACATTTGGTTGAGTGTTTGCTCGCGTTCATCGTGTCCACCACCCATACCAGCGCCACGTTGACGACCCACAGCATCGATTTCATCAATAAAAATAATACAAGGCGCGTTTTTCTTAGCTTGTTCAAACATGTCGCGTACACGTGATGCGCCTACACCCACAAACATTTCAACAAAATCAGAGCCAGAAATAAAGAAGAATGGCACATCTGCTTCACCCGCAATGGCTTTAGCCAATAGGGTTTTACCTGTACCTGGAGGACCTACCAATAAAACACCCTTAGGAATCTTGCCGCCCACTTTGGTAAATTTGCCAGGATTAGACAAGAAATCTACCAATTCTGCTACATCTTCCTTAGCTTCATCAACACCTGCAACATCATCGAAGGTTGTATCAGACTCATCTTTAGGAATAAGTCTGGCTTTAGATTTGCCGAAACTCATTGGGTTTTTACCACCCATTGCACCGCCAGCGCCTTTCATGGTGTAGAGAATCACACCAATCAATAATAAAATCGGCGCTAAAGAAATAATTAACTGCTTAAAAAATCCATCTTTTTCTGGTGGTTTAGCTTCAACTGAAACACCATTATCCAGCAAATCACCCATTAGGCCTAAATCACCAGGACTGTAAGTTGAAAACTGTTCGCCACCTGCACCAACGCCTTTAATGCTGCTTCCTGCAAGGGTTACGCTAGAAACGTCGCCCTGTTTTACACTTTGAATAAACTGAGAATAAGTGATCTCATTCTTTTGCTCGCCACCCTGAAATTGGCTAAAAATTGAGGTCAGGACACTACCCAAAACCAACCAAAGTAATAAATTTTTAAACATAATAAAAAGTCAATAAAAAGAAGAAGATAAATATACCCTATTGCGTTCTTATATAGGGATTGATGGCGATTTTTCAAGGTTTAACAACAAATAAATTCAAATTCTGTCATAATTCTCAACTTAATAAAGATTCATTCAAAATTATGTCAAAAATCAACATCTTGTCTATTGTTATTGTTACTAGCTTATTAAGCGCTTGTGGCTTCCATACACCAACCAAAAATACACCACTTAATGCCGTAATTACATCCGCTGATAACAACACTTTTGCTGTTGAACTTAAAAAACGCTTTAATCAAGAGATGACTCAATCTTTAATTATTCAAATTGGTAGTGAAATATCAAAAAAACAAACAGCTTCATACAAATCTAACGGCGAAGCTGACAGTTATACATTAAGCCTAAATGTACCTATCAAAGTATTCAATAGCAAAAATAAATTGTTATTGTCACAAGACCTAATGGCTAATACACACCTAAACAAAATGTCTTCTGTGCAAGCGGATCGACTACAAATTGCTGAAAGCTATAAACAGCTCCGCAACACCATTATCAAAAAATTGTTGAGAAGATTAAATCGCTTAAATGAAAATTAAGCCAGAACAACTCAACAACACATTAACCAACCAACTTAATTCTCTTTACTTTGTCTTCGGCCCAGAACTTTTACTGGTCGAACAAAGCTTAACACAAATCAGGAAGGCCGCTAAAATTCAAGGTTTTGATGACAAAGTCAGCTTTGAAGTCGATGGTAATTTTGATTGGAATCAAATTGTTGCTGAGATGTCAGCCATTTCCTTATTCTCACCAAAACGCATCATCGAGTGTCGACTAAAAACTGGGAAAATCGGTGTCAAAGGATCGAAAGCATTGAGTGATATTGCCGCATCGATGCCGAATGATATTTTGCTTATTATTTCTACTGGTAAGCTTGACATGGCCCAACAGAAAAGCAAGTGGTTTAAAACACTCGAACAATTTGGTGGTGTCGTTCAACACTGGGAAGTGCAAAGTGACCACTTGGTAGGCTGGATTGCCAACCATATGACAACTCTAGGTCTAGAATCCAATAGGGAAATAGCACAAGGCATTGCCTTTTGTACCGAAGGTAATTTATTAGCCTCCATGCAAGAAATCCAAAAATTACAAATGGCTTACCCTAATGGAAAAATCGATACTAAGGAATATTTAGATCAAATCAATCAACAATCCAAATACACTATTTACGGCTTGATTGACGCGGCACTCATAGGTGATGGCAACCAAGTGCTTAAGATTTACGAAACATTACTCGATGACACAGCAATGCCAATCCAACTAAGTAATTCTTTATATCGAGAGATCAATACCATTATCAATATGTCGATCGAACTACAGCAAGTAAAACAAGTAGATTCGGTTTTACAAAGCCATCGTGTATGGAATAAAAGAAAACCAATAGTCGCTAGCATTCTTAAACGTCATTCTTATCAACGCCTACAAAAACTATTATTATCGCTTGGACGTATTGACCGCTCAATCAAAGGCATGGATAATCTCAATGTAATTGATGAATTACGCACACTACTACTAAATTTAGCTGGAAAAACACCATGGGCTCAATAACTGATTTAATTACTACACTAGGCAAAAATGCAAGAACAGCTGCAAAAACCCTACGTGGTGCTACCACTCAAACTAAAAACAATGCACTGATTAATATTGCCAATCAAATTGACAATAACAGGGTCGCTATTTTAGCTGCCAATGCACAAGACTTATCACATGGCAGGGATAACGAATTAGATGAAGCGCTCTTAGATCGACTCATGTTAGATGATGCCCGTCTAGATGGCGTTATCGAAAGCCTAAATCAAATCGTCTCATTGCCAGATCCAATTGGTGAAATCACCGATCTAAAATTCCGCCCAAGCGGTATTCAAGTCGGCAAGATGCGCGTACCTTTAGGGGTGATGGGTATCATTTACGAATCTCGCCCAAACGTTACCATTGATGCAGCAGCGCTTTGCCTAAAATCAGGCAACGGTGCAATTTTACGTGGTGGTTCAGAAGCCATTCATTCTAATTTGGCACTTTACGCTTGTGTCAAAGATGGCCTAATTGATGCTGGCTTAGATGAATACTGTGTGCAACTAATTGACACCACAGATCGCGAAGCAGTCACTGAGCTCGTTAAAGCCAGCGACTATGTTGATGCCATTATTCCACGTGGTGGCAAAGGCTTGGTTGAAGCTATTAGTGAAAGTGCAAAAGTGCCAGTGATTAAACATTTGCATGGCGTTTGTCATACCTACATTGACAAAGATGCCGACACCAAAAAAGCCATTCGCATTGCCTTTAATGCCAAAACACGCCGTTATGGTGTGTGCAACGCTATGGAGACTCTACTGGTGCATTCATCAGCGGTTGGCAGAATATTACCTGAACTTATTGCAGAATACATTGCCAAAGGCGTAGAGTTAAGAGGTTGTGATCAAACGCAACAACTCTCAGAGCAAGTGATTGCTGCAACGAATGAAGACTGGGATACTGAATATTTGGATGCGATTCTATCTATTCGTATTGTTAATTCAATGAGCGAAGCTATCGAGCACATTGACCAACATGGTTCTGGCCATACTGAGTCTATCGTTACTGAAAACTACACATCTGGTCGTCGATTTATCACTGAAGTAGATTCATCATCAGTGATGATCAACGCCTCTACTGGTTTTGCCGATGGTTTTGAATACGGCCTAGGTGCAGAGATTGGCATCAGCACCGACAAATTCCATGTGCGCGGTCCAGTTGGCTTAGAAGGTCTAACCTCACAAAAATTTATCGTCCTTGGTGACGGTCACACTAGAGCATAAAAACAATGAATGCAAACGAAACGCTAGCTGTCTTTCAGCGTGGCACAGATGAGATATTGCCACTTGATGAACTAAAGAAAAAACTCGCTAGAAACAAACCGTTGCGTATTAAAGCGGGCTTTGATCCAACAGCACCTGACCTACATTTAGGCCACACAGTATTAATCAACAAACTCAAACAATTGCAAGACTTAGGTCATGAAATTTTATTCCTAATTGGTGATTTCACCGGCATGATTGGCGACCCAACTGGCAAGAGTGCTACACGCCCGCCACTCACCCAAGAACAAGTTATTGAAAATGCTAAATCTTATCAAGATCAAGTTTTTAAAATCTTGGATAAAGATAAAACCACTGTTGTTTACAATTCTGAGTGGATGAATAAAATGTCATCTACTGAGATGATTCAACTAGCCTCTCAACAAACCGTTGCCAGAATGTTGGAGCGTGATGATTTTTCAAAGCGATACAAATCTGGCAAGGCCATCTCTATTCACGAATTTCTCTACCCACTCATCCAAGGTTATGACTCTGTTGCTTTAGAATCAGATGTTGAACTCGGTGGTACCGATCAAAAATTTAATCTTTTGATGGGTCGTGAACTACAAAAACAAGCCAAAATGGAACAGCAAGTGATTCTAACTATGCCAATCCTTGAAGGTTTGGATGGCGTGCAAAAAATGTCAAAGTCGTTAGATAATTACATTGGCATTGATGACAAGCCAGATGATATGTTTGGAAAAATTATGTCCATCTCTGACGAGCTTATGTGGCGCTACCTTGAACTATTAAGCTTTGAATCACTAGAAACCATTGCCTCATGGAAAATCGAAATTGAAAATGGTGAAAACCCAAGAAACATTAAGTTCCGTCTAGCTGAAGAGATCATCACTCGTTTTCATAGTAATGATGACGCAAAACAAGCACAACAAAACTTTATCAATCGTTTTGCCAAGAACAAAGTGCCTGATGAAATGCCTGAATTTAGTTTTGTCGCAGGAATAAAGATTGCAAATCTACTGAAAGATGCGGGCTTAGTGAACTCTACTTCTGATGCATTCAGAATGATTAAAGAAGGTGCTGCCAAAATCGAAGGTGAGAAAATTACTGATCGAAATCTTGAGCTTGAATCAGGCACGGCTGTCTACCAAGTTGGTAAACGCAAATTTGCAAGGGTTACAATCGCATAAAAATGTTATAATACCCGCTCCAGGGGATGACATGGCTTCGACGAGGAGTTGGATCTCAAGGACGCATGCCGAGGATAAAGATAGCTCGTTAAAACGCTCTTTAAAAAGATAGTTGCAAACGAAAACAACTACGCTCTAGCTGCATAGCTAGCCGTCCCTTAGAGGTTGTCTGTACTTTTAAGATGACGGTCGCTCACAGACTCGCTAGGATTATTCTTTCAGGATAATTCGGTTAAAACTTTCTGAAATCGCTACTTACATCCCTGATGGTCGGGTGGTAGGCGGCTAACTCAAATTGACCAAGCTAAGCATGTAGACTCTTTGTTTGAAGGTTTTCGGACGCGGGTTCGATCCCCGCCATCTCCACCAA
>CAJVCM010000060.1 GCA_910595815.1 Candidatus Thioglobus plumae | reverse complement strand
AAAATGATTTTTACTTCCGAATCTGTTTCCGCTGGTCACCCAGATAAAGTTTGTGACCAAATTTCTGATGCTATTTTAGATGCAGCATTAACCCAAGACAAAAACTCACGCGTTGCGGTTGAGACTTTAGTTAAAGACAATCACGTTGTACTAGCGGGTGAGATCACCACCGGTGCCAACATTGATTATGACCAAATCGTACGTGATACGATTATTGGTATTGGCTACGACAAAGAAGAATACGGCTTTAATGGCCACACTTGTGATATTACTAACCTACTGGGTGAACAATCACAAGATATTGCCATGGGTGTAGATGAATCATCTGATCATGAGCAAGGTGCAGGCGACCAAGGTTTAATGTTTGGTTATGCTTGCAATGCCACAGATGTGCTTATGCCAGCACCAATTCTATATGCACACCGTCTGGTTGCTAAGCAAGCTGAATTAATGAAAAATGGCACACTACCGTGGTTGCGCCCTGACGCTAAATCACAAGTTTCTTGTCATTACGATGGTCATAAAATTGTTGGTATTGATGCGGTTGTATTGTCTACCCAACATGACGAAGGTATCTCGCTAAGCGACATAAGAGAAGCCATCATGGAAGAAGTAATTAAACCTGTTTTACCTAGTGAGTGGCTAACTGATTCAACCACATTCCACATTAATCCAACCGGTCACTTTGTGATTGGTGGTCCAGTGGGTGATGCCGGTCTTACCGGTCGAAAAATTATTGTTGATACTTATGGTGGTATGGCGCGTCATGGTGGCGGTGCATTCTCAGGCAAAGACCCGTCAAAGGTAGATCGTTCTGCAGCGTATGCAACACGCTACGTAGCTAAAAATATTGTGGCTGCTGGTCTAGCTGATAAATGTGAGATCCAGGTATCTTATGCAATTGGTGTGGCTGATCCAACCTCAATTAGCATTGAAACTTTTGGTACAGGAAAAATTTCAGATGAGGCGATCGAAGCATTAGTGGCTGAGCATTTTGACTTACGCCCTAAAGGCTTGATTGCGATGTTGGATCTAAAACGTCCAATCTACCAACAAACCGCAAGCTATGGTCACTTTGGTCGTACAGAAGATACCATTACTTGGGAAAAAACAGATCGCGCCCACTTACTGAAGTAATCTAATTTGGTATAATAGCCAAATCGCCAAGGAGCGTTGCATTGAAGTTTTCCTTCAATCAGGCTTGGCTATTAGAACAATAAAACGACGCTCATTTTTTTAAATTTTCCAAAGGAGAAAAAATGAGTAACAACACTTTAAACAACGACGACTATAAAGTAGCTGACATGAGTTTGGCTGATTACGGCCGTAAAGAAGTGGAATTAGCAGAAGCAGAAATGCCAGCGCTAATGACATTGCGTAACAAATACCGCAATGAACAGCCGCTTAAAGATGCGCGCATCTTAGGTTGTATTCACATGACCATTCAAACAGCCGTACTAATGGAAACTTTGGTTGATTTAGGTGCCGAGGTTCGTTGGTCAAGTTGTAACATTTTCTCAACTCAAGATCACGCAGCAGCAGCCATGGTAGCCGCTGACATTCCAACCTTTGCTTGGAAAGGTGAGACTGAAGAAGAATTCTTATGGTGTATCGAACAAACGATTTTATCTGATGGCAAACCTTGGAATGCCAACATGGTGCTTGACGATGGTGGTGACTTAACCCAAATGTTGCATGAAAAATACCCGGAAATGCTAAAAGACATTCATGGTATTAGTGAAGAAACCACAACGGGCGTTCACCGTTTATTAGAGATGATGGAAGAAGGTTCACTCAAAGTACCAGCCATCAATGTAAACGACTCGGTTACTAAATCAAAAAATGACAATAAATACGGCTGTCGTCACTCACTAAACGATGCGATCAAACGTGGTACCGACATGCTAATGTCAGGCAAAAAAGCGTTGGTTATTGGCTATGGTGACGTAGGCAAAGGCTCAGCACAATCGCTTCGTCAAGAAGGTATGATTGTTAAAATTTCTGAAATTGATCCAATTTGTGCCATGCAAGCTTGCATGGACGGCTTTGAAATCGTATCACCTTATAAGCAAGGTAATAACACCGGTAAAACGGATGATATTAACAAGCGCCTACTAGCAACGACAGACTTAATCGTGACCACTACAGGTAACTTTAATGTGTGTGATGATGCGATGCTACAAACACTTAAAGCGGGCTCTGTTGTCTGTAATATTGGTCACTTTGACAATGAAATCGATACGCAATACATGCGTGATAACTGGCGTTGGGATGAAGTAAAACCACAAGTTCACCGTGTCTTTAGAAGTGATGATAAATCTGATTACTTGATTTTATTATCTGAGGGTCGCCTAGTTAATCTAGGTAACGCAACTGGCCACCCTTCTCGTATTATGGATGGCTCATTTGCCAACCAAGTACTCGCACAAATGCATTTGTTCGATGCTAAATTTGCGGATTTGGGTGGTGACATTTACGTAGAGGTATTGCCGAAAAAACTCGATGAAGAAGTAGCAGCCGGGATGGTTGGTGGATTTGGTGGTGTATTAACGACACTAACTGATGCTCAAGCTGACTATATCAATGTTAAAAAAGAAGGCCCATTTAA
>CAJVCM010000059.1 GCA_910595815.1 Candidatus Thioglobus plumae | reverse complement strand
ATAGTTTCACCTTTTTGACCCATTAGCTTATCGCGCACATCAGCCAAATATTCAAATGACCCATCTTTATTGAAATTCTTATCCTGAATAATCACCGGGAAATCATCTACACCATAGTCTGAAGGTAAGTCAAGATTTTTAGACGTATCATCATCAATAATAAACATGCCTGCCAGGCCTTGGTAAACTTGTTCACCAGTTTCGTGCATTTGATGTGAGTGATACCAAAGTGATGCAGCTGGCTGGATAATATCAAACTCACTCAACCACTTGCCTGAAGGCTTAATTGGCTGATGAGGACCGCCATCTGCTTTGGCAGGCAACTTAATTCCATGCCAGTGCAATGTAGTAGCTTTATGAAGATTGTTTGTCACATTCACATGAATACTATCGCCCTTATTAGCACGTAGGGTTACCCCTAGAAAGGGCTGATTAATACCCCAGGTTTTGGTTGATACATTGGGTAAAATTTGACTTACACCTGATTGTATATCAAGATCAAAATACACATCTTTACCAGAGCGCCTGCCCAGCTCTAAAGGAGGAACTTGGAATGCATTAGGAGATAAAAAACCTTTTGCTTGAAGTAATTGTTTAGGCAATATCGCAAATGCCAAAATTGATTGGACAAACCTTCTTCTAGTTAACATAGTATTTTTCCTTGTATTTTATTTAAATCTCGTATCGTATTTTTGTTGAATTTCATTTGGCCATAAGCCATGAATATAATCCAATAAGCCTTGTTTTTCGCCTTCACTAAGCTTGTCTTTAAACCCTGGCATCCAGCCACCAATCTTGATGCCGCCGTTATTAATCGTGGTTAACAATGCTTTTGGTGAATGGTGCCAAGCATGGGCAGTGCCATTAATCGGTGGTGCTGGGTATTTGCCATTTGCTTGAGTTTTTTTCCAATCCTTCACAAGGCCCTTCCCTTCCTTGCCATGGCAAGAAATACAATTCTGATTGAATGTTGTTTCTCCCAATGCCACACTGTCAGTTGCTTGTGCATCCACATCATCACTGTTAAAACAACCTGTTAAAAAAACCGTAGCTAAAACTAATACTAATCTTTTCATAAAAACCTCTCAATTAAATCATTCAAAAAATTATAACCCTTTTCACTCGACCTAATTTGCTTGCTATTAATAACAAGAAGTCCTAAATCTTCAGCTTGTGATAGTTGATTTTTAATGATGCTTATCGATTGCCCGGTGTGATGCTCGAATAAATCAGGCTCAAAACCTTGTTTCAGCCTTAAGGCATTCAACATAAACTCAAACGATAAATTCTCTACTTGCTCAATAATACCTGCTGGATTATTGACATAATCTTTAGGTGATTTTGCCTTACGCGTACGTAATATCTTGCCTGTATTAATATCGGTAATCTTGCCGTGAGCACCTGCACCAATACCAATATAATCACCAAACTGCCAATAATTTAAATTATGCTTAGATGGAATTTTTCCAAAAGCTGACACTTCATAACGCGCAAATCCGTGCTGCTCTAATAGTGTCACACCTTGTTCACCCATACGCCAAATATCGTCATCTTCAGGCAATGTAGGTGGAAACTTGGCAAACAAGGTGTTGGGCTCAATGGTAAGCTGATAAAACGAGATATGCTGTGGATTTAGGTCAATCGCTTGATTAAGATCTGACAAACAACTGTCAATACTTTGCCCCTCTAAACCATACATCAGATCAATATTGAAATTATCAAATATCTGACTTGCAGAGGCGCAAGCTTTACTCGCCTCTTGGGCGCTATGAATACGTCCCAAGGCTTTAAGATGATGGTCTTGAAAAGATTGCACACCAATCGAGAGTCGATTAATACCGATGTCTTTAAACGCTTTAAATTTTTCAATCTCAAACGTACCGGGATTAGTCTCTAAAGTGATTTCAATATTCTGATCAAAGCTTAATCTTGATTTTAAACCAGTAAATAATTCACTGAGTTCCTCTGCGCTCATTAAGCTTGGGGTGCCGCCGCCTATAAAAATAGAATGGATATTTCTGCCTTGAATCGTGTCTAATTCGTTATCCAGGTCTTTCAGTAGTGTCGTTATGTAGCCTTCTCGGTTGCCAGTTTCGTGTGAATTAAAATCACAATATGGGCATTTTTTAACACACCATGGGTAATGGATATACAGCGATAGTGGTGGTAAGACTAGCAAACTTTTAGTTCTTTTAGTAATGCTGCGAGTGCTCGGCCTCGATGTGAAATGGTGTTTTTAATTTCTGGTGATAATTCAGCTGAAGCACAACCATGAGTAGGTACATAAAAAATCGGATCATAGCCAAAACCATTTCCCCCCACCTTTTCACGTAATATTTCACCTTCCCAACCACGTTGAATAATAATGGGTGTTGGGTCATTAGCATGCTCAACAAAGACAATCGCACACCAGAATCTTCCTGTGCGTTTTCCATCGGGAACAGATTGCATGTCGTCTAATAGCTTTTTTGTATTGGCCTCATCATCGCCATGATTACCCGCATAACGCGCTGAATAAATACCTGGCTCACCACTCAAGGCATCAACCACAATGCCAGAATCATCAGCCAAAGCAGGCAAGCCTGATTGCTCAGAGGCATTGCGAGCCTTAATCAGTGCATTCTCAACAAAGGTTAAGCCAGTCTCAGGCACTTCCTCAACCCTTCTATCGCTCATAGAAACCACCTCATAAAGGCCATCTAACATCGCGTTAAACTCCCTGATTTTGCCTTTGTTGTTACTCGCAAGAATGATTTTTTTCATAATGATGTATAATCGACAGGATATTTAGAATTTAAGGAAAAGACATGACTCAAGACGAAATGAAACATGCGGTCGCACAAGAGGCGCTTAACTATGTAGTAAAAGACACTATTATAGGCGTGGGTACCGGATCAACGGCGAATTTTTTCATTGATGCATTGGCCACAATGAAAGACGATATTAAAGGTTGCGTCGCCAGTTCTGTTGCGACTGCTGAGCGTTTAGAGGGTCATGGTATTAAAGTATTTGATTTAAACGAAGTAGAGGCGATATCGGTTTATGTTGATGGTGCTGATGAGTCCGACGATGGCTTAAACCTAATTAAAGGTGGTGGTGGTGCGCTCACTCGTGAAAAGATTGTTGCCGCCGTGGCTGATAAATTTGTATGCATTGCTGATGAATCAAAACTGGTCAAAGTGATGGGCGACTTCCCACTGCCCGTCGAAGTAATTCCAATGGCAGCGAATTATGTCAAGCATCAAATCACTCGTCGTATTGGTGGAACGCCATTTGTGCGTGAAAATTTTGTCACTGATAATGGCAACTTAATTCTAGATGTTGAAGGTTTAAAAATCACTGATCCTAAAGCTATGGAAACAGAATTAGACAGTATTGTTGGCGTAGTGACCAATGGCTTGTTTGCCAATCGTGGTGCTAATGTGTTGTTACTTGGCACACCAACTGGCGTTACTGTAATCGGCGCTTAATACAATCGTTAATCCGGCAAGTCTTTATACAGATCTAATGTTTGTTGTAAATCGCTAATCCTAACACTTAGAATGTCGTACAAATCTTGAGAATGCGTTAC
>CAJVCM010000058.1 GCA_910595815.1 Candidatus Thioglobus plumae | reverse complement strand
GCAAAAGATATGGGCTCTGCCGCTGTATGGTTGTCCTTAATGTTGGTGGTTATTACATGGTTGATTATTCTGCTTTAGAGCTTCTTGACGGGGTTGGCTACTCTGTTTTAGAGTCAACAGCCAGCACTAATGACTATCTAACTACGCTACCTTTCTCTAAGGATATTAAAGTTTGTATTGCTAGAGAGCAAACTGCTGGTAAAGGTCAATATCAGCGAGTATGGTTAAGCAAAAAAGACAGTAGTGTGTTGTTATCACTGCGTTATCCATTCTCTACAAAAGTAGCGTTAAACGGCCTAAGTTTGGTAATGGGTTTATCAGTGATTGATGTGTTAGAGCGTGTATACCATCTTGATCACTTAAAACTTAAATGGCCAAATGACGTGTATTTTAAAGACCAAAAACTTGCCGGCATCTTGATTGAAAACAGCGTGCAAAACGATCAGCAATCTGTGGTGATAGGTTTGGGGTTGAATCATCAGTTAGGTATAGATTTTGAATGTGACACGCCATGGACTGACTTATCAAATATTTGCTCAACTCTACCTAATTTAGTAGACTTGCATGAAAAGCTAATCAACAACTTTTTAAAGTCTTGTCAGCGCTTTGAGCAACACGGGCTTTCTGCTTTTCAGGCGCAGTGGCGCCAACATGATTATTTACTAGGAAAACAGTTAGAACTTAATTATCAAGACAAAAAAACTATTGGCACTGCTAATGGAGTTAATGCGCATGGCGCATTGATTATTAAGTCAAATAACACCCTGATCGAAGCTTATAGCTCCGAACAAATCCGTTTAATTTAGGGTAAGATTAAGCACTCAAAATAATGCTTTGTTAATTTATGCAGAAAAATACATTAACGGTTAAAAATATTCGTAAAAAATATGCTCAACGTGAAGTGGTGGGCGGTGTTTCTTTTAAAGTTAAGAGTGGTGAAATTGTGGGTTTATTAGGGCCAAATGGTGCTGGTAAGACTACGTGTTTTTATATTGCTTGTGGATTAGTGAGAGCGGATGAGGGCCAAGTGTTTATAGGCGATACACAGGTTAGTAAATTACCTATGCATAAGCGTGCAAAGTTAGGGTTGGGGTATTTACCACAAGAGCCTTCTGTTTTTAGAAAGCTATCTGTTGAAGACAACATTATGGCGGTATTGGAGCTGAATCTTCAGCTCAAGCGCAAACAAAGAAAACATCGATTAGAAGAACTGTTAGCTGAATTTAATATTGAACACATTCGCCATATCGATGGTTTAAGTCTTTCAGGTGGCGAGCGTAGACGTGTGGAAATTGCCAGAGCGTTAGCAATGAATCCAAAGTTTGTATTGCTAGATGAGCCTTTCGCTGGCGTTGATCCAATTTCAGTGGGCGATATTCAGCAAATTATTTACCATCTCAGAGGCAAGGGTATCGGCGTGCTTATTACTGATCATAATTATCGGGAAATGTTAGATACTTGCGATCATTCCTATGTGCTTCATGATGGAAAGATTATTGCCAAAGGTAACAAAGAAGAAATCTTATCTAACGAGGATGTTAAAAAAGTCTATTTAGGCGAATCAAATAGTGGCCACTAAGAATTTTATCACGCTTGGCATTGAAAGCTCTTGTGATGAAACTGGTATCGGACTCTATTCATCAGATCAAGGTTTAATCGCCCATCAATTATTTTCTCAGGTGGAAATGCATGCTGAATATGGCGGTGTAGTGCCAGAGTTAGCTTCTCGTGATCATATTCAACGCACTATTCCTTTGATTAAAGCAGTCTTATCTGAGGCAAAACTTCAACTCAGCGACATTAATGGCATTGCTTATACGGCGGGGCCGGGTTTGGCTGGGGCCTTATTGGTAGGCTCATCAGTTGCCAAGAGTTTGGCTTGGAGCCTCAATATTCCCGCCTTGGCAGTGCATCATATGGAGGGGCACTTGTTAGCGCCATTACTTGAAGAAACACAGCCACAATTTCCCTTTGTGGCGTTGTTAGTGTCTGGTGGGCACACCTTGTTGGTGGATGTTAAAGCTGTTGGCGATTATCAGATATTGGGCGAGTCTTTGGATGATGCAGTGGGTGAAGCTTTTGACAAAACAGCCAAGATTTTAGGCTTGGGTTATCCAGGCGGGCCGGCATTAGCAGCATTAGCTGAACAGGGCGACGAAACACAGTTTAGATTCCCAAGACCGATGACCGATCGCCCAGGGTTAGAGTTTAGTTTCAGTGGGCTTAAAACTTTTGCACGTAATACCTTCGCTAAACATCCAGAGCAAAAAGCCGACATTGCTAAGGCTTTTGAAGTGGCAGCCACACAAACTTTAATGATCAAATGCAGGCGCGCATTAGAACAAACACATTATTCAACCTTGGTGGTGGCCGGTGGCGTCAGTGCTAATCAATCACTACGCCAAGTTCTAAACCAAATGGGTAAAAAATTAGACGTAGAGGTTTTTTATCCAAGGCAAGAATTTTGTACCGATAATGGCGCGATGATCGCTCTTGCTGGTCATTTAAGATTGGTCAAAGGCCAAGTATCAGCTGGCAACGAAATCACCATTAAGCC
>CAJVCM010000057.1 GCA_910595815.1 Candidatus Thioglobus plumae | reverse complement strand
TATTATCTCAAATTTTTTGTAATTACATATGAAAACTGCGTACGATATAGTTATTATTGGCGGTGGTCCAGCAGGGCTTAGCTTTGCCTGTTCGATGGTAGAGGCTGATGTAAAGGTTTTGGTGGTGGAAAAATCTAATATTGATGCTATCGCCAACCCTCAGGCTGATGGTAGGGAAATAGCGCTAACTCATTTGTCGCTTAAAATCTTAAAAAAACTCGGTGTTTGGGATTTGATCAACCAGGCAGAAGTTGCACCTTTGAGAGAGGCAAAAGTTTTTGATGGTGACTCACCTTCATTATTAAATTTTAAAAGTGATGATTCTTCAATTGAGGCATTGGGTTATTTAGTGCCAAATTATCAGGTTCGACAGGCCTTATATCAACGTGTTCAGCAGGCTGATAATATCACCTTAATGACAGAAGCTATGGTGGATAATGTGGAATATCTTGAAGATCATTCAGCTGTATTATTTGCTGATGGCACTATAATTAATGCCAAGTTGGTGATTGCAGCTGACAGTCGTTTTTCAAACATTCGTCGCAAAGTGGGTATACCTGCACTGATGAAAGATTTTTCTAAAGTGATGATCGTGACCAAAATGGAGCATGAAAACACACACAATAACATTGCCTTAGAGTGCTTTGATTATGGACAAACTCTGGCCTTATTACCAATGGTGGGTAATGCATCTTCCATTGTTTTAACGGTCACTACCAACAAGGCTCAAGCTATGCTGGACATGAGTGAGACAGACTTTAACGCTAAGATAACAAAAGATTTCAGAGGTGAGTTAGGACAAATGACACAATCAGGTGAGCGCCACTCTTACCCTTTAGTGGCTGTGCACGCACAAACCTTTATTGCCGATCGTTTTGCTTTGATTGGTGATGCGGCAGTGGGTATGCATCCGGTGACTGCGCATGGGTTTAATCTAGGCTTAAGAGGGCAGGATATCTTAGCAACATTAATTAAAGAGGCTTGTGCTCATGGGCAAGATATTGGTTCGGCATCATTACTCAAACTGTTTGAGAAAAAGCACATTAATTTAACCCGATTGATGTTTTTTGGTACCAATGGTATTGTGGCTTTATTTACCAATGATGCGCCAGTGATTAAACAAGTGAGAAGATTCGTACTTAAATTTGCAGAACACTTCCCGCCGATTAAATATTTGATTTCAAATCATTTAACCGAAGCTAAGAAAAACAAGTTTTTTCCTTTTTAAATCATGAGTGTTGATCTGATAAAGTTAAGACGTGAATTTACCAGTAATGGTATAACGCGTGCTGAGCTTAATAGCAACCCATTTGTGCAATTTGAGGCTTGGATAGAACAAGCAACTCAAGCAGAGTTGACTTTACCAAATGCCATGAGTCTTGCCACAGCAGATAGCGATGAAATTGGTATTAGGACCGTGTTGTTGAAATCATTTGATGAACAAGGGTTTGTATTTTTTACCAATTACAACTCTAAGAAATCAAAGCAGATTATAGACAATCCAAAAGCGGCATTATTGTTTCCTTGGCTAGACCTAGAAAGACAAGTAAAGATTTCTGGTGTGGTTGAAAAAATATCAACACTGGACTCTATTAAGTATTTTTCTTCGCGTCCAAAAGATTCTCAGCTTGGTGCTTGGGCTTCTGATCAATCCTCACAGTTATCATCTAGACAAATGTTATTGAATCAGTTTGAATCAATGAAAGCTAAATTTAACAAAGGTGAAGTGCCCTTGCCAGATTTTTGGGGTGGTTATCGTGTAGTGCCGCATACCATTGAGTTTTGGCAGGGTAGAGAAAATCGATTACACGATCGATTCGTTTATAAAAAAGAAGGCGATAATTGGATGATAGAGCGCTTAGCTCCGTAAATTTTTAATAACTTCCTGAGTGTTGGGTTGTTTTCCAGTCCAGAATTTAAAAGCTGCCGCCGCTTGTTCGACCAGCATGCCTAACCCATCGACAATCATTTTGGCATTATTGGCTTTTGCCCAATCCATAAACGGTGTTTGCGTACCATACATTAAATCATAACATATGGCACCATTAGCCACGCCGGTGGCAATATCAGGCATTTGCCCATCTAACGAGGCGCTGGTGGCATTAATAATAACATCTACAGGGTCATTTTTTACCTTGTCTAATCCAAAACCGCATGTATTCCCATAAATCGAGAAATCTTTAGCTAGATCAATCGCCTTAGATGCAGTTCTGTTGGCGATCATCAGACGCTTAGGCTGTTGATTAAGAAGAGGGAGTAAGATGCCACGTGTTGCTCCACCAGCACCTAAGATTAGGACTGTTTTACCATTAAGGCTGATATTAAGGTTTTTAGTTAAGTCGTTCACCAAGCCAATACCATCGGTATTTTCACCCATTAGCTCGTTGCCATTTTTTTTAATAGTATTTACTGCGCCTGCAGTTTGAGCATTTAGAGAGCATTGTGTGGCCAGATTAAATGCCTCTATTTTGAAAGGAACGGTAATATTAAAACCTTTAGCGCCTTGGCTAATAAACATCTGTGCTGTTTTGGCAAAGTCATCAAGCGGTGCTAAGATTTTTTCATACTTAATGTCTAACCCAGTTTGCTTGGCAAACTGAGAATGAATAATTGGTGATAGACTATGTTCTATCGGATTACCAAAGACACCATAGTGATCCATTTTTAATCAATATTCTCAGTTTTAGGCTTTGGATCTGCTTTAGGCTTTGGATCTTGAGGCTTGTTCTGATTCTCAGTTTTAGGCTTTGGATCTGCTTTAGGCTTTGGATCTTGAGGCTTGTTCTGATTCTCAGTTTTAGGCTTTGGATCTGCTTTAGGCTTTGGATCTTGAGGCTTGTTCTGATTCTTGCTCTGATTCTTGTTTTGATTCTTGTTTTGATTCTTGTTTTGATTCTTGTTTTGAGGCTTTTGACCTTTAGGCTTTGGATCTTGAGACTTGTTCTGATTCTTATTTTGAGGCTTTTGACCTTGAGACTTATTCTGATTTTTGTTGCGACTCTTGTTGCGGTTTCTATTGCGGTTTCTATTGCGATTTTGATTGTTTTGATCTGGACGCTTTTTCTTAACTTTCTTTTTCTTGGTGCCAAATAATGCCTTCATAATTTTTTCAATCAATGAAAGTTGTTTCTTTTCAGGAACGCGTGTAGCTGGACGATTCATATCAATAGCCGGCACTTCAACTGTATTGGTTAAGCCATTTTCAGCTAAGTTGTATTGTGGCTTAGAGATGCCTTGGTAGCTTTTGTGTTGTTGTTTTTTGTCACCTTTTTGTTTGGTGATAGTAAAGTTAGGGAATTGCATATAAGGATTAGGCAATAACGTGATTTTAATTTCATGCTTATTTTCTAATCGAGAAATATCATTACGCTTTTCATTGAGTAGATAAGTAATGACATCAACACTAGATTGAATGTTTAAACGCTGTGTTTGATTAGAAGCGTTACAACCATCTTCTAATTGTCTTAGTATGGTTAATGCCAAACTTGGCACTGTTGGTGTGGTGCCGCTACCATGGCACTGAGGGCAAGATTTTTCGACTGATTCAGTGACTGAGCTCATTAAGCGCTGTCTTGACATTTCGAGTAAACCAAACTGAGAGATTAAGCCAATCTGGATGCGTGCACGATCTGAATTTGTGGCTTGCTCCATGGCTTTTTCAATTGATTTTCGATGCTCTTCAGACGCCATATCAATAAAGTCAATAACCACTAAGCCGCCAATATCACGCAGTTGCAATTGGATGGCAATCTCTTTAGCAGCTTCTAGATTGGTGTGATAAGCAGTTTCTTCAATATCAGAACCTCTAGTTGAACGGGCAGAGTTAATGTCAATTGCTGTCAACGCTTCAGTTGTGTCAAAGACAATCGTAGCACCTGTGCGCAGAGATACTTCACGATCAAACACGCTTCTGACTTGGTTTTCAACACCCATGTGATTAAACAAAGAGTGTTCAGAGATATCAAAGAGTTTAATACGGTCTAAATAATGAGGTAAGACAAAACTGACGAATTCTTTGGCGTTTTGAAAAGTCTCCAAATCATCAATAACAACACTATCAGTATCTTCACGTAAGTAGTCTCTCAGAGTACGAATTACAATGTCACTTTCTTGGTAAATTAAGAAAGGCGCTGAACGTTTTTCTGCAGCATTATTGATTGAACTCCATAACTCTGACAAGTAATCAACTTCCCATTGCAATTCTTCTAAACTTTTGCCAGATCCAGCGGTACGAATGATCAAGCCAGAATTTTCTGGCATGGTAATTTTTTGAATAATTTCTTTGAGTGCTTGTCTATCTGTTGAGGTAATTTGGCGCGAAATACCATGGCTTTTTGGATTGTTTGGCGTTAGGATCATGTAAGCACCAGCCAGGTTGATGTAGGTGCTTAGAGCAGCACCTTTGTTGCCACGCTCTTCTTTTTCAACTTGAACAATAATCTCTTGCCCTTCTTTGAGGACATCGGAAATAGTGAGTTTGTCACCTTTGGCTTTAGCACCGTTATAGAGGCTTTCTGCAACTTCTTTGAAAGGCAGGAAGCCTTGTCTTTCTTTGCCGTAATCAACAAAGGCAGCTTCTAATGATTGCTCGACTCGGGAGATTTTCCCTTTGTAAATATTGCCTTTATTTTTTTGATTAAGGCTGGTTTCTATATTGAGATCAGTGAGTTTTTTGTTCTTGACAATACCAACTCGGATCTCTTCTTTGTGAGTTGCATTGATTAAAATATGGTTCATGGTTTAGTCCTGTTAACGGACTTTTTTCCACGTATAGAGGCTCAACACATACGTGCTGAATTGACATTAAAATGTGATTTATTTGATTCATAAATGATTCAAAAACCTATTCCTTAAAGGATTTATACCCTTTTTCTCTTTATTACCGATAATGGATAATAAATGATTGTGTTACTCTATATGTGGCAAAAAAAAGCCCTAAATATTTATCGTAGTTTTTGTGGTATTTCGTTTAGTACAAAAACATTTAAAAAAATTCTTGTTGCTGATGCAGATATAGCTAGAACATCAAGCGATTCAATTATATCACAAAAATGTTTCTTTGCGTATTTACTGATTTAATGTTCGACCACCATCAACATTGATAATTTGTCCAGTGATGTAGGGAGAATTGGCTAAAAACAAAACAGTATTGGCAATGTCAGTTGCACTTCCTTGTTTACCCAAGACAATTTTGTTTAGCATTTTATTTTTTTGCTCATCGGTTAATGAGGCTTCATTTTCTGGCCAAAGAATCGAGCCAGGAGAGACGCCACAAACCCGTATTTCAGGCGCCAATTCTTTGGCTAAGGATTTAGTCATCATCGCAATGCCAGCCTTAGAAATATTATAAATTGCATGATTTTTGAGTGGACGCTCACCGTGGATATCAATGATATTGATAATACAGCCTGAAGTTTTTCTTAAAGTGTTTGTTAGTGATTGAGATAGGAAAAAAGGCGCCATCACATTGGTATCCATAATGTTATGCCAAGTGTCTTGATCAGCTTCTTCAACAGGTGTTGGGTAAAAAACAGAGGCGTTGTTAACCAAAACATCTAATTGATCGATGCTCTGGCTTAGCGCTTGAATATCCTCAAGGTTAGATAATTCTGCTTGAATAATCGAAGCTGAATCACTGCGCTGAGTATTGAGAGCTTGAGCTAGCGTTTCAGCAGCTTGTTTTGAATGTCGATAGTGGATAATGATATTGAAACCATTGTCATGTAGTGTTTGTGCGATCTGTGCGCCAATACGTTGTGCACCGCCGGTGATTAATGCTGTTTTCATATAAAATACTGATTCAATGAATCTTGAAGAAATAATCAAAAACACCATTATACAAAAAGCTGGGCCTATAGGTTTCGATGAATTTATGGATTTAGCTTTGTATTATCCAGCACAAGGTTATTATAGTGGTGGTGCACAGAAGTTTGGCGAGCAAGGAGATTTTATTACCGCCCCTGAAACTTCAGACTTATTTGGTTTTTGTTTAGCACGTCAATGTACGCAGGTGCTGGATGGTAATAACAGTATTTTAGAATTTGGTGCAGGTAGTGGTATATTGGCTACTCAAATTTTATTTGAGTTAGGCCGACTTAATAATTTGCCAGAAAAATATTATATTCTTGAACTCAGCGCTGAACTCAAACAGCGACAAAAAGAAACCATTCATAAAATTCTGCCAGAATTACTCGATAGAGTTGTGTGGTTAAACACCTTTCCTGAACATTTTTCAGGTGTGGTGATTGCTAATGAAGTTTTGGATGCGATGCCAGCTAAGCGTTTAATTAAAAAACAAACAGGCTTTTTTGAGTTGGGTGTGAGTTGCAAGGATAATCAATTACAGTGGCAGATTTTTGATCAACCTTATACTAATGATAAAACCTTATTGCCTAATGAAGTTGAGCAAGGTTACACCACCGAGATAAATCTAAGGGCAATGGCTTGGATAGAGTCGTTGAGTGATATTGTTGATCAAGGTTTGGTGCTATTAATTGATTACGGCATGGGCCGGGATGAGTATTTTCATCCTCAACGTGGCGAAGGCACACTTAGATGTTATTATCAGCACAAGGCTAGCGACGATCCTTTTGTACATGTGGGTGAGCAGGACATTACCACTTCGGTTAATTTTTCAGATATGGCCGATCAAGCCAAAAATAGTGGATTTGACATTGCTGGTTACGCTACGCAAGCACTGTTTTTAATTTCACTGGGGATTGATGAATACCTATTGGCTGAAACTGATGAAGATAGACGTATTACTTTGGCGCAGCAGGTTAAACAGTTGGTATTGCCCAGTGCTATGGGAGAGAGTTTCAAGGTGTTGGCATTAACGAAAAAACTATCGGTAAAATTAAAAGGATTTACCGAACAAGATTTAACGCATAAATTATAAATCGACAAAGACTCTATGGATTTATTACAAACAATAATATTAGCACTCGTTCAGGGGTTAAGTGAGTTTCTGCCAATCTCGTCGTCAGCACATTTAATTTTGGTGCCAAAGATAACAGACTGGCCTGATCAAGGTTTAGCGTTTGATGTGGTGGTACATTTGGGCACACTCAGCGCTATTGTGTTTTATTATCGATTAATTATAAAAACTTTAATCGCTGATTTTTTTTACTCTGTTGTCAAGGTGAAAACAGTTGGTGAGTCTAAATTAGCATGGGGCATACTACTAGGCACGATCCCGGTAGGTTTGGTAGGTTTGGCATTTAAAGATACTATTGAGTTAACCCTACGTTCAACTGAAGTCATCGCTTACGCAACACTGGTATTTGGTTTATTACTGGGCTTGGGTATTTGGGTAAATGTAAAAAGAGACTCTGTTAGGAAAACAATTGGTTGGCTAGATATTGGTTTTATTGGAAGTATGCAAGCATTAGCATTGATTCCAGGCACATCGCGTTCTGGTATTACCATTACTGCAGGGTTGTTGGTCGGTTTATCTAGGCAGGTATCTACTCAATTTGCCTTTTTATTATCCATTCCTGTGATTACGCTTTCAGCCATGTTGATGATTTTTGATTTATATCAACAGCCACAATCGGTTGATTGGCTTATGTTGATACTGGGCTTCTTAATTGCAGCCGTTAGTGCTTATTTTACCGTTGTATTTTTTATTAAATTATTAGATACTATTGGCTTGATGCCTTTTGTTGTCTATCGTTTAATTTTAGGAGTTGTGTTATTAATACTGTAGAGCCCCAGGCAATTTATCGAAAGGATTATCAGCCGAGTGCGTATTTAATTCGTACTACAGAGCTGAGTTTTGACTTATCTGAAGATGAGACCATTGTTTTATCTAAAGTGCATTATTATCAAAACCCGAATTTGGCTAGCCAAGAACGCAACTTATTTTTAAATGGCGTTAATTTAGAATTGATTTCAATTTTGATTGATGGCGTACAGCCTAATTATCAGTTGGTTGACGAGGGGTTAGAAGTCAGTGATTTAGCAGGTGAGTTCACACTAGAGATTAGCACGCGTATTCACCCAGAAAAAAATACCAGTTTGAATGGTTTATATCAATCTAGTGGTAATTTTTGTACTCAATGTGAGGCACACGGATTTAGACAAATCACTTATTATCTTGATCGACCTGATGTATTGAGTGTGTTTACTGTGCATATCAAAGCTGATTCTAATCATTACCCGGTACTGCTAAGCAACGGTAATTTAATTAGCTCAAAACCAGGTGAAGTAACCTGGCATGATCCTAGCCTTAAACCTTGTTATTTGTTTGCTTTAGTGGCGGGTGATTTTGCCGTATTAGAAGATACTTACAGCACCATCAGTGGCAATGAAGTTGCACTCAAGATTTATGTTGAATCACATAATATTGACAAAACCCAGTTTGCAATGGATTCACTCAAGCGCTCATTTGCATGGGATGAGCAGCGATTTGGCCTTGAGTATGATTTAGATATTTATATGATTGTTGCTGTGGATGATTTCAACATGGGCGCAATGGAGAATAAAGGCCTTAATATCTTTAACTCTACTTATGTATTGGCTAACCCAGATACAGCGACTGACAAAGATTTTATTAATGTTGAGGCGGTGATAGGGCATGAGTATTTTCATAATTGGACAGGTAATAGAGTCACTTGCCAAGATTGGTTTCAATTAAGCTTAAAAGAAGGGCTAACCGTTTTTAGAGACCAAGAGTTTACTTCTGATTTACATTCTCGATCGATCAAACGTATTGAAGATGTGAATGGCTTACGCACTTTTCAATTTGCCGAAGATGCCGGCCCAATGAAGCACCCTGTAAGGCCAGAGTCGTACATAGAGATGAATAATTTTTATACCTATACCGTGTATGAAAAAGGCGCTGAAGTGATTCGTATGATTCATACGCTCTTGGGTGAAACAGGGTTTCAAAGTGGTATGAAGCTTTATTTTGAGCGTCATGATGGTCAAGCAGTAACGATTGATGATTTTGTTGCTGCGATGAGTGATGCCAATGATTTTGATTTTAAACCTTTTATGGTTTGGTATTCACAGCCAGGCACACCTGAAGTTGAAGTAAACACTGAGTACGATACCCAGCAACAAATTTACAAAGCGACCTTCAAACAAAAGAGCGAGCACACTTACTATTTACCGATCCGTTATGGTTTGATGAATCAACGAGGTGAAGAGATCAAACAAGGTGTTTTGGTGTTAGACCAAAACCAAAAAACTTTTGAATTTAAAGATATTCAAGATGAGCCTATCCCTTCTTGGTTGCGTGGTTTTTCAGCGCCCATTAAACTGACTTCAAATCTTAAGACTGAGAAAAAAATATTTTTATGTGAGCATGATACTGATGCATTTAGTCGTTGGGATAATGCACAAGCGTTATGGTCATCATTAATACTTAATCCTGAGAAGATTGATGAAGGTGCGTTGTTTAGTGCTTTTGAAAATATTCTGACTAAAGAAACCAATAATGCGTTAATAAGTGAATTATTGACTTTGCCATCAGAGCGATTGATTCATTTACAAATGGATGAGATTAATATTATTGAGGCCAGACAAAAACGAGAAGCGATTATTGATAAAATCGTTCAGCGTTTCAAGCCTGTCTTGCTTAGTATTTACAATAGGTTGAATATTGCCGGTGTATTTGAGTTCACACCCGGAGCGGTAGGTAATCGATCGCTAAAGAATACCTGCTTGTCTTATTTAGTTAAAGCAGGCGAGTTTGAGCTGGCCTATCGCCAGTTTGAGTCAGCCAATTGTATGAGTGATCGTCTGGCTGCTTTTAATGCCTTATTGTCAGTTGATAATTTGTACCAAGATCAAGCAATTCAACAAATGTTTACACTCTATCAGCATGATGTTCAAGTAATGGATAAGTGGTTTGCTGCTCAAGCATTGGCAGCTGGAAATGGCGTGAATGAGATTAAACAATTAATGCAACATGCGTTATTTTCATTTAACACGCCAAATCGATTGCGTAGTGTTATTGGTAGTTTTGCCAGTAATTTTGTTGGGTTTCATAATCAGCAAGGCTATGAATTACTCACCGAGGTGATTATTAAGCTCAACACTTCTAACCCGCAAATTGGAGCGCGATTGGTGAGTATTTATAATCACTGGAAGCGCTACACACCTGAATTACGCGAACTACAAAAACAACAACTAGAAGTTATTTTAACTACAGACGATTTGTCGAATGATATTTTTGAGATTGTACAAGCGGCACTTGCACCTTAAATTATTGTAATGAAAATACAAACCTTAAGCCAACTCCTTACCGATCAGTCGTTGACTCTATCAGTAGCAGAGTCTTGTACAGGCGGCAGCTTGTCGGCCTTATTAACCAGTATTTCTGGTTCATCTACTTATTTTGACCGAGGCTATATCACTTATAGCAATCAAGCCAAGATGGATATGCTTGATGTTGATGCTGAGGTCTTGGAACGGTTTGGTGCTGTGAGCGAACAGACAGCTTTTGAGATGGTTAACGGTGTGATTCAAAATTCTCATAGTGATATTGCTGTCTCGATTACCGGTATTGCTGGCCCAACAGGTGGTACAGTAGACAAGCCAGTGGGCATGGTGTGTTTTGGTTTTTGCGTTAAGGATAAGTGCTTTGTTAAGACTCAACACTTTTCAGGTGATCGAGAAACCGTGGTGGCCAGTAGTATTGATTTTGCTATACAGACTTTAGTCAATGAACTATCCTCATAAATTTAGCGTTGCGCCAATGATGGATTGGACTGATCGACATTGTCGATATTTTTATCGCCTAATGTCTAAACACGCGCAACTTTATACTGAGATGATTACCAGTAAGGCTATTTTACATGGTGATAAAAAGCGCCTATTAGACTACCATAAAGATGAACACCCACTAGTATTACAACTGGGTGGTAGCGATCCAATCGAGATGGCGCAATGCGCTAAGATTGCCCAAGATTGGGGTTATGATGAGGTTAATATTAATGCCGGCTGTCCGTCAGATAGGGTGCAATCAGGAAGCTTCGGTGCGTGCTTGATGAACACGCCGAAAATAGTAGCACAGTGTGTTGATGCCATGAAACAAGCGAGTGATCTGCCCATTACTCTAAAGTCTCGTATTGGTGTTGATGACATGGAAAATTATGAAGAGCTGGCTAACTTTATTGCTACGGTTGAGCAAGCGGGTTGTGATACGTTTATCATTCATGCACGTAAGGCGTGGTTAAAAGGCTTAAGTCCAAAAGAAAATCGTACTGTACCACCACTCAATTACGATTGGGTATATCAAATTAAGCAAGATTTCCCTGAATTAACCATTGGCATTAATGGTGGTATTAATTGCTTAGAAGACGCGCTCAATCATTTAGAGAGGGTAGATAGTGCCATGCTTGGCAGGGTTATTTATCATCAGCCTTATTTACTTTGTGATGTTGATGCGAAAATTTACAAACAAAGTACAACAAGAATGAGTCGCGAACAAGTATTATTAGACTTTATTGAGTATATGAAAAATCAAAGCGACCAAGGAGCGCCTATCCGTTCAATGACACGACATATTTTAGGTTTGTATCATGGTCAGCCTAATGCTAAAAAATTTCGACGCTTGCTTAGCGGGCCAACGGTTGAGTTAAGTCATTTATATGAGTGGCTAGAGTACAAGGATAGAGAGCATGGCTGCTGATAATAATTTCTTTGTAAGTTTAGATATAGGCAGTAGCAAAATTGTGATTTTGCTTGCTGAAAAGTCTAAAGAAATAGAGGGTCAATTAAAAATATTTGGTCATGGTATTGGGCCTTCAGCTGGCGTTAAGAAAGGGTTGATTGTCGACAGTGAAAAAACCAGTCAAGCCATTAATGCCGTGGTTGAAAAAGCATATAGTAGTTGTAATACTAAATTTTTTAATGTGAGTGTTAACATTTCTGACCCACACCTAACCATTATCAATAGAAAAGGCCAAGTCTTAATTGCTGATTCTGTGATTACCGAGAAAGATGTGGAATTAGCATTAAAATCTGCCAAAGCTGTTGCAACATCTACCAATAAGCAAGTTATTAATAGCGTACCAAACAGTTTTATTATTGATAAGGATCCAATTACCCATCGAGGCGTTGAAGTGGATAAACCAGTTGGCCTAGAAGCAAAAACATTAGAGGCTAATATGCATATTGTGATTGCATCTAATCAGGCGGTAGGGTCTATTGAAAAAAGCATTCGAAAAAGCAATCTTGGCACCTCTATGATTGTATTAAATTCTATGGCGAGTAGTGAGCCATATCTTAGTCAAGATGAGAAAGACAATGGTGTTTGTTTGGTTGATATTGGTTCAGGTGTAACCAATATATCAGTATTTACTAATGGTGGCATCACTCATAGTGCGATTTTCAAATCAGCTGGAGATCAAATCACTGAAGAAATCGCTTACGCATTTAATACCTCATTTGATGAGGCAGAGCGATTAAAAATACAATATGGTGACGCCCAAGTTAAATCTCTTAGAGAAGATCAGCTGATTAAGTTTAAGCCGATAGGGGGTCTTGAAGAGTGTTATTTATCATCCCACAGTTTGGTCGAGGTAATTGAGCAGGCATACCTAGATCTATTTTCACTGATTAAGCAAAATTTAAAATCTAAAAAACTTGATCGTTCACTCAAATCAGGTTATGTGTTGACGGGCGCAGGGTCTAAAATCCAAGGATGTGATGAATTATTTTTACGATCTTTTAGAGTGAGATCAAAGCTAGGGCAAGTCGATACCGGAAAAATTGATGGCAACGAAATGATTATTTCCGATCCTACTTACGCTTGTGCATTAGGTTTGTTGTTATACGAACCAGATGAGTCTTATTTAGAAGAACTGCAGCCAGATAATGCAGTTGGATTTATGGGTAAAATCAAAGGTAGTTTATTTAAGTTTTAAAGTGATAAAATCTTCATCTTATGATTAAACAAAGAACAATTAAAAAAACTGTTAAGGCTCGTGGCATTGGTATTCACAGTGGTAATATTGTAAATATGACACTAATACCAGCTGGAATTGATCACGGTGTGGTTTTTAGGCGTATGGATGCCGGAGGTAAATTAGTTAGAGCGCATAATGCTTTCGTTAATGAAGTGGTGCTTTCAACAGGCCTTGAAAATCAAGGGGTAAAGGTTTCAACAGTTGAGCATCTCATGAGTGCTTTTTCAGCGCTAGGCATTGACAATATTGTGGTCGAATTAGACTCCTTCGAAGTGCCAATTATGGATGGTTCATCAGCGCCTTTTATTTTCTTAGTGCAATCTGCTGGTATCGAAGAGCAAAATTCCCACAAACGTTTCTTTGTGATTCACGAAACAGTTCGTGTTGAAAATAAAGACATGTGGGCACAAGTTTCCCCTTATGAAGGTTTTAAAGTAACACTTGAAATTGATTTTGACCATAAAAAAGTAAAGGAAAGTGGCCAGAAGCTTAGTATAGATTTTGCCCAGCAGTCCTATCTAAAAGAAATTTCTCGTGCTAGAACATTTGGCTACATGAAAGATGTGGAAATGATGCAACGACAAAACTTAGCACTTGGTGCGAGTATGGATAACGCTATTGCACTCAGTGATGATGATGTGCTTAATGAAGATGGCATGCGTTATCAAAATGAATTTGTCAAACACAAGATCTTAGATATTGTGGGCGATTTGTATTTATTAGGCTCTAATTTAATTGGTCATTATGAAGGTTATAAAACTGGCCATTTATTGAATGATCAGCTTCTGTCAGAAATCTTAGCTAGGCCAGACACATGGTCGATTGAGACTTTCGAGACAGAAAATTCTCCGATTCAATTCTACTCAGAAGACTGGCAAAATTCCTTATAAACTGCTAGTTGTCCCAAGCACACCTTAGGTATAATCTGAAGGTTTTTATTCTTTCAAATAAGTGATGAAGTTAAATGGTGCGCAAATACTAGTTGATTGCTTGAAAAGTGAAGGCGTGAAGCACATCTTTGGATACCCGGGCGGGGCAGTTCTACACATCTACGATGCATTAAATGTTTGTACGGTAATTGATCATATTTTGGTTCGTCATGAGCAGGGTGCTGTGCACGCTGCAGATGGTTATGCGCGTACTAGTGGTAAATGTGGTGTAGCACTCGTTACCTCAGGTCCTGGTTTGACTAATGCAGTTACAGGTATTGCCACTGCGTTTACAGATTCTATTCCAATGGTGGTTGTTTCTGGCCAAGTTCCTTCTCCAGTAATCGGTAGTGATGCCTTTCAAGAGGTTGATGCAGTTGGTATTACACGTTCATGTGTAAAGCATAATTTTTTGGTTAAAAATGCTGATGATATTGCCGAGACAGTTAAAAAAGCCTTTTATATCGCGACAACAGGGCGTCCAGGCCCTGTCTTGATTGACATTACCAAAGACGCTACCATTGCTGAAATTGAATACGAGGGTTACCCTCAAACAATAAAAATGCGCTCATATCAGCCTGAAGTTCAAGTTGATGCTGAGCAGATTAAAAAAGCAATTGCAATCATTGAAAAGGCTAAAAAACCTATTATTTATTCAGGTGGTGGTAGCGTGATTGGCAATGCTAGTAAAGCCTTAACAACTCTGACGCACAATACTGGATTTCCAATCACACAGACGCTAATGGGTTTGGGTGCATTTCCTGCAACAGATAAGCAGTCTTTAGGCATGCTGGGAATGCATGGTACGTACGAGTCAAACATGGCAATGCATGATTCAGACTGTATTATTGCTGTGGGCGCAAGATTCGATGACCGCATTACTGGAAATTTAGAAAAATTCTGTCCTTACGCAAAAATCATTCATATTGATATCGACCCTTCCACCATTGGTAAAGTGGTCGGTGTTGATGTTTCTATTATTGGACAAGTGAACGATGTGTTGCAGGCGCTTATTCAGAGTCTGGATACTAAAAAACTAGAAAATATAGACTCGTGGTGGAAGCAAATCAATGACTGGCGCTCAGTAGACTCTATGGCGTACAGAACCAAACAAGGTGTGATTAAGCCACAAACAGTTATTGAAACATTGTATGAAGTGACCAAGGGAGAGGCTATTGTTACTTCTGACGTAGGTCAACATCAAATGTGGGCGGCGCAGTACTATCCATTTGACAAGCCGCGTCGTTGGATTAATTCAGGCGGACTTGGAACCATGGGGTTCGGTTTGCCAGCAGCCATGGGTGCAAAATTAGCAGACCCTGATCGAGATGTAGCCTGTGTCACCGGTGACGGTAGTATTCAAATGATGTTACAAGAGTTGTCAACTATGTTGCAATACCATACACCTGTTAAAATCATTAATATTAATAATGGCTATTTGGGTATGGTACGTCAGTGGCAAGAGTTTTTCTATGATAAGCGTTATTCAATGTCTTATATGGATGCTTTACCTGATTTTGTGAAGTTGGCGGAAAGCTATGGCCATATTGGTATCAAGGTAGAAAAAGAAACCGATTTAAAGCCAGCACTGATTGAAGCGTTCAAGCAAAAAGACAGAACAGTATTTATCGATATTTTGACAGACCCAACTGAAAATGTATTCCCAATGATTCCATCAGGCGCAGGACATCATGAAATGTTATTAGCAGGACGCGATGAAATGGCTTCTACGAACGATTCAGGGTTAAACTTGGTATAGCTATGAGGCATATTATTTCAGTAATGTTAGAAAATGAAGCCGGCGCTCTGTCTAGAGTTGCCGGGCTTTTTTCGGCACGCGGCTTTAACATCGAGTCATTAACTGTGGCAGCTACCAATGATCCTACCTTGTCAAGAATGACAATTGTGAGTGTTGGTGATGATAATATCATTGAGCAAATTGTAAAACAACTTGAAAAACTCATTGATGTAGTCAAAGTAATAGATTTGACAGCAACAGAGCATGTTGAACGTGAGTTATTATTGGTTAAAATTGACGTTAATCCAAACACACAGGCAGACATTGATCGACAAATTGATCAGTTTTCAGGCAAGATTATTGATGTGTCAGAAGATACTTATTTGATTGAAGTTGCAGGACAAAGTAAAAAAATTAATGAATTTTTAGATTCGCTAGATGCATCTAAAATTCTAGAAGTTTCAAGAACAGGCGTAACCGGCGTTTGTCAGAAAAGAGAAGATTAACAACATAAAGAGGAAAAAATGAATAGATATTACGATAAAGATGCAGATTTAAACATTATCAAAGGCATGAAAGTTGCAATTATTGGTTATGGCTCGCAAGGCCATGCCCATGCAAATAACTTACAAGATTCTGGCGTAGAAGTTGTAGTTGGTTTGCGAGATGGTTCTGCCAGTGCGCAAAAAGCAACAGGTTCTGGTTTAGTTGTTAAGTCAGTAGAAGATGCAACTGCTTGGGCAGATCTAGTCATGGTTTTAGCGCCGGATGAATTCCAGGCTAAAATTTATACTGATAATATCGAGCCAAATCTTAAAGAGGGCGCAACACTGGCTTTTGCACACGGTTTGAATATTCATTTTGACATGATCACGCCAAGAGCTGATCTTAATGTGATTATGATTGCACCTAAGGCACCAGGCCATACAGTGCGTTCAGAATTTGAAAAAGGCGGCGGTATTCCTGATTTAATCGCTGTACAACAAGATATGTCTGGCACAGCAAAAGACATTGCATTGTCTTATGCGTCAGCCATTGGTGGCGGCCGTACAGGCATCTTAGAGACTTCATTTAGAGAAGAAACAGAAACAGATTTGTTTGGTGAGCAAGCGGTCTTATGTGGTGGCACAACAGCACTAGTTCAAGCGGGTTTTGAAACTTTAGTAGAGGCAGGTTACGAGCCAGAGATGGCATATTTTGAGTGTTTGCATGAGCTAAAGCTTATTGTTGATTTAATGTACGAAGGCGGTATTGCTAACATGCGTTATTCAATTTCAAATACAGCAGAATACGGTGATGTAACTCGTGGACCACGTATTATTACTAGCGAAACTAAAGCAGAAATGAAGAAAATTTTGGGTGAAATCCAAGATGGTTCATTTGCTAAAGAGTTTGTGGCTAATGTTGGTGATTTACCAGCACGTCGTGAAGTTCAGCGTCAGCATAAAATTGAGCAAGTGGGTGAATCACTTAGATCAATGATGCCTTGGATTAACAAAATTGTTGATCAAAGTAAAAACTAAAAAGGCTTTATAAACATCAAACGCCCAACATAGTTGGGCGTTTTTTTTATCCAGACTAAACAATATAGCGCTATAATCCTAATATGACAGTTAAGAAAGCAAAAAGAGGGGTTTACTTATTACCTAATGTTTTAACAACCTTTGGTTTGTTTGCAGGGTTCTTTGCTATTATTCTTGCTACTAAAGGCCAGTATGCCGACGCTGCAATTGCTATTTTTGTTGCTATGCTATTTGATGGGCTTGATGGTCGTGTAGCACGTTTAACAAACACTCAGAGTTCATTTGGTGAGCAGTATGATTCAATGGCAGATATGCTTTCGTTTTGTGTGGCACCAGCTTTGTTGGTGTATTTTTGGCAGTTCTCTGACTTGGGTAAAATTGGCTGGTTAGGTGCATTTGTTTATACCGCTGCTGGTGCACTACGTTTGGCACGGTTTAATACTCAGATCGGTGTTGATGACAAACGTTATTTTCAAGGCTTACCTTCGCCAGCGGCAGCGGCATTGGTTGCTGGTATGGTTTGGACTAAGCAAAGCATTGGAGTAACTGAATATGATCAGTATCTAACATTGGTAAGCTGGATTATCCTAGTGGGTGCTGGTGTGCTAATGGTAAGTAATATTCGTTATTATAGTTTTAAAGAGATTAACCTAAAAGGCAGGTCTTCCTTTAAATTATTGTTAGTTGCCACATTGATTATTATTGTAATTACACTATGGCCTAGTGTAATTTTATTTGTCTTCTTCTTAGCATATGCTTTATCGGGTTTAATCATGACTATGATTGAAGTCAGGAAAAAACGTCAAATGAAAAAACGAGCAAAAAACGCTTAATATTGCTTTATAATGCGCATTATGAGTTATCAAGTTATCATCTCAAAATCTAAGCAAAGTCTCTTGTCATTGTTGCGATTATTACCGTAAGGTAATCTATCTTCTCGACTGGCTGAAAGGCCAGCACACCGTAAAAATACAAGTAACAAAACAAACAAACACAGGAGACAAGAATGTCTGACAAGCTAATTATTTTTGATACAACACTTCGTGATGGTGAGCAATCTCCAGGCGCATCGATGACTAAAGATGAAAAAGTACGTATTGCCAAAGTATTAGAGAAAATGAAAGTAGATGTGATTGAGGCAGGTTTCGCCATCGCATCACCGGGTGATTTTGCAGCGGTTCAGGCCGTGGCTAATGCCGTACAAGACTCAACTATTTGTTCTCTTGCCAGAGCGCTAGATAAAGATATTGACCGTGCAGGTGAGGCTTTAAAGGGGGCTAACTCAGCTCGTATTCATACGTTTATTGCCACCAGTGATATTCACATGAAAATGAAGTTAAATATGACGCCAGATCAAGTGGTGGAGCAAGCAGTTCGCGCTGTTAAACGCGCTAGAAAATATACTGATAATGTGGAATTTTCACCCGAAGATGCAGGTAGATCCGACGAAGATTTCCTTTGTCGTATTATCGAGGCAACGATTGCTGCTGGTGCGACTACGATTAACATCCCAGATACCGTGGGTTATAACATACCGCACCAGTTTGGCGCCACCATGAAATCACTGATTGAGCGAGTCCCAAATTCTGACCAAGCAGTTTTCTCTGCACATTGTCACAATGACTTAGGTCTGGCTGTCGCTAATTCTTTGTCAGCTGTTCTGAACGGCGCTAGACAAGTTGAATGCACAATTAATGGCTTGGGTGAGCGTGCTGGAAATACTTCATTAGAAGAGCTGGTGATGGCAGTGAGAACACGACAGGATGTATTTGATTGTGATACTAATATTGATGCTACGCATATTTTGACAGCATCACGCCTAGTTTCTAGTGTAACTGGTTTTATCGTGCAACCGAATAAGGCTATTGTCGGTGCAAATGCTTTTGCCCATGAAGCAGGCATTCATCAAGATGGTGTTTTAAAACATCGTGAGACTTATGAAATTATGCGTGCAGAGGATGTCGGTTGGAATACTAATAAGTTGGTCATGGGTAAGCACTCAGGCCGTAATGCCTTTAAAGTAAGACTAACCGAGCTCGGCGTAGAGTTTGATTCTGAAGAAAGTCTTAATGATGCCTTTAGACGATTTAAAGAATTGGCCGATAAAAAGCACGAAATTTTTGATGAAGATCTGCAGGCCTTGGTGTCAGAAACGCAAACTGAAGCTAATGAATCAATCAAATTGGTGTCTTTAAAAGTTTGTACTGAAACCGGTGAAGAAAATACCGCAACGGTTGTTTTGTCTATTGATGATAAAGAACAAACCGCCACTGCAAAAACCTCAGGCGCAGTAGACGCTACTTTTAGCGCCATTAGTACCTTGGTAGATTTTGAGATAAATTTGCAATTATATTCAGTCTCTAACGTAACTCAAGGTACAGATGCGTTGGGAGAAGTTAATGTACGCCTAGAACATGATGGACGTATTATTAATGGTCAAGGCGCTGATACAGATATTATTACCGCCAGTGCTAAAGCGTATATTCATGGTTTGAATAAAATTATGGCAGCTACCGATAGGGCACATCCTCAGATATGAGTGAAGTACTAAGATCACGTTATTTAGAAGCCTTAGGTGTACCTGAGTTTTTGTATGCTGAAGAAAAATTCGAAGACATTGATGCGCAAAAAATCACCACACTGTGCTTGGTAATTGAAACACAAAATTCGCGCTCGTTTTGTCAGGCTGGAAAATACCAAGATTTTTTATTAAAGATGTTGGGTGCTATTGGTTTACACCAACAGGATGTAACTTGTATTAGTATTAACACTGATGATTTAAGTCGAACACTTGGTCAATATAATGCTAAAACAGTATTACTTATGAGTAAAGATCTAAAGCCATCTTCTGAGCAGCACTTTGTTGCACATCACCCAAGTGAAGTCTTGGTGAGTGAACAACTCAAGCGTGAAACCTGGGAAGTTCTGAAACAGATAAAAGCATGTCTAAAGTAGATTACACCTTAAAAGGCTATGATCGCCCCAAGCTAGTCACCCCTAATGGCGAAAAAAAATTACTCATGCATTCATGCTGTGCCCCTTGTGCTGGTGAAATTATGGAAGCATTGGCAATTTCAAAAATTGATACAACGATTTTCTTTTACAATCCGAATATTCACCCTACTGAAGAGTACGAATTGCGCAAAGAGGAAAACATTCGTTTTGCGCAAAAACTCGGTATGCCGTTTATTGATGCAGATTATGATAAAGACAACTGGTTTGATCGCACTAAAGGTCAAGAGAATGAGCCCGAGCGTGGCGAGCGTTGTACCACGTGTTTCGATATGCGTTTTGAAGTGACCGCACAATATGCACAAGACCACGGCTTTGACCTTATTTCATCGACGCTGGGTATTTCACGCTGGAAAGATATGAATCAAATCAATGGTTGTGGCGCTCGCGCCGCTGAGCCATTTAATGATATTAGTTATTGGGATTTTAACTGGCGCAAGCAGGGCGGTTCATCGCGCATGCTAGAGTTGTCTAAGCGAGAAGAATTCTATCAGCAAGAGTATTGCGGCTGTGTATATTCACTGCGTGATACCAATCGTTGGCGTACATCTAAAGGTCGTGAAAAAGTTGAACGCGGTGTAAAATTCTACCAACAAGCCATGGACAAGCTGTCTGTTCAAACCAAGGTTTAGCCCAATAAATACAACAACAGTGCCTTTTGTGCATGTAGGCGATTTTCAGCCTCACCCCACACCAAACTTTGTTTACCATCAATCACATTAGCACTCACTTCTTCACCACGATGTGCGGGTAAACAGTGCATAAATACAGCATCTGATTTAGCTTGAGACATTAAATTTGTATCGACTTGAAAATTTTTAAAGTCTAATTCGCGTTTTTTCTGCTCAGCTTCTTGCCCCATACTAGCCCAAACATCAGTCACCACTAAATCTACATCGTCACAAGCGCTATTCGCATCTTTACATAAGTTGATGTAATCAGCGTACTGATCAACAAAACTTTGATCTGGTTCATAACCTTCAGGTGT
>CAJVCM010000056.1 GCA_910595815.1 Candidatus Thioglobus plumae | reverse complement strand
GCGGCCGCACCAATATTACCAGGCTCGGTGGTATTAACCATAACCACGCGTACATTATCAAAGGTATAATTTGTGTCTTTTTCCATCTGTCTATTTAATTATGAATCCTACGCTTAATATTGCCGTTAAAGCTGCCCGAAAAGCCGGTGACATCATTTTGAGATATCACAATCAGATCGATCTGCTAACGATTGAAAATAAAGCAGCAAATGACTTTGTTTCTGAAGTCGACAAAGCTGCTGAAGATGCCATTATAGACGAGTTGAAATATGCCTTTCCTGATCATTCAATTTTGGGTGAAGAAAATGGTGAAATTGTAGGCAAAGACAAACGCTTTGTTTGGATTCTTGATCCACTAGATGGCACTACAAACTATTTACATGGCTTTCCACAATATGCCGTATCTATCGCCTTATACGAAAATAATGAACCGACTCACGCTGTTGTCTATGACCCTTTTAAAGAAGAACTATTCACTGCTGTAAAAGGTGAAGGCGCATACTTAAACGAGCAAAGAATTCGTGTTACGGGCGCTAATGGATTTGAAGACACTTTAATCGGTACTGGCTTTCCATTTAAAGCACCTCAACACTTAGATGCTTACCTTGGCATGTTCAAGGCCATTCATCCAAAAGTTGCGGGTATTCGCCGCGCCGGTTCTGCTGCTCTAGATCTTGCTTATTTAGCGGCTGGACGACTAGATGGCTTCTGGGAAATTGAACTCAATATTTGGGATATTGCTGCCGGCGTGTTGTTGGTTAAAGAAGCCGGCGGCTATGTGGGTGATTTTTCAGGTCGTGATAAATACCTAGAAACAGGTAACGTCGTTGCTGGCACTGAGAAAGTCTTTAAGGAAATCTTAAAGACAATCCACCCACACTTAACAGAAGACTTACAGCGCTAATCTTCTAGCGTTAACTGCTCGCCATTTAAGGTTTTAGCGCTCTCACTCATTAAATACACAATCGCTGGGGACATTGATTCTGGCAATGGATTTTTCTCTATATTTTCAGCTGGATAAGCAGTTTGTCGCATTTTGGTACGCATGCGTTTTGGATCAAGAGAGTTAACTTTAATATTGGTTTTTTCCAGCTCTTCAGATAAGGTTTTACTTAGTCCTTCAATGGCAAATTTACTGACCCCATAGGCGCCCCAGTAGGCACGAGCATCTCGGCCAACAGATGAAGAAAGAAACAAGATTCGAGCATCATCTGACTTACTCAAAACTGGAATTAAAAACTGCGTAAGCATAAATGGTGCATTAACGTTAATTTGCATTGTGGAGTACCACAACTTAATGTCATATTGCTCAATTGGCATCATCGTGCCAATAATGCCAGCATTGTGAATAAGGCCATCAAGCTGGCCAAAATGTTCTAATAAATTCGCCTGTAACTGCTCATAGTGCTCAGGTGTCGCCCCTTCTAAATCAAGCGGATACAGTACGGGTTCTTGATAGCCTAAATCAACCACTTCATCATAAACGGTTTCCAGTGAGCCTAGATCACGCCCAAGCATGATCACCGTTGCGCCAGCTTTAGCTAAATCAAGTGTCATCGCTCGTCCAAAGCCACGGTTGGCACCTGTAACTAGCACAACCTTATCTTTTAGCTCGTCTGCGGTAATTTTATAATCAGTTGAAATATTCATTATGTAAGTTCCTTTTTACTTTGCACGCCTAATGTCTTTAGTTTTTCAGCACGACCAATTAAATTACCCTTGCCATCTGACAATTTACCACGTGCCTCTTTGTAACTCTTTTGTGCTTTATCAAGATGTTTTTCAATGTCGTCCATAGATTTAACAAAACCAAATAGCTTGTCATACATAGCACCTGCTTGACGGGCGATTTCTTCAGAGTTTTGATTTTGACGTTCTGTTTGCCAAATATGATGCACAGTCTTAAGACTCATCATTAAGGTTGATGGCGAAACTAAAACGATGTTCTTTTTCAGGGCGATTGTAAACAAATCTGGCTTTTGATCAAGTGCAACTAATAGCGCTGATTCGATTGGAATAAAAACAAAAATAAAATCAAGCGTCAATACACCTTCAAGATTTTCATACTCTTTAATACTAATGCCGTTTATATGCGTCTCAACTGAAGATACATGCGCTTTGAGTGCGCTTTTGTCTGACTGATTAGCGATATAGTCTTTGTAGGATTTGAGTGAAACTTTTGAATCAATAATAATATCTTTATCATCAGGCAAATGCAACACTACATCTGGCTTAAAAGCCTCTCCTGCTTCGTTTTTTAGTTGTTTTTGGGTATCAAATTCATGACCCTCTCTAAGACCCGAACTCGACAAAATAGAACTTAGAATCATCTCGCCCCAATCGCCTTGTTGCTTATTATCATAAGTCAGAGCATCGGTAAGATTTTGCGTGGTTTCTTGCGCTTCAACACTGGTTTTTTTAAGATTTTCAATTTGCGCTGCGAGTGTGGCCCGCTCTTTAATTTGCTCATTAGTAATAACCTCGATCTTATCTCTAAACTCTTTGAGTTGCGCCTGTAAAGGGGTTAGTAATTCAGAATTTTTAATGCTTAAGTCATTGCGATCTTTGGCTAAAATATCGCTAGCCACAGCCTTAAAATCCTTACTCATTTGCTCTTTAGCAATATTGATTAAATCCACCTCCCTCTTATGCGTTTCGATTTCTTTATCAAGACTAACTTCAAGGTGAATTTTGTCGGTTTTAAGAGTTTGTAACTTGACATTTAAATAAAAATAAACACCGATTGCGCCTACGAGCAATCCAACCAATAAACTAGTGATTTCCATTCATTAACTCCAATATTTCTGATGGTTGTTCTATTAAATAATCATAACCCCAGTCTTGCCCGACTTTGCCGTAACCATAAGTCACTGCGATGGTTTTAATCTGTGCATTTTTACCGGCTAGTATATCGTTTTTATCATCACCAACAAACCAACAGTGTTGCGGGGAAACACCAAGCTGTGCACAAGCATAAAGCAATGGCGCAGGGTGTGGTTTATTATATTCTAAGGTGTCACCACAAACAACAACATCAGGCTTTAAACCTAACTTATCTAGCAATAAATGCGTTAAATTCTCCGGCTTGTTAGTAACAATACCCCAAAATAGGCCTTGCTGTTTGATGGCTTTAATCAATGTATCAATGCCTTTAAACGTCTTTGAATATTTATCAATATTTTCCGTATAAATTTGCAAGATTCTTGCGTGGTAATGACTAAATTTTGGGTGTGACTCATCACAATCAAAACCAAACTTAACCAATGCCTTGCCACCAAAAGCCACTAATGGTTTAATTTTCTCATAAGGCTTCTTATCAATACCATTCTCTAATAGCAAACTATTAAGCGCATAAGCAAGGTCAGGCGCTGTGTCAATCAAGGTGCCGTCTAAATCAAAAAGAATGGTGTTAACCGTCATAGAAAATCGTTAAAATCTTAAGTCTACAAATTATAACGTTTACACTCACTAATACGAATGCTGTTTTTAAGATCGTTAATTTACTTTTTAGGTTCGGTACTGGTTCTATCTGTTCTGGTTGCAATCGCTCTAGCATTGTTCTTTACGCCGGTTAAAGTGCGCTATGCTGTTTTGTCAAAATGGTCACTATTTTGCTTGTGGTGGTTGCGTGTTACACTTAATATCAAACTGATTATTATCGGCAAAGAAAATATTCCGAACAGCGCTTGTGTGATTATCTCTAACCATCAATCCACCTGGGAGACATTAGCGCTACAAACTATCTTCCCACATCAAACCTGGGTGCTTAAACAAGAGCTGCAATGGATTCCTATTTTTGGCTGGGGCTTGTCTCTACTAAAACCTATTATCATTAATCGTGGTGAAAAACTTAAAGCACTCAAAAAAGTTCTTAAACAAGGTGCCGCTAGAATTTCTGAAGGCGTTTTTGTGGTGGTGTTTCCCGAAGGCACACGCCAGCCTTATGGGCAACTCGGTGAATACCAAAAAGGCGGTGTTGCGATTGCTAAAAAAACCGGTTGTGATATTTCACCGGTATATCACAATGCTGGCAAACTTTGGCCTAAAGGTAGCTTTGTTAAACAGCCTGGCACCATCACCATGGTGATCGGAAAACCTATTAGTGTAGAGGGTAAATCAGCAGCAGAGCTAACCAAAGAAGTCAGAGATTGGACCGAAGCTCAATCACTCAACATTCAATAATAATCGATCCATTAAGCTATCGTACTGGATACGATTCTTGTGATAATTAATGACTGCATCAACCTGATCTAACAGTAATTCTTGGTAATCATCTTGGTCATTAATAACAAAACGAATGTTACCACTGTCTTTAAGAAATGCATCTAACTCATTCTGAGTCTTACCGGTCTCGCTTTCATTAATTTGTACACTATATAAATCAAGCTGTTTAATACCTTGCTTAAGCTCAGTTGTGAGTTTTTGAGCATCAGCTATAAAATCATCAAACTTATCTGCATATCTCAATTCCAATTGACGACCTTTAAGCCTGTATTTACGCAAATAAACTTGATTGCTAATATTGCCTGATAATGGATAAGAAAGCTCTATTTTGGCTTCATATTCCATCTCAGATGACTTCGAATACGTAGAATAATTACCTTTATTGTCATCCCTTGAGGCGCTAATGGTGAAATCAAAATCAGGCAGTTGTGAATTTTGATAAGACTTAACAGTGCGCTTGTTTTTTAATTGTTCAATTTCAATGCGTTTGATGTCTCGAACCGATTGCTTGCAGTAGTTATTTAAATCTTTAACCAGGTTCGCCCTAGCGCTCCACTCAATCTCAAGTGGCGTTTTATTAAGGTTAACGCCTTTTAGCAAAACAGAAAGTGATCTTTCCTCAGCTTTAAGTTTTGATTCTAGCTCTAGTAGTAATCGCTGAGTCTTATTAATAGAGCGTTGTAAGACTAAAACACTATTTTTACTATTATTTTGTTGTTTAATAGCTGCAAGTATTTGTGTAGAGTATTTAAGGCGATTTTTAACAATTTTAATTTGGGCGTCATAACTAATCCAATCTAGAAAAATCATGAGCTTTTCTTCAATAAAATCTTCTTTGGTTTCTGCTAGCACTAACTTTTCATCTTCATAATCTAACACAGCTAAATCATAGGTTTTTTGATCAAGAATACCATCCTTATTTTTAAGTAATGGCAACGTCCAACTAACGTTTAAATCATCAAGATACTCAGTCGTATTATCATCACCTTGATAGCCATCCTTGTCATGCATTTCTTCATCTTTAATAGGTAGGGATTTATCATAGGAGATAATCAACTCTGAGCCGTTAGAAAAAAATTTCTTACTCAGATCACTTGATAACTTCCTCACTAACTGTGAAGTTGATTTAGCATAATCATAGCTTGAAGTGTTGTTTTCTTTGTTTTTATACTTACTGATACGCCCTAACTCCCCGCCAATAGCCCAATCCCAATCAGCATAATTAGCACGATCTCCATCCATTTCAATTTTCTTAATGGTTAGGTTGATTTTCTCCTTTTCAAAAAAGGTATGGTTATCAAGTAGGGATTGAATAAATTCAGACTCAGTTAAAGCATTAACTGAAAAAGGCAATAGGAATAATACTAAAAACTTAACCAAAGGTTTGTGTATTGAAGATTTTACAAAAAAGCTCAGCGGTTTTTTGTGTGTCATACAGCGCTGAATGAGCTTCAGCATCATCCCATTCGATATTAGCAACACGCATGGCTTTTGCTAATACCGTCTCACCATAATAAAGTGCTGAAAGACTTACCGTATCAATGGTTGAAAATTGATGAAATGGGCTTTTTAAATTAGCACGATCACTCGCTGCATACAAAAATCCTAGATCAAAAAAAGCATTGTGCCCTACTAAGATTGAACGTGTGCATTCTTCAGTTTTCATCTCAGCTCTAGCTGTTTTAAAAATATCACCTAAGGCTTGCTTTTCACTCACTGCTAGTCGTAAGGGGTTATTAACATCAATACCATTAAACTTTAAAGCACTAGGCTCCAGATTAGCACCCTTAAAAGGCTCGACATGAAAATGCTGAGGCTCTTTAGGGTAGTAAATCCCCTGATCGTCAACACCAATCACAATCGCACAGATCTCAAGCATAGCATCAGTCTTGGCATTAAAACCACCAGTCTCAATATCAATAACAACAGGTAAGTAACCTCTAATCCTATCTTTAATTTTCATTACTAAACATCCTTAAAGAATATTGAAGAATTACGCTGATGATTAAACAACGCCTGACGCTTTTTAGGCAGCTCATCAATCTCCATTCGTATAAAACCTTGTTTTAAAAACCATTGAGCGTTATGCTTGGACAATGCAAAAATTTTGGAAAAATTGGCAATACGTGCTTTTTGCATGATTTCATCCAATAATTTTTCTGAAAAACCCTGATTTTGCACCTCTTTTGATACAGCCAAAGCATAGATTTCACCCACTTCACCCTCTTTGCAGTCTTTTAATCCTGCACAAGCCACCATCTTATCAAAATTTCGCAAAAAAACGAAATCATCAATATTGTCATTGATTTGATCGAAAGTTCTAGGCAAAATCTTACCCTCCTGTACAAAAGGCTCAATTAAATCTAATATTTGCTGTGCAGTATCCAATTTGCGCTAAAAGGCTTTGAGAAAAACCTTATTTTAGTCTAAAATTTGGTGTTTTTAGTTAACGAAATAGATTATGTCTAATACAAGCGACAAACAGCAGTCCTCTGGAGGGACAAGAAAATACTCCTCTCAGGTGGTTGATGGTTACGAGCGCGCACCTTCTCGTGCAATGCTTTACCCAGTAGGCTTTACAAAAGAAGATTTTAACAAGCCTCAAGTTGGTATCGCTTCCACTTGGTCGATGGTAACACCTTGTAATATGCACATTAACAAACTCGCTGATGAAGCTGAAAAAGGCGTGAATAGCGCTGGTGGCAAGGGCGTTATTTTTAATACGATTACCATTTCAGACGGCATCTCTATGGGCTCTGAAGGCATGAAATACTCTTTAGTGTCTCGTGAAGTGATTGCTGATTCTATTGAGACGGTAGTGGGCTGTCAGGGTTTTGATGGTGTGGTAGCGATTGGTGGTTGTGATAAGAATATGCCGGGTTGTATTATTGGCTTGTCTAGATTAAATCGCCCAGGTATTTTTGTTTATGGTGGTACCATCCAGCCAGGCAAGGGGCATACTGATGTGGTCAGTGTATTTGAGGCCGTTGGAAAATATGCCAATAATGCCATTGATGCCATTGAATTAGAGAACATTGAAAAAACTGCGATTCCTGGACCGGGCTCTTGTGGTGGTATGTATACGGCTAATACAATGGCTTCTGCTATTGAAGCGCTCGGCATGAGTTTGCCAAATTCATCAGCTCAAGATGCAATTTCAGCCGATAAGAATAATGATTGCATTCGTGCAGGTGAAGCAGTACTTAACTTACTTGAAAAAGATATTAAGCCAAA
>CAJVCM010000055.1 GCA_910595815.1 Candidatus Thioglobus plumae | reverse complement strand
CCAATTTTCACTACTGAAAAATCTATGTCTTCTTTAAGGTGATTAAATTGTTCAGTAATAAGTTCTATATCCACAGCTTGTGTAGATTTGACCGATTGGGTATTTTGTACTGTGAGTGTCGTAACAATGGGTAATGGGGTTACGCCAAACTGATTAATGGTTTCAATATCAGCACTAATACCCGCCCCGCCACAAGGATCAAGTCCAGATAATACTAAGACAGAGTCTAGCACGCTGAATTATCGCGCCTCTTCTTTAATCAGATAATTCACTATTTCAAACAACCGCTCTTCACTACCAGCATGCTTAGTATCTACTAAATATTTACCATTCACAACAAAAGTTGGTACACCGCTGATCTTGTATTTAACCGTATTAAGTTTAGATTTATTCACTTTGATGCGTACTGAAAACGACTTAAATGCATCATTGGCACGTTTTTCATTAACACCACGATCAACCAACCAATCAACAAAATCTTCCTGATCTAAAAACGGTGTTTGATACAAATGAATCGCATCGAATAAAGCGCCATGCAATCTATCCACCTCGCCTAATTGCTCTAACACGTAATAAAAAATCGCACCATCCTTCCAGCGTGCGGAAAATACCGCAGGTTGGCGAACAAAATTAGCCGAACTAGGTATTTTTTTCAACCAATTTTCAACCAATGGCTCAACATTAAAACAATGCGGACAGTAGTACCAAAATAACTCTCGAACTTCCACTTTGTCGCCTGTCACAGTTTTAACGGGTTTTTCTAACACTAAATAATCTTCATCTGCAACAAAGTTAGCGAATGCAGTATTGGTATAAACAGACACAAAACAAGCAATTAAAAAAACGTGTATTTTTTTCATGTATTTCTCGCAATTATTCAAGGATTTGATTAACATTATACTGCGTTAATTCATATTCATTGCTTGATTGAAACCCTTGCCAAAGAGTTTGATAAGACTGCTGTTCAACAGGGTGAATCAATTCAGCATTTAATTCTGTTAGTGGTGCTAAAACAAAGGCGTATTTGAGAATATCATCTCTAGGCAAATTAGCTTTCTGATCAATCACATCATCGTATAACACCAAGTCCAAATCAATCTTTCTAGAAGAGAACTTTGGCTGAGTTCGGTCTCTACCTTGATCTTGCTCAATATTGCGCAATACTTCGGCCGTTTCTTGTATGGATAAATCAGTGCTTGCATTGACGCCCACGTTATAAAAATCATCACCTTCAAAGCCTTCGGCAGGGCTTTGGCAAATCGATGAAATCTTTATATCCGAAAAGACAGACTTTAACGCCTGAATTGCAGCAGAAATATTCTGTCGACGGTTTTGATTAGAGCCAATATTAATATGAATATTAGCCATGGACTGATCTTTCAATAATCACACCAACACCTTGAGCACCAGTAACTGCCTCACCTTTATTCAAGGTTAGCTTGACCTTTTCAACGCCAAATTCATTAAGGATAATCTCAGTAATTTTCTCAGCCAATGTTTCTACTAACTGAAATTCACTGGTCTTAACAAAATCAATCAACCGCTTTGACACCGCCTTATAATCCAATGCTTGGTCAATATGGTCCGTCTCACTTGCAGCTTTAATATCGGCAGACATTTCTAAGTCCAACACCATTTCTTGGCGAATTTCTCTCTCCCAATCGTAAATACCAATCACTGTGTCAATCTTTAAACCTTGTATAAATACTATATCCATGCTTAAATTAAAATTTGAAAATTCAAAGTTGAAATTATATGTTACCAACACTCATTATTTGCGCTTATCTCATTGGATCTATTTCAGCAGCAATCATTGTTTGTAAAATTCTAAACTTGCCCGACCCTAGGACACAAGGATCTAACAATCCAGGTGCTACTAATGTATTACGTATTGGTGGCAAGAAAGCGGCAGCCGTTGTACTTCTCGCTGACGGTTTGAAAGGCGCTATCCCTGTACTTATCGCACAATTCTTAGGTTTGGGATTATTTGAGCTAACGCTAGTTGCTATAGCAGCATTCTTAGGTCATGTTTATCCGATCTTTTTTGGCTTTAAAGGTGGTAAAGGTGTAGCAACTTTTATTGGCGCTTTGCTGGCACTTAATTATTTAGTCGGATTGAGCTTTGCAGTGACTTGGCTGTTTGTTGCCAAAGTATTAAAAATATCTTCACTTTCAGCACTGATTGCAACCTTATTAACCCCTATTTATTTTTATTTCATCACTGACAATCTTTATGCTACTTACGTGATTAGTGTGATTTGTATCTGGATTTTCTTCACCCATAGAAGCAATATTCAAAGAATACTATCGGGCGAAGAAGGGTCAATTAAGTCTTAATATTAACGCCTTTCTTTAGTAGGTAAAAAGCCACTATTGCCAATATGGCAATCATAATTAACAGTACACTTACTGACGTCCAAAAGTCAGATGTACTTACCCCTAAAAATCCCAATCTGAAACTGTCTACCATGTAGTAAATTGGGTTAAATTTAGAAACATCTTGCCAAAACTGCGGCAAGATATCAATACTATAAAACATACCGCCAAGATAGGTCATTGGCATCAAAATAAAGGTGGGTACAATAGTAACGTCGTCAAATGATTTTGCATATATTGCGTTAATAAACCCTGCTAAAGAAAATAAAATAGCAGTCAATAAAAAAGTAACGAATGTTATCCCTATATCGTTAATTTCAAACTCGACAAAAAAAGACGTCGTAACCAGCACACAACAACCGACAACAAATCCACGCACTACACCGCCTGAAGTGTAGCCAAGAAGAATTATCCAATACGGCACTGGAGATACCAGCAACTCTTCAATGCTGTGATTAAATTTTGATAAGAAGAATGACATCACCGTATTGCTATAAGAGTTAGTTATAACCGTCATTAAGATAATGCCTGGAATAATGTAATGCATGTAATCAACACCCTGCATCTGTCCAATACGCTCCCCCATCAGCCCACCAAAGATTAATAGGTACAATGTTGTCGTAATAATTGGCGGGAAGATGGTCTGCACCCAAATACGAGAAAATCTCAAAACATCTCTAATAACAATAGTTTTGTAAGCAATCCACATATCAATCGTCCTTTGTAGTTAAACACAAGAATAGCGTCTCTAGACGATTCTGAGCACTACGAACATGGTCAACGCTTACACCTTGGTTAGATAGATTTTGTAATACATCGGTTATATTAGTATCGGCTTCGAGCACTACTTGTAAAGAATAATCATCCAATCGCTCACAAGTAAATTTCTCCTGTGTAATATTTTTTGGCAACACACTTGAGCTTTCCAAAATCAACACTTGGTGTGAAACCTTGGCTAGCAGCTTTTTCATGCTAGTTTGCTCAACCACCTCGCCTTCATTCAAAATAGCAATGTTACGACACAAGGATTCCGCCTCTTCCAAGTAATGCGTGGTGAGAATAATGGTCATGCCCTCACTATTGAGCTCTTTAAGATACGCCCACATAGATCGACGAATCTCAACATCAACACCTGCGGTAGGTTCATCTAAAATTAGAATCTTGGGTTGGTGAATGAGCGCTCTAGCTAGCATCAAACGACGCTTCATACCCCCAGATAAAGACTTTGCCATATCCAAACGTTTATCCCAAAGCTCCATTTTCTTCAATAATATATCGGATCGTGCTTTGGCCGTTGATTTCTTAATACCATGAAAACCTGCTTGATTAATCAAAATCTCTTCAACCGGTTCGAAAAAATTAAAATTGAACTCTTGAGGCATTAAACCAATTAGGCTTTTAACTTCATTTTCATGCGTATCTTGATCCAACCCCAATATCTTAACACTGCCATGGGTTTTGTGGAGTAAGCCGCAGATAATGCCAATGGCAGTGGTTTTTCCTGCGCCATTACTGCCTAAAAGCGCAAAAAAATCGCCTTGTTCAACCTGTAGATCAATACCCTTGAGTGCATGTAATTGGTTAGCGTAAATTTTTTGTAAGTTCTTGATTGACAATGCCACTTGCATAGAATTTTAGCGCCTTAAATAATCAAATGAAATTTCAGTTTTTTATCATACAGTCTGACCGTGCAAAACATTTTAACATTTATCCCCTTTTATCAACTATATTTGCGATAATTATCATCTTTAAAATTGCATTAATATACTGACCATGTCAAGCATTAAAAACATTGAACTTCCCGATATTGGTGATTTTGACGAAGTTGAAGTTATTGAGATTTTAGTATCTGTTGGCGACACAATAGCAGCAGATGATAGCATAATGACTCTAGAAAGTGATAAAGCGTCAATGGAAATCCCCTCACCATTTGCTGGTACAGTGACACAAATTAATATCAATATTGGTGACAAAATCAAACAAGGTGATTCACTAATCAGCCTGGAAATCACTCAAGAATCTGAAGAAAGTACAATTGAAGAAGAAGAATCTAGTGAACCAGTAGCAGAAACAAGCACAAAAATAGTGCCTGTGATGGTGCCCGATATTGGTGATTTTGACGAAGTTGAAGTTATTGAGATTTTAGTATCTGTTGGCGATGAACTAAACGAGGAAGATTCTATTATTACTCTTGAGAGCGATAAGGCTTCAATGGAGATTCCAACACCAGTTTCTGGCACGGTCAGCAGTATCAATATTAGTTTGGGCGATAAACTGAAGTTAGGTGATTTAATACTTGAAATGCAAAGCAGTGGTACAACTCAAACTGAGGCAGCTGTAAAAGAAGCGCCTAGCGCTCCGACTCCCACCAAACCAGCTACAGTAATAGCGCCTACACCAACAGCAAACACCAATAAATCTGTCTCCAATGTGCCAGCAGGCGATTCTCATGCCTCACCTTCAATTCGAAAACTGGCTAGGGAATTAGGTGTTGATTTATCCAAGGTCACTGGTAGTGGACAAAAAGGCCGTGTTTTAGACACAGACCTTAAATCTTATGTCAAGCAAATCATTACTTCTGGTGCTACAGGCAGTGCGATTCCTAAAGTGCCAGTCATTGATTTTTCTAAATTTGGCGAAACCGAACTTCAGCCGCTTTCAAGAATCAACAAACTTTCAGGTAAACATCTAAGCGCTTGTTGGCTCAATATTCCACATGTCACTCAATTTGATGAAGTTAATATTGATCAAATGGAAACTTTTAGACAAGAACAAAAAGCAAAAGGAGTGAAATTAACACCGTTGGTCTTTATTATGAAGGCTGTGATTCAAGCTTTAAAGCAACACCCACGCTTAAATTCTGCATTAGATGAATCAGGTGAAAATCTAATCATTAAAAAATATTTTAATTTGGGTATTGCCATGGATACACCAAATGGTTTGGTAGTTCCGGTGATTCGTGATGTTGACCAAAAATCACTCAGTGACTTAGCTTCCGAACTAGCCGAGACTTCTGCTAAGGCTCGTGATGGCAAACTTAAACCTGGTGATATGCAAGGCGCTGGCTTTACCATTTCAAGTTTAGGTGGTATTGGTGGTACGCAATTCACCCCTATTGTAAATGCGCCAGAAGTGGCGATTTTGGGTGTGTCACGTTCGCAGACCAAACCAATTTGGGATGGAAAAAACTTTGTACCAACATTAATGTTGCCACTGGCTTTATCTTATGACCATCGTGTCATTGATGGTGCACAAGGTGGTCGCTTCATGGCAGATTTAAATTCAATTTTGCAAGATATTAGAGAGATCCTTTTATGATTAAGACGCAAGTTGTTGTTATTGGTTCTGGCCCTGGTGGTTACACTGCTGCTTTCCGCGCCGCTGATTTAGGCAAGGAAGTGGTACTAATCGAGCGCTATGAAAATTTAGGTGGCGTGTGTTTAAACGTAGGCTGTATTCCTTCAAAAGCACTACTTCATACTGCACAAGTTATTAACGAGGCCGCAGAGGCTTCACACCTTGGCATTACTTTTGGCGAAACTAAAATTGATCTTGATGGTGTACGCACCAACAAAGAAAACATTGTCAGTAAACTAACTGGTGGTATCCAAGCCCTGGCTAAAGCTAGAAAAGTACAAGTGGTTACGGGTTACGGTAAATTTATTTCAGCCAACCAAATCGCCATCGATGACTCAGATGAGATTATTGAATTTGAACATTGCGTTATTGCAGCGGGTTCACGTGTTACTAAAATTCCAGCCTTCCCTTTTGATGATCCACGAGTAATGGACTCTACTGATGCACTTGAACTAGACAATATACCTGAGCGTTTATTGATTGTTGGTGGTGGTATTATCGGCTTAGAAATGGCCACTGTATACAATGCACTTGGCAGTGAAATCACAGTGGTTGAATTGGCTGATCAGTTAATTGCTAGTGCAGATAAAGATGTGGTCAATCCATTGGCCAGACGTATTAAAAAACAATATAAAGACATTTATCTTAATACCAAAGTAACCAAAATGGAAGCAACTGATGCTGGCATTAAGGTTAACTTTGAAGGGAAAAAAGCACCAGAAACAGACACCTTTGACAAAGTATTGGTTTCAATTGGTCGTTCGCCAAATGGTCAATTAGTTGATGCTGACAAAGCCGGTGTTAATGTAAACGAATGGGGTTTTATCCCAACAGACAAACAAATGCGCACTAACATTAATCACATCTTTGCAATTGGTGATATTGTTGGTCAACCAATGTTGGCACACAAAGCAGTACATGAAGCCAAAGTAGCTGCTGAAGTTATCTGCGGGCACAAATCTGGATTTGATGCACTCACCATTCCATCGGTTGCCTACACCGACCCTGAGGTCGCCTGGACAGGTAAAACCGAAAGAGAGCTTAAGGAACAAGGTATTGCCTATGAAAAAGGTGTATTTCCTTGGGCTGCCTCAGGCCGAAGCCTGAGCATTGGCCGTAGCGAAGGCATGTCTAAAGCTTTATTTGAAGCCAAAACAGGTCGCATACTGGGTATGGGTATTTGCGGCACTAATGCTGGCGAGTTAATCGCAGAAGCAACGCTCGCGATTGAAATGGGCTGTGATATGAGCGACATTGCGCTCACCATTCACGCGCACCCAACCCTTTCTGAAACAACCGCTTTTGCTACTGAAATGGCAGAGGGCACCATTACTGATTTATTACCACCAAAAAAGAAATAGGAAGATAGCATGGATATTACACAAGCAAGAAGTAACGCAATTGATCAACAAATTAGACCATGGGGCGGCTTAAACTATATTGCCAATAATGCACTTAGAACCACACCAAGAGAAGATTTTGCACCTGACAAATACAAGAATTTAGCCTTTGCTGATATTGAAATTCCTCTCAACAGTAAAGCAAAAATGCTTAGTCCTAAAATTGAAGGTCGCTTATTAGATGCGCTAAATATTAAAAAAGACGAGACCGTATTAGAAGTGGGCACTGGCAGTGGTTATCTCACAGCAGTAATTTCGAAATTATGTAAATCAATCACCAGTATTGAAATCGACGAAGCACTTAGTAATGGGGCTCAAGAAAAACTAACCGCTCTTAATATTAGCAATGCTCAACTCGAGGTAGGTGACGCCTCAAAAGGGTGGCAACGATCTGATAACTTCTATGATGTTGTAGTTATTAGCACATCGGTGCCAAAGATTACCGGCCGTTTCTTTCATTTGTTAAATGTTGGCGGGCGTATTTTTGTAATAGAGGGGCAAGGTAATGCCATGCATGCAAAGCTCATTACCCGTATTAGTGAGCACAAATGGGAAACTAAATCCTTGTTTGAAACTCATTTAGATGTCATGCAAGGTCTAGAAACTACCGAAAGTTTTAAATTCTAAAAAACACATGAAGCATTTCTATAATTTTGTTTTAAAAAAATCTGGCGATAGTATTGTACTATTGTTAATTATTGCTGGTTTTTTCATTGCACAAATTCCTGATTTCCAACTTGACGCTTCTTCAGACTCTTTAGTGCTAGAAGGTGACAGAAATCTCCGTTACTATGAAAGTATTAAAAAAAATTATGGCTCTGATGACTATCTAGTCATCAGCTACCAAGTTAAGGATCAATTGTTAGATCCTAAACAATTAGCGCATTTAAAGCGCCTAAAAACAGATTTACAAGGCATTGATCAGATTAGATCGGTCACCACTATTTTGGATGTGCCACTATTTCAATCGCCACCACTCAAATTGGTTGATTTGGCTAGTACTAGTGTGACCATTGAAAATGGCAATGCTGATTTAGCATTGGCAAGTAATGAGTTTAAAGCATCGCCTCTATATGCTAACAATTTAGTCAGCAAAGATGGCAATACAACTGCTATTTTAGTCTCACTCAAGAGTAACGCAAGGTTTGCACAACTCCGCCAACAACGCGATGAAATGCGCCTTAAAAGAGCTTACGATCAACTCTCAAAAGACGAACTCAACAAATTAAAAACCATTGAAAAGCAAGTATTAAGAAATTCGAGCACTAAAAGTGATTTACAAGCCAAAACCATTGCCGACATTCGCCATGTGCTTGATCAATACCGAGATAAAGCCGGTCTATTCCTAGGCGGTCTACCTATGATCACCACTGATATTGTGAATTATATTAGCAATGATCTGATTGTCTTTAGTTTGGCAGTTATTGGCTTAATGACCATTATTTTGGCACTCATTTTTAAAGGGGTTCGCTGGGTAGTAATGCCAATTACAATTAGCATTACTGCCGCTTTAATGATGACAGGTATCTTGGCATATTTAGATTGGAAAGTGACTGTCATATCAAGCAACTTCTTCTCGTTACTATTGGTCATGACGCTTTCAGTCACCATTCATCTGGTAGTACGTTATCGAGAATTAGCTCAGCTCAAGCCAGACTTAGAATACCGAGAGCTTGTTAAAAATACCTTGGAACAAATGTTTAAACCATGTTTATTCACCACGCTTACCACTATTGCTGCTTTTGGTTCGTTACTCATTAGTGGTATCAAGCCTGTGATTGATTTTGGTTGGATGATGTCAATTGGTGTAACCTTAGCTTTAGTTTTATCATTTTTGGCTTTCCCAATTATTATGATGTTATTACCAAAAGCCAAGGTACAACATTTTAAAACTGAGCTAGGCGTCACCCATGGATTAGCTAAATTCACAGAGCGGTTTGGCAACCACTTGCTAATTGTATTGGTGTTACTTATTGGCGCATCAAGTGTTGGCATTAACAAGCTTAGTGTAGAAAATCGCTTTATTGATTATTTTAAGGAAAGCACTGAAATCAACCAAGGATTGACTTTAATTGATAAAGAACTTGGCGGCACGATTCCTTTGGAAATCATCTTTGATGATATGGCTGAAGATTATTGGTTTGATGAAGATTTACGCATAGAGATACATAAAATTCATGAATATTTAGACAGCTTAGATGAAACAGGAAAGGTTTTGTCTATCGACACACTGATGCAATTATTAACCCAGGCGAATGATGGAAAGACTCTAAACGGATTTTTTCTAAATGTTGTTAAAGGTCAAATCCCAGATAGTGCAAGAGCGCATGTATTAGATCCTTACTTATCGGAAGATAGTGGTCAATTACGCATGGTGATTCGTATCCGTGAAACCAACAAAGAACTCAAACGTGATGAGCTGATTAAAAAAATACAACACTATATTGCAAACGACATGGGCTTCAGGCCCAATAGCTTTCACGTTACTGGTATGTTAGTACTCTATAACAACATGCTGCAAAGCTTGTTTGATTCGCAAATCAAAACTATTGCCGTGGTGTTTGGCATGATCTTTATCATGTTCTTGTTTATTTTTAAATCAGTTAGTCTATCAATCTTAGCGCTCATCCCAAATACCTTGCCATCATTGTTTATTTTAGGCATTATGGGCGCACTTGGTATCCCACTAGACCTGATGACTATCACCATCTCTGCGATTGCGATTGGTATTGGTGTTGACAATGCTATTCATTATATTCACCGCTTTAAGGCTGAATTCAAAAAAGATCAGGACTACTTAGCAACCATGTATCGCTCACATAATTCGATTGGTTTAGCGATGTTTTATACTTCAATTACAGTCACATTAGGCTTTCTAATTCTAGTTTTATCTAACTTTATCCCAAGTATTTATTTTGGTGTGTTTACTGCTATCGCAATGCTGAGTGCATTATTGGCTAACCTAACTCTATTGCCAAAACTTATTTTAATGGTCAAGCCAAAAATCTAGCTAAATTAGCAACACTATTTAACAATGTCAACACAACACCACTTTGATGTTCTTATTATTGGCACTGGCAGTGCGGGGCTGATGAGCGCCCTACAATTATCTGATGACCTATCCATTGCGCTAATTGCCAAAGACAAAATCCTTGAAGGTAGCTCATACTATGCACAAGGTGGCATATCAGCAGTACTGGATAATCAAGATAACTTTGAATCACACATTGCTGATACCTTATCAACCGGTGTAGATTTGGGCAATGAAACTGCTGTGCGTTTTATGGTTGAACAGGCGCCATCTGCTGTCAAGTCTTTAGAGCAAGCCGGGGTTGTTTTTACCCAACAACAAGGTCGGTACCACTTAACCACTGAAGGTGGTCATAGTAACCGACGTGTTGCTCACGTTGCAGATAAAACCGGTCAATCTATTCAAACCAATTTACTCGATAGCGTCAAATCGAAAAAAAATATCACTCTATTTGAAAATTTTATTGCCATTGATTTACTTACGCAAAATCAGCATTGTTATGGCGCCTACGTTTTAAATAAATCAAACAATGAGGTTGAAAGCTTTATCGCCCACAAGACCATTATTGCCACCGGTGGCGCTTCAAAATCTTATCTTTACACCTCTAATCCGGACACTTCAACTGGTGATGGTATCGCTATGGCTTATCGAGGTGGTTGTCATATTGCAAATATGGAATTTACCCAATTCCACCCCACTTGTCTTTACCACCCACATGCTAAATCATTTTTGATTTCTGAAGCGTTGCGTGGCGAAGGGGCTAAACTAATTTTGCCAACAGGCGCAACGTTCATGCATAAATATGATGAACGCGGTGAACTTGCACCACGTGATATTGTTGCCAGGGCCATTGATTCTGAAATGAAAACTCATGGTTTTGACTGTGTGTACTTAGATATTTCATTCAAAGATAAAGATTGGATTGAATCACACTTTCCAACCATTAATAAAAAATGCACTTCTTTTGGCATTGATATTTCGCAAGACCCAATCCCAGTCGTGCCAGCCGCTCATTACACTTGTGGTGGTATTCAAACAGATATCAACGCACACAGTAATATTAACAATCTATACGCCATTGGTGAGGTCGCCCATGTTGGCGTACATGGCGCTAACCGTATGGCCAGTAATTCATTATTGGAATGTATTGTGTTTGCCAAGGCCTGTGCCAAGCATATTAATCAGCAAACTTTGGCTTCGCAACACTTAATCTTTGATGATTGGGATGCGTCTAGAGTTAGCTTGTCTAAAGAAAAAGTGATGGTAACTCATCTGTGGGACGAAGTCAGGCGCATCATGTGGAGCTTTGTTGGCATCGTTCGAAGCAACAAGCGCCTACATTCTGCACAAATGCGCCTTGCGCAGATTCATAATGAAGTGGACGAATACTATCGTCTTTATCTGATTTCAAGTGACTTGATTGAGCTGAGAAATCTAGTTACCACTGCTCAATTGATTGTTAAATCTGCCATTTTAAGAAAAGAAAGTCGTGGTCTACATTATAACGAAGACTATCCTCAAACCTCTAACGTGGCAAAAGACACTATAATAGTGATATGATCTTACCTATTCTTCACTATCCTGACTCACGCTTACGCACCGTAGCTAAGGCCGTTGATGTGGTGGATGACACGGTAAAAACATTGGTTAAGAATATGTTTGAAACCATGTATGACGCACCAGGCATTGGTTTAGCCGCCACACAAATTGATCATCATCAACGCATTATTGTGATTGACACTTCGGAAGATAAGAGTCAGCCTCTGTGTTTAATCAACCCAGAAATTATCGAAAAAGATGGAGAAATTGACTGGGAAGAAGGCTGCCTTTCAGTGCCAGATTATTACCAATGTGTTAAACGTGCTAACCATATCAAGGTGCGAGCGCTGAACGGGCAAGGCAAGGAGTTCGAAGTCGAAGCAGATGAGATTTTAGGCGTGTGTATTCAACATGAAATTGATCATTTAGATGGCATCCTGTTTGTTGATCACTTGTCTAAGCTCAAACAAAAACGCCTGCTCGAAAAAACCAAAAAATCCATTAAAGCTCTTTAGTCATAACCAATGAAAATTGGCGATTATCAACTAACTTCACAAGTCTTACTTGCTCCGATGGCAGGTACCAGCGACAAACCTTTTAGAGCGATTTGTCGCGCACAAGGTGCGGCACTCACCACCTCAGAAATGGTGGTTATTCAACACCATCTACTCAATACCAACAAATCTAAACATCGTCTTGATTTCACTGGTGAGCCTTCACCCATCAGTATTCAAATTGCCGGCTCTGAAGCTGATGAATTAGCCTATTCAGCACAACAAGCGTTGACTTTTGGTGCTGATATTATTGATATCAATATGGGATGCCCAGCCAAAAAAGTGTGTAACAAAGCCGCAGGTTCTGCACTCATGCAAGACGAATCCTTGGTTAAAGATATCTTGACTGCTGTGGTGAGTGCCGTTGATATTCCGGTGACTTTAAAAATGCGCACCGGTTGGAATGTCACCAATAAAAATGCCCCTACCATTGCTAGGATAGCTCAAGATGCTGGCATACAAATGCTAAGTGTTCATGGTCGAACGCGTGAAGACAAATACAATGGCATGGCAGAATACGACACTATTAAAGAAGTTAAATCACGAGTTAGTATTCCTGTGATTGCCAATGGTGACATCACCTCAGCTGAAAAAGCACAGCAAGTACTTGATTACACATTGGCCGATGGTGTAATGGTTGGTAGAGCTACCCAAGGTAATCCGTGGATTATTCGTGAGATTGACTACTATCTAAAAACTGGCCAAAAAGCGACTGATATCCCACTCAATATCAAAATACAAACAATTTTGGATCATATTAGCCAAATTCACCAATTTTATGGCGAAAAATTAGGCACTCAGTTATCCAGAAAGCATATTTTTTGGTATGCTACTCACCTTGACAAAGAAAGTGGTCAATCCTTTTGGAAGAGAGTGAATAAAATCACCGACCATAAACTGCAATACCAACTACTTGAGGAATTTTTAAATTCGTGAATACTGATTTACCCGCTTGCATTAATGCAAAACTTGATCGCTACTTTGAGCAACTCAATGGTGAGTCAACTTCTGGCGTGTTTAAGATGGTCATGCAAGAAACCGAATCAGTGACTATCAAATTTGTTCTGGATAAGGTTGGGCAAAACCAAAGTGAAGCCGCCAGAATATTAGGCATGAATCGTGGCACCTTAAAGAAAAAAATCGAATTTTATAAACTTTAAACTCTATAATTACACTTTGTAATTACCACATCTATCTCAAAGGAATAAAATGGCTATACAACGCGCCCTAATCAGTGTTTCTGACAAAACTGGCATTCTTGAACTTGCTCAATCATTAACAGATAAAAATATTGAAATACTCTCAACAGGCGGTACAGCTAAGCTTTTGGCTGACAACGATATTCCAGTAATTGAAGTATCAGATTACACTGGATTTCCAGAGATGATGGCAGGCCGTGTTAAAACCCTTAATCCAAAAATCCATGGTGGCATTTTGGCTCGCCGTGGTCTTGATGAAGAAGTAATGGCTGAGAACGATATCAACCCAATTGATTTAGTCGTGGTTAATCTCTACCCTTTCCAAGCAACCATTGCTAATCCTGACTGCACATTAGAAGATGCCATTGAAAATATCGATATCGGCGGCCCGGCAATGTTACGTTCAAGTGCTAAAAATCATGCATCAGTGACTGTCGTGGTAGATGCCTCTGATTATCAAACAGTGATTGATGAAATCAACGACAATGGTGACACAACCCTTGAGACTCGCACTAAGCTTGCACTTAAAACATTTGAGCACACAGCGCAATATGACGGTGCTATTGCTAATTACTTAGGCAAAGGTGAAAATGGTTTTTCTAATACTATGAACTTACAATTCAATAAAGTGCAGTCTATGCGTTATGGTGAAAACCCACATCAAAATGCCGCATTTTATGTAGAAAGCAACATTGCCGAATCTTGCGTTGCATCAAGCATACAATTCCAAGGCAAAGAAATGTCATATAACAATATGGCCGATGCTGATGCCGCACTAGAGTGTGTACGTAGTTTTGATGAGCCTTGTTGTGTGATTGTGAAGCACGCTAACCCTTGTGGTGTGGCTGTTAGAAAAGACATTCATACAGCTTATTTAGATGCCTTTAAAACAGATCCAACTTCTGCATTTGGTGGCATCATTGCTTTTAACCGCCCATTGGATAAAAATACGGCGCAAGATATTATCGACAAGCAATTCGTAGAAGTGATCATCGCACCAAGTGTTGATGATGAAGCTAAAGAAGTACTGTCAGCCAAACAAAATGTTCGTGCATTAGAATGTGGTGATCTTAGTACTGCCCAGCCATCACTAGACTTTAAACGAGTAACGGGCGGACTGTTAGTACAAGACAAAGATCTAGGTGTTATAACTGAAGACGACATTAAATGCGTCAGCGAAATCCAACCTACCGCTGAGCAAATTAAAGATTTATTATTCGCTTGGAAAGTAGCCAAAACCGTTAAATCAAATGCCATTGTTTATGTCAAAAACGAAATGACAATTGGTGTTGGTGCAGGGCAAATGTCTCGTGTTTACTCTGCCAAAATTGCGGGCATTAAAGCTGCTGATGAAAATCTGGTAGTTGAAGGCTCCGTGATGGCATCAGATGCATTCTTCCCATTCCGCGATGGTATTGATGCAGCAGCAGAAGCTGGCATTAAGGCCATCATTCAACCGGGTGGTTCAATGCGTGATAATGAAGTGATTGAAGCCGCTAACGAGCATGGTATTGCGATGGTGTTGACGGGTATGCGTCACTTCAAACACTAAATTATTAGGGCTACTTTTTATAACCCAAGGGCAGGCTTCGTGCTCCAAATTTTTATTATAAGCTAGGCCTTGTATCAGTCATTCATAAACAATAAACCTCTTATTTTCGTTTGTCTTACACCTCAATCTGAATAAAAATTACCGCCTATAATTTTTTGATTTTCATGGCAGCGCTTTAACGATTTTTTTTATGGTGCGACAAAAAAAAGAGCCTACCATTGAACACAATGGTAGGCTCTTGAATGCTTAGACTTACAGTCTATTTCATCATTTCTTTTGCTTGTTCAGGTGTTATATTCTGCATCAGTTCTAAATGCGCTATTGTCATAGTCTGCATTGCACCCAGCTGATCCGGTGAAACACTAACCATCATATCTCTCATCATTACCATTTGATCGGCAGATAGCTTTGACATCATATCTTGCATATCTTTCATCTGCTGTAGTGTCATAGACTTCATCATATCCAGCATCATTTGTTTCTGCTCACTTGAGACGGTTTTCATCATTTCTTGCATCAACTGCGTTTCCTGTGGGGACATTTGACCCATCATACTTCCAAATGCAGCCTTTTGTTCAGCAGTCATATCCGGAAAACCTGCGGGCATACCTGCAACAGCAGACCCATACATAGTTGCGGATAGGATCGATACCATTAATAATTTCATACTGTTCTTCAATAATTTCATTTTTTTCTCCAAAAAATAGCTATAAATATCCTTATCTCCCCCAAGGATCTAAGGTGTGAAAATGTATATTAACATAATAACTCTTGGATAAATGAAGAATTATTTATATACACTATCTTAATAAATAGATGAAGACGGTATTGCCATGGTGTTTACTGGTGCTTTAAAAACCTCTCGAAAAATAACCTCGAGACCTTTTCTTAAAGTCGCCTCATCCTTAGCATAATTAATACGAATACATTGATGTTGGTGTGGCCAGTTGTCATTCATGCCGATAAAGAAGTTATGCCCAGGAATAATGTAAACACCTTTAACTTTGAGTTTTTGGTACAGCTCTTCTGAGGTGATTTCAAGCTTTGGAAACCAAATCCACATAAAAAACGCACCTTCAAGTTTGTGTAATTTGACATTGCTATTGGCAAATATTTCATCGAATAACTGAACGGCAATATTAGCCTTAGCTTGGTAATACGGCTTGATCACATTATTAGCAAGGGGAATTAATCCCTTATCTTTAATCATCCGTGTGAGTAGTGATGGGCCGACACTATTGGGTGCTAACACCAAAATTCCATTCATTCTACTAATGGCTTCAATAGTATCATGATTGGCAATCACAATACCGGCTCTAAGCCCTGGCAAGCCAAGTTTGGACAACGACATACATAAAATCGTATTGGCATTCCAACTTAAGGATACGTCAGTATAAATAGCACCTGGAAATGGCTGACCATAAGCATTATCAACAATTAGTGGAATATTGTTGGCTTGGGCGATACTGTCTAGCTTTGAAAGCTCGTCATCAGTAATCACATTGCCGGTTGGATTGGTGGGGCGAGAGATACAAATAACACCAATATCTACCCGCTTAAGCGTTTGTTCTAGTTGATCAAAATCAATCTGATATTTAAATTGTTGACGCTCAAGCTCGTGAATTTTAGGTTTGACCGATACAAACATATTCGCTGATAAACCTTGGTCAGCATAACCAATGTATTCAGGTGCAATCGGCAGTAATACTTTCTTTTTGCTGTCATCCGGCATCTCACCAGCAAATAGATTAAACAATGAAAAGAAGCTGCTTTGTGAGCCGTTGGTAACGGCAATATTGCCTTCATCTAAGTTCCAGCCATAATGATCATTCAACATTTTAACCAAGACTTGGATGAAAACCTCTGATCCTTGTGGGCCATCATAGCACCCTAACATTTGATCAACTTCGTTATTATCAATCAATGCTTTAAGTTCACTCACAAAAATATCATGTGCCTCAGGTATCAGTGCTGGATTACCGCCACCGAGCATAATAATATTTTCATCATCACTATGGTTGGCTTTGCCCAAATCATCCATCAACTGGGTGATGCCAGAATAACGGGTAAATTTTTGGCCGAATTTTGAATAGTTTTTATTCATGATTTTATTTTATGGCAAATACAATTGATTTTTATAAGTATAAACAAACTTAACTATAGATTAAAATAACGCATTGCTACAAACATTCTCAATATGAGTATCGAAAAAATTACCGCCTTTCCAGAAATCACTTTCGCCGTTGTTGAGGGTGAAAATCTTGTTTCCGTTACCCAAGGGTATTACGATATTGACAAGGTAACAAAACACATACAAACCTGTATTGGAATGGTTAGAAAATACGAAAAAATGGGTTATTATAATTTAGCCCAACCTGAGTTCATCAGTGAAGTGATCACCACTTTTACCAATTTAGAAGTTAGTAAAAAAGACGTTATTCGCGCGAATAATTTTATGGAAATTACGGGCTATGAATGTAATCGTGTGTGGCAACTGCCCGACCAAATGAAAGTACAAGCCTCACAAATGTTGCACGGTTTCTACATTACTTACGATACGGAAAACTGGGAAGATTTTAGTATTGAACCTATTGAGGATGAGGCTTCAAGTTAAGAGAGAATCCTTACTCTGAATGACTTTCCTTTGAGTTTATCGTTACTGATTTTTTTCAGCGCTTGTTTAACCAATTCTGAGCTCACCGCTACATAAGACCAATTACTAGCAACAATAATCTTGCCGATTTTGTCACCAGGAATCCCGTCCTTACCTGTTAATCCACCGACAATATCACCAGGACGCAGTTTTTGCTTTTTACCACCATCGATTTTAAGTGTGGTCATCGTTGGTTTTTTAATCGGCTTATCAAGAAGACTGTCACTTGGAAGTGAATCAGATGTAATATCAAGCTCTAGGGCGTTGAGTTTGTGCGTTTCACGATCACCATACAAAGTGCAAGCAATACCACTACGCCCTGCTCTACCAGTACGACCAATACGGTGCACATGGACTTCAGGATCGTGAGCAATGTTAAAGTTAATCACCATATCGAGTGAGTCGATGTCTAAGCCTCGTGCAGCAACATCAGTCGCCACTAAAACAGAGATGCTCTTATTAGAAAAACGAATCAGCGCCTGATCGCGTTCTCGTTGATCGAGATCGCCATGAATTGACAATGCATAAAATCCATAATAAATAAGCTCATCAGCCACGTCTTGAGTATCAATCTTGGTATTACAAAAAACCAAAGTAGAGTCTGGTTTGTGTTTAGCCAAAAGTAAGCGCAATGCCATCATCCGCTCATCCGCACTATTGGCTTTATAAAAATATTGTTTAATAGTAGACTCTTCATGAGTAGAAGGCGCTTCAACCATAGTAGGATTTTGCATTACTCGCTCAGCAATACTGGCAATTTCATCTGGGAAGGTAGCGCTAAACAAAAGCGTTTGTCGATTAGCTGGAATTTTTTCAATAATTTCATCAATGGTGTCTTGAAAGCCCATATCGAGCATGCGATCTGCCTCATCCAACACCAATGTAGTAATATGATCTAACTTCAGCGTGCCTTTACGTAAGTGCTCTTCAATACGTCCTGGCGTACCAACCACAATATGTGTACCGTGCTCTAATGAGCCAATCTGTGGACCAAACGGCGCACCACCACAAAGGGTTAAAACCTTAATATTATGAACCGCTCTAGCGAGTTTTCGAATCTCACTCGCCACTTGATCGGCTAACTCACGTGTTGGGCACAAGACAATCGATTGCGCTTTGAAAGACTTAACATTGAGTTTTTGTAACAAACCCAAACCAAAAGCTGCGGTTTTACCCGAGCCCGTTTTACCTTGGCCAATAACATCTTTACCGGATAAGATCGCCGGCAAGCTGAGTTGTTGAATTGGCGTCATTGAATCATAACCCAGTGTGGCCAAATTCTTTAATAAATTAGGATTCAAATCCAGTGAGGAAAAATCAGTTGAGCTCAAAATAACCACCTTAAAAAATTAACTTTGAATAAAGTTAAAGACATGTATTTTACTTTAACCTAGCCATGCTACACCTAATATGCATATATTTACCGCTTTATTTATACAAAAAAGTTGCATCTTATTAATCCAGGAGGTGATAATAATAATTGTCTGTTGTGTTTGTAGTTGACTATATCCCCTGAGCCGATAAATAAACAACTAAGGAGATGAGATAGCTTACTATTGAGCAAGCCCACCACGCAGTGGGAAGCCTGCGGTAATCTTCGAACTTCCGCCTTGAGCCTTCTTGGTTCAGGTTTCTTTCAGCGCGATACAATGGACCCTTCTTATTTTTAGCACTTCAGATATAATTCACACCATGAAGATGCTTAGACAATCGATTCGCATTCAAAGACGATCAATCTCATCATCTGATCGAGAGAAATTTGCTCGACAATTATTGTCTCAAGTACAAAAATTAGCAAATTTTAAAAATGGGCAAAAAATCGGCCTTTATTTGCCAAATGATGGTGAAATTGACACAAAATACATACAAAACTTCTTAAAAAATAGAGGTTTTAGTATCTATTTACCGATATTAGTCGGTAAAAGTCTTAAATTTGCAAAAGTTGGTAAAAATTTCAGAAAAAATCGATTTGGCATTGATGAACCGATTTCTACCCAAATTTTAAATGCTAATCAGCTCAATACACTCTTTATGCCACTGGTGGGCTTTGACCAATTTAAAAATCGCATTGGCATGGGTGGTGGGTTTTACGATCGCACCTTAAGTTTCAAAAAACGACAACAAAATTATAAGAACCCCAAACTTGTTGGCCTAGCTTTTGATTGCCAGGAAATGGCTAAGTTAAACGCCGAGCCTTGGGATGTGCCACTTGATGCAGTGGTTACACCGACTACAATTTACCAGTAGCATGTTTCTGAAAGAATGACTTTAATGTCGAGTTTTCATTGATGAGATTCATACCAAAACCACGCATCCACCGTAGTGGTTCGTTATTTTCTTTATAAATCCAGTTTAACCCTGTCATAGTTTTTGCCATCAGTTCATTATCGAGTCGACGTGCTCTAGCATATATACGTAACACACTATAATCACCTAATGGTTTCGATGAAGATTGTAATTGATCTGATAATTCACTAACATCTGAAAAACCTAAATTAACGCCTTGCCCTGCAAGGGGGTGAATATTATGCGCCGCATCACCAATCAAGGCAATACTTTCTTTAACGTAATCTTTAGCGCTGCGCTCAATCAACGGGAATGCTTGAATCTTATTCAATACTTCAAACTGGCCAAATCGATACTCTACACCAGCCGAGAGTCGATCAGAAAATTCTTGAGAAGACAATGACAACAACTCATCAGCAAGTTGGTTTTCAGCAGACCAAACAACTGAAGCCTCATTATCACTGAGTGGCAATAGTGCAACAATACTGTCGGATAAAAAACGCTGCCAAGTGGTATCTTCAAAACCTTTGTCTGAGTGAATATTACAAATAATGGCTTTTTGTTGATAATTGGTTTCACTAAATTCAATTTGCGTTAAATCACGAACACGTGAACGTGCGCCATCAGCACCAATTAACAAAGCACAAGACAAGGATTGGTCATTGTCCAATTGTAATTGATAGCCCTCACCCACTTTTTCAATGCTATCGAGTTTGGCGTTAATAAATTTAACTTTAGTATTACTTAATGCCGCAAACATGGCTGACTGGATCGCATCATTTTCAATAATATGGCCTAAATGCGTTAAGTTGTCATCAGCTGCGGAAAAATCTAAACAGCCATGGGAATTTTGATCCCAAACTCTGGTTTGTGTAAATGCGTGTTTACGCTGAATCAAATCCCAAACACCAAGTTTGGTGAGGAATGCTTCAGAAGTTGGGGTAATGGCACTAACGCGTGTATGAAAACCTTTACCCAGTTTTGGGTTGGGGTTATTCGGCTCAATGATAGCAATTGATGCATTGGTTTTTTGTGCCAAGCTCAAAGCAAAGGCCTGCCCCACCATACCACCACCCACAATCACCACATCAAACTGGCTCATGAATCCCCTGCAATGGTCATTTGGTTAACCAGTACCGAGCCAACTTTTAAATTACTACGCTGGTCAATATCTGTGCCTACGTGTTCAATACCGAGCAGCATGTCTTTTAAATTGCCAGCAATGGTGAGGCCGGAAACAGGATATTGAATCTCACCATTTTCTACCCAAAAACCTAGGGCGCCTCGTGAATAATCACCGGTTGTTGCGTTCACACCTTGGCCCATGAGTTCGGTTACTACCAAACCCTTACCCATGGCTTTAATCATTGCTTCTAAGCCGCCATCAAAATTAGCAGTTACGCTCACATTGTTGGTTCCACCTGCATTAGCGGTGGTTTTTAGGCCGAGCTGGTTGGCCGAATATTGCCCCATCACATAGCTTTTAACCCGTCCATTTTCAACAAAATATTGCTCACGTTTAAGCACACCATCACGATCAAAGGCCTTAGCACCGAGTGTCTTTTTCGCAAAGGGCTGTTCGAACAAACTTAAGCTTTCTGGAATGACAATTTGATCGATACTGTTTAATAAAAAAGTTGATTTTTTGTATTGTCTTGAACCACCTAAAGCGCCTAATAATTGAGCAAATAGTCCGCCTGATAAACGTGATGTAAAGATTACTGGGCATTTTTGTGAAGGTAGTGACCGAGCCCCAAGTTTTTGTTGTGCCAATAGTGCCGCCTTCATGCCTACTTGCTGTGGTGATTCCATATCATTTGCATCAAGCGCTGTGGTGTATTCGTAGGCCGTTTGCATATCATCATCGCGTTTTGCAATTAAAGAACAATTGAGTGAATGACGTGTGCTGCTTTGTGTGGCGATTAATCCATTAGAATTAGCATACAAGCCTTTACCTTGAAAACTAGAGACTTCTGCACCTTCTGAATTATCAATTTCATTTTGCTCTAAAGCGATCTCTTCACAGGCTTTAGCTAAGTCAATACTATGTTGCGCGTCTAAATCCCAGGGATGATAAAGGTCTAAATCAGGCACATCAAAGGCCATTAAGTCTTTTGGCGCTAAGCCACTAAAAGGATCTTCTTGGGTGTACTTTGCAATCAAACAGGCGGATTCAATGGTTTTATTTAAACTGTCTTTACTCAGGTCAACGCTCGACGCGTGGCCTTTCTTTTGACCCATGTAAACATTAATCTCGAAACTTTTATCAAGGTGGTATTGCAGTGTTTCTACCTCACCTAATCTGACTGCAGTTGACACGCCAGAACTCGATCCGAGTGATATTTCATAATCACTGACTTTGTATTTTTTCAACAAATCAATGGCTAGTTGTGTGGTTTGTTCTAAAGATGGCATAGGTGGAATTATACTAAGTAATCTAAATCAGTTGGCTGTGGAAATTCAGTTGTTTGTTGCGAATGTTGGAAATCAACTATTAATGTTTTGGCTGGCACCCATAAAGCCCAAATACCCAAAGTAATAATCAATGCGCCAGAGAATTTTCTCACCAAAGGTTTTTTGATAGCTTCGCTCAGCTTTGAAGAAAACCCTGCCATTAGTAATAAGCTTGGCAGTGTGCCCAACCCAAAGGCCAACATAATCAATCCACCTTGAACAGCAGAACCAGACAACACAGCGAAACTCAACGCACCATAAACCAAGCCACAAGGAATACCACCCCAAAATAGTCCAACCAAAAAAGCACTTTTCAAACTGGTAACCGGTAAAAACTTCTGACTAATGGGTTGTAGTTTTGTCCACAGCTTGGCGCCTATTTTTTCCAATACTTGTATGCCTGCATACCAATTAGCAATGTACAAGCCCACCAATACCATTAATATGCCTGAGAAAATTCTTAACGCATGATCAAGTACGCTCATCTTTAACGTATTTGCGAGTAACTCGCCAGCCAAGCCAAACAACGCGCCCATTAAGACATAACTAAGGATTCGACCGGTATTGTAATTTAGGTGATATAGTGAAGTTTGTTTGGCGTTAGATCTGAGCTCTGCCGGCAAGGCCGAAGTCAACAAGGCAACCACACCTCCACACATGCCTAGACAATGCACGCCACCTAACAAGCCCATCAAAAAAACAATGGTTAAGGTATCCATTATTTATTGTTAATCTTGGTGACTTCTAATAAATGCAGTCTGCGAGAGTCAGTTTTAAGCACTTTGAAATTAAACCCTTGTAAATCGATTTCGCTCATTTGCTCAGGTAGGTAGGTAAAGCCAGTAATGACAAAACCAGCTACGGTATCTACATCGCCCGCATCTAAAGTGACTTCAAAAAATTCGTTAAATTCTTCTAACGGAGTATTGGCTTTGAGTAAATAACGGCCCTCGCCAAAATCGATGATATTGTCTTCTTCAAAATCATGCTCATCTTCAATCTCGCCTACAATTTGCTCAAGCACATCTTCTAGTGTGACCAGTCCGGCAATTTCACCGTACTCATCCATTACCACTGCCATATGCGAATGCTTTTGCTGAAAATCTCTAAGTAAGGCGCCTAAAGTTTTGCTTTCTGGCACCAAAACTGTAGGACGTAAATACTCCTTATAGCTGAATTCTTTTTTCTGATTATTGGCCAAATGCCCCAATAAATCTTTAGCCAAAATAATGCCTTGTATTTTGTCTTCTTTGGCGTTCAAGACTGGGAATCGAGAATGTGCTGATTTGACCATTATCTTAAGCAAGTCTTTGGCTGAAGTTGTATGTTTGATTAACACCATTTTTGACTTTGGCACCATAACATCGCGCACTTCTAGATTCTCAAGTTGCATGGTGCCTTCAATGATAGATCGAGAATGTGAATCAATGATATGGCTTTCTTCCGCTTCCTTTAAAGCCTGCAACAGTTCATCACTAGATTGTAGTGGCGAATGGAAAAATTGTTTTTTTAGTCTTTGCAAGAAAGACAATGTCGAGGGAGGTTGTTCTTCGTTCATTTAAAATTAAATATTTATCAGGTTGCTATTGTACCAACAATCAAGTTTTTTTACCACTGCGCATGGATTTTCCTTGTGCGGCACGCTCTTTACGCACTTGTTTTGGGTCGGCAATTAGTGGTCGATAGATTTCTACACGGTCTTTTTCACGCAAAACAGTGTCTAATTTTGCAATTTTTCCAAAAATACCAGTCTTATCTTTAGTTAAATCAATTTGAGGATAAGCATCAATAATGCCAGACAGTTCAACGGCTTGTTTGAGTGTTGTGCCTTCATCTACCTCTAATTCAAGTAAGGTTTGTTTTTTTTCTAAAGCGTAAGCAACTTCAACTAGCATCACAAAGTTGTTGCGCTTTAGCAAAATCTAGCGTGCCTTCATAGATTGCACGGCCGGTAATTGCACCCATAATGCCATGGTGTGCTTCGACCAATAAGTTTGAAATATCGTCCATGTTGGTAATGCCACCTGAAGCGATAATAGGAATGGAAGTTTGTTTAGCCAAATCAGCCGTGGCTTCTACATTCACCCCTTGCATCATGCCGTCACGGGCAATATCGGTATAAACAATTGAACTGACACCATCTTGCTCAAATTTCTTAGATAAATCCACCACATGTAAATCAGTTTGTTTGGCCCAACCTTCAGTAGCCACCAAGCCATTATTCGCATCTAAACCAACGATAATTTTGCCAGGAAACTCATGACATAGTTCTGATACAAATTCAGGATGCGTTACCGCCATGGTGCCAATTATCAAGTAACTAATACCGGCCTCAATGTAGGTATTGGCGATCTGCATATTACGAATACCGCCACCAATTTGTACCGGTAAGTTTGGAAAAGCTTTGGTGATTTCAGTCACACTAGCCGCGTTAATTGGTTTACCTTCAAAAGCACCGTTAAGGTCCACTAGATGTAGACGTTTGGCGCCTTGTTCTACCCATTGCGCTGCCATCTCAGCTGGATTGTCAGAAAACACGGTAGTGTCGTCCATCAAGCCTCGTCTTAGGCGTACACACTGTCCATCTTTTAAATCAATTGCGGGAATAATTATCATATTTAATCAGTATTAATTTTTAATGAAGGCATTATACCGCTTCCAAATCTTCCAAACTCCACCTTGGCTTAATGGTGATTTCGTTGCCAGCTGACACTTGACCTTTAACCAGCCTTAGATGGCCAGCAAGAGCGATCATCGCACCATTGTCGGTACAAAATTCTTGCCTTGGATAAAAAACCTCTACGTCTAATTTTTTACCCATTTGGTTTAGAACTTGGCGTAATGATTGATTAGCACTGACGCCACCGGCCACCACTAAGGTTGAATAATGTGTTTGTTCTAATGCGCGCCTGCATTTGATCATTAAAGTTTGTGTGGCCGCCACTTCAAAAGCCTTAGCAATGTCGGATTTTTGCTCTGGATGTTTAGCAAAAGTATTACGTGCAAAAGTTT
>CAJVCM010000054.1 GCA_910595815.1 Candidatus Thioglobus plumae | reverse complement strand
TTCATTTTGTTACTGCTGAACTTGATGGTGGCCCTATTATTGCTCAAAGTCGTGTTGCTGTATTGGCTGATGATGATGCCGATTCTCTAGCTAAAAGAGTGCTAATTGAAGAGCACAAACTTTTTCCTAAAGTTATCCATTGGTTTACTCAGGGCAGGCTTGAGTTAAGTAATGGTAAAGCTGTTTTAGATGGAAAGACGTTATGAAATCAATCGTTATCACTATTTTATGTTGCCTAATCAATACGGCCACTAGCGCCTTAACCCCACATGAAGCTACATACACACTTTCATGGTCAGGTATCAAAGTAGGTGTAGACAATCGAAAACTTACTGTAAAAAATAATTTGTATCATTACAAATCCAACGCCAAAACCACAGGGTTTGGAAAATTAATTAAAGACTACAATGTTGAAACAGAGTCAATACTTAGTATTGACCATTCTGGTGTTAATGTGGATTCGTACAGTGTATTAGAAGTAATCAATGGCGCAATTGAAAAAAACATAGCCATTAAATTAAAAAACGACGTTTTAGATCCTCTATCTTTATTCTTAGCGCTGTCTAATGAAATTAACAACAATCCAGATAAAATTGATTTCGACTTTAGGGTTAATAATGGCAAGAAAATAGAGCAACATCGTTATCAAATTATGGAAAGTGATAATTCTAATACTGTCAAAATCATCGAAAAAGATAGGAATATAGAACTACATTTTTCAAAAAGTCAAAACGCTTTATTTACATATTTCAAAAATCCAAGACTTAGTTTGAAACTAAAAAATGTTATTTTTGAAGAATAAGTTTTAGGTATTGCCCCGTATAAGATCCTTTGACTTCTGCAACCTCTTCAGGTGTCCCAGTTGCAATGATCTTACCACCCTTATCTCCACCTTCTGGTCCCAAATCTACAATCCAATCTGCAGTTTTAATCACATCTAAATTATGCTCAATAATCACAATAGTGTTCTCACGCTCACGCAGACGATTAATCACCGCTAACAATTGCTTGATATCGTGAAAATGCAAGCCTGTCGTTGGCTCATCTAAAATATAAAGCGTTTGTCCAGTATCTATTTTAGACAACTCTTTGGCCAACTTGATTCGCTGTGCTTCACCACCTGACAAGGTGGTGGCATTTTGCCCTAAAGTAATATACGACAAACCCACATCCATCAATGTTTGTAATTTTTGCTTAATCTTTGGCATGGGTTCAAAAAACACCACCGCATCTTCGACTGTCATTTCTAAAACTTGTGCGATGGTTTTGCCTTTATAGAAAATCTCTAAGGTTTCACGATTATATCGATGACTATTACACACATCACAAGGTACATATATATCCGCTAAGAAATGCATCTCCACTTTAATTAAGCCATCGCCCTTACAAGCTTCACAACGTCCGCCTTTAACATTAAAACTAAAACGCCCAGCTTTATAGCCACGCGAGCGCGCCTCTAAAGTCTGAGAAAATAAATCACGAACCAATGAAAACACTCCAGTGTAAGTTGCTGGATTTGAACGTGGTGTACGCCCAATTGGACTTTGATCAATATTAACCACCTTGTCAAAATACTCAAGCCCCTCGATAGAGACATGGGGGGAAGGTGTTGTTTGTGCACGATTCAACTCTCTAGCAGCTAAAGAATACAACGTATCATTAATCAATGTAGATTTTCCAGAACCCGACACACCAGTAATACAAGTAAGCACCCCTACCGGAATTGACAAATCAACTTGGTTAAGATTATTACCTGAAGCGCCTCGAATCTTAAGCCAATTTTGTGCGGTTTTTCGCTCATTTGGAATTTCAATACTCTGACGACCACTAAGATAATCACCGGTGAGAGATTTAGGGTTATCACTAACTTCTTGTGGTGTGCCACAGGCAATAATTTCACCACCATGTATACCTGCGCCTGGGCCAATATCAATAACGTAATCTGCTTGCTTAATCGCATCTTCATCGTGCTCTACTACAATCACTGTATTGCCAATATCTCTTAGATAAATTAGCGTATTTAATAACTTTTCGTTATCTCGTTGATGCAGCCCAATAGAAGGCTCATCTAATACATACAAAACACCCATTAAGCCTGCACCTATTTGGCTGGCTAGGCGAATACGTTGCGCCTCACCACCAGATAAAGTACTAGAACGACGCTCTAAACTTAAATATTCTAAGCCTACATTAATCAAAAACTCTAAACGTTGAGTGATTTCTTTTAAAACCTTGTCGGCAATCTCTCCACGTGCACCCTCGAGTTTTAAATCTTTGAAAAATTCATGAATATTAGCAATTGAGAGTTTGGAAATTTTGGATAAATTATAATCACCGATGAATACATTTCTGGCTGACTCATTCAATCGTTCACCTTCACAACTACTGCAGTCTCTAGTCACTACATAACGTGACAATTCTTCACGTACAGATCGAATCTCACTCTCTTCATAACGACGCATCATTCTTGGGATGACACCATCAAATGGCTTGGCTTTATTTGCCCAGCCTTTACGTCCCTTGATTCTTGAAAAATCAATTTCATCTTCGCCACTACCATATAAGACAATGTGCTTATGCTCGTCACTCAATAGTTCATACGGGGTATCAATGCTAAAGCCGTAATTTTGCCCTACCAGCATTAATATTTGATAAAAATAAGCGTTTGAACGACCCCAGCCATAAATCGCACCATCGGCTAAACTAAGGTCGGGACTAGCCACAACTTTAGCTTCATCAAAAACATCCTTAACACCTAATCCATCACAACTTGGGCAAGCACCAACTGGGTTGTTAAATGAAAATAATCTTGGCTCTAATTCTTCTAACGAATACCCGCACTCAACACAAGAAAACTTGGCCGAAAATACAAGTTCATCTTGGCTTGATTCCTCGTCCATCGATACAACACGTACCAAACCAGCACTTAAATTAAGCGCTGTTTCTAAAGATTCAGACAAGCGAGAAGTAATATCTTTTCTAACCTTAAGGCGATCAACGACAATTTCAATGGTGTGATGTGTCTTGCCATCAAGCTCAGTCATGTCATCTAAGTACACAATCTTGCCATCCACACGTGCACGTAAAAAACCCTGGTGAGATAACTCATCTAGCATTTTTGTATGGCTGCCCTTGCGATTTTGCACCACAGGTGCAAGCAACATAATCTTTTCGCCTTCAGGCAAAGCCATAATGCCGTCTACCATCTGCGAGATGGTTTGTGAGACCAAGTCAATTTTATGCTCTGGACATTTTGGTAGTCCGGCACGAGCAAATAATAATCTTAAATAATCATAGATTTCAGTAATAGTACCAACAGTTGAACGCGGATTATGCGAAGTGGCCTTTTGTTCAATAGAAATAGCAGGAGATAGGCCCTCAATATGATCTACATCAGGCTTTTCCATTAAGGATAAAAATTGACGCGCATAAGCCGATAAAGATTCAACATAACGACGTTGTCCTTCAGCATAAATCGTATCAAAGGCTAGTGATGATTTACCCGAACCAGATAGACCGGTAATCACAACCAGTTTATTCCTTGGAATATCGATATCAATGTTTTTTAAGTTGTGGACTCTGGCGCCACGAATACTAATCTGATCCATTCTAATGCTTTAAAAATATGTCGGACAAAGGGTTCATTATAACGGTCACGCAATGTAAAATCATAAATAATTTAACGACCTTGTCAAGAAATGAGTAAATATAAACGCATCTTGTTAAAACTCAGTGGTGAGGCATTAGCCAGTGCCGAGAATACTGTCGATCCAGACACGCTTAGTAAAGTTGTCAACATCATCCGATCTGCACTTGATCAAAAAGTCGAGGTGGGTATTGTTGTTGGCGGTGGTAATATATTTAGAGGTGCAGCACTAGCCGAGGCTGGCATGAACCGTGTAACCGGCGACCATATGGGTATGCTGGCTACCGTCATAAACGCACTAGCAATTTCAGATGCTTGTCGCCGATCCAATATCGATGCTATGGTAATGTCAGGCTTCCCTATCGGGGGTGGCGTTTGTGATCCGGTTGATCATAATAAAGCCAAACAAGCGCTCAGTGAAGGCAAAGTTGTTATCTTCTCAGCAGGTACAGGCAGTCCATGCTTTACAACTGATACAGGTGCTGTACTACGAGGCATTGAAATTGGCGCTGATATTGTCTTTAAAGCTACTAAAGTAGATGGTGTTTATACCGAAGATCCAATGAAAAATCCGGATGCAACCCGTTACCAAACGCTTAGCTTTAATGAAGCAATTGAGAAAAACTTACAAATTATGGATACAGCTGCATTTGCTTTGTGTCGTGAGCATAATATCGAAATCTGCGTCTTTAGTATGCTTGAAGATCCAGAAACACTTTCTAAAATCCTCAAAGGTGAATCTTTGGGAACCATCGTAAGGAGCTAACATGTTAACTGAAATTCAACAAGATGCTAAAGAGCGCATGGATAAAAGTTTGGACTCGCTTGAGAACAACTTTAGTAAAATTAGAGCAGGTCGTGCTCATCCGTCACTACTCGAGCAAATTCAAGTAGAGTACTACGGCTCAATGGTGCCATTATCTCAAGTAGGTAATATTGTTGCTGAGGATTCACACACACTTAAAGTCTCAGTTTGGGAAAAAGATATGTGCGCACCCGTTGAAAAAGCCATTATGACTTCCGACTTAGGACTCAACCCTCAATCCATGGGCCAGGTAATTCGCATCCCCCTACCACCACTCACTGAAGAGCGTCGTCGAGAATTAGTACGTGTGGTTAAAGATGAAGCCGAGCAGGCTAAAGTAGCTATTCGCAATATTCGACGTGATGCAAATTCTGACTGCAAGGAATTGTTAAAAGAAAAAGAGATTTCAGAAGATGAGGCGCGCAAAGCAGAAGACAATATCCAGAAAATCACTGATGATCACGTCAAGTCAATTGATGACAAGTTAAATCAAAAAGAAAACTCATTGCTTGAAATCTAACTATAGATTTCAATAGACAATAAAAAAGCCCGCGATGCGGGCTTTTTTATTGCTTTATTTTTATTTACTTCCCATATGACTCAATACAAGAAAAATAACCTGCCCATCGACCATCAGAAAACGAGGTGCCTAATGTATCAAGTGGTCCAATATTATATAAATAATCGCCCATCAAGGCTTCTTTGAAAATTTCAACATTGTATTCTGACAAATCTAGAGTTACCTTACATTTGTCATGCGCCGCAGTAGTGATTTCCGAGCCAGAAGTTGTTGTTCCGATAACTGCATCGGTAGGGCTGGTTAAGGTCATCGTGTTGGCATTTTGATCACCTACAACAATCTGTTCTGCCACTGGCGCTAATGAATCAAATGATTCTACAGGACCCATATCACGATCATCGCCACCTGCCACTACACTGGTTGTCAAGGCAAATGCCGCTACAAAACTCAAAGTGCTTTTCATCATTATTTATATCTCCAAAAAGGTTAAAATTTAATTTATCTTTGATTATTATAACTGGTTATTTTTTTACTGTAAATGTTTATACTTGACGATTTTTCAAAACAATGCTCTGAATCAAAACTATCACCTTTACGTGTGCAACTTCTTGAGGCTTCACACCAAGCACTCTCTGTCAATAATGGCAATATTCCTAGATGGGAAAAGGCGATTGAATCTATTAAAGGCCAGCCACAAGGAAGTGTTCAATACACCACACCTTACCTAAAAATCAATTCAAAAAATATTGACAAAGAACAATTAGAAGCTTCTTTAAAACAGCTAATGCCATGGCGTAAAGGCCCCTATCAGATAGGTGATTTACAGCTAGACAGTGAATGGCGTGGTGATATGAAATGGGACAGAGTGGCCCCTCACATTAAATCACTAAAATCTAAAGCCGTGCTTGATGTTGGCTCTGGCAATGGATACTTTACTTACCTTATGGCATTATCAGGTGCCGAAATAGCACTTGGTATTGAGCCATTCTTGTTGTTTAACTATCAATTTCAAGCAATACGCTCACTAATTAACAAGCCACCACACGCCTTTGTATTGCCATTAAAGTTAGAACAAATGCCGAATGAAGCTGTATTCGATACCGTGTTTTCTATGGGTGTTCTCTATCATCAAAAAGACCACAAGTTGCATTTACAACAACTTAAAAATGTGATGGCAGCGGGTGGTGAACTTGTCTTAGAAACTCTTGTTATTGAAGCGGTCCATGGTGAGAAAATCATCCCTGAAGATCGCTACGCTAGAATGCGTAACGTTTGGTGCTTGCCATCAACAGACACATTGCATACTTGGTTAGAACAAGCTGGTTTTAAAAGCATTAAATTAGTCGATGTCACCAAAACCACACCTGAAGAACAGCGCGCTACACATTGGATTGGTGATAACACCCAATCACTCAAAGATTTTTTAGATCCAAATAATGACAACCTTACTATCGAAGGTTTGCCTGCGCCCAAGCGGGCCATTTTTGTCTGCCAAAAGTAAGCAGTGCTACGGGTATAATCACCCACATGATTTTTCGCCTGTTTTTTATTACTCTGTTATCTATTACCAACGCTTTTGCTAGTCCGAATATTGTCGTTAGTATCAAGCCAATTCATTCCATTGTTAATCTGTTAACTCAAGGTGTCACTACGCCAAGTCTATTATTAGATAGTCAACAATCTGCACACCACTTCCATCTCAAGCCCTCGCAATTATCTTTATTGGATAAAGCAGATTTGGTTATTTCTATCCACCCTAATTTTGAAACAGGTCTTGTCAAGGTCTTAAGCGGTATCGACAATAACAAACAACTGGTCGTCAATGATAATGACATTACCAATCACCACACTTGGTTGGACATTAGTCGTATGCAGCGTTTTTCAGAGGCACTTGTTGAAAGGCTTGCTCAGATAGATATAGATAACGCTGCTACTTATCAAAAAAATCTAATCTTGCTTAACCAAAAATTAGATCAACTTAAGCATAGCATTAGTCAACAACTTTCTAAACACAGCACGACACAAATTGCTGCGTTCTCAAATACATTTGAATACTTTTCCAAAGCCAATAATCTACAAAAACCGACTATTGTTACTCAATTGCATGGCGATCGATTAAGTATTCAAAAAATACTTAAGGCCAAAAATACAATGCAAAAACAGCAAACAAAATGTTTACTCAGCACCACAGAAATACCCAAAAAACGAATCAATGTATTGACCGAAGGTTTAAATATCAACACAGTCAGTATTGATATCATGGGTTACCCATTAGACAAAGGTGCTCTTCATTATTTTAACCTGATACAAAATATTACCAATAAGGTTGACCAATGTCTCAAGTAAGATCGGCTTTTAACAAGGCCTCTTCTCAATATGACGAACACGCTTTTTTACAAAAAGAAATTGCCAGTCGCCTAGATGCTAAGTTAGAAGTCATCTCCGGAAAATCAAATGTTATTCTTGATCTCGGTGCAGGCACAGGACTGCTTAGCCATCAACTGTCTAAGCGTTTTCCAGATTCACAACTTATATGTCTAGACTTTGCGCATCAATCACTGGCGCATAATCTTGCAAACAATAAAATCTGTGCAGATGCTAATCATTTACCCTTGGCTGATAATAGTGTTGATATGGTTATTTCTAGTTTAATGATGCAATGGTGTCCTGATCTAAAACAACTATTCTCAGAAATCCATAGAGTACTCAAAAACGATGGATTAATCCTATTCTCTACCTTTGGCCCAGATACCCTTAAAGAGCTTAAAAAGAGCTGGTCAGTGGTTGATAGCGATACTCATGTCAATACCTTTACCGACATGCACGATATTGGTGATCAAATGCTTGGTGCCGGCTTTCAATCGCCGGTAATGGAGATGGAAACACTCACCCTTACTTATCAAACGGTTACGGACTTACTCAGAGACCTCAAAGCCATCGGTGCGCAAACGGTTAGCACTCGCTCAAAATCTCTTATGGGTAAAGACAAGTTTCAATTAATGATTAAGATGTATGAGTCTTATCGAATTGATGGTAAGTTACCTGCCACTTATGAAGTGATTTACGGGCATGCTTGGAAGAGGGTTAATAAGTTAGGTGGTATTGCTATTAGCAATCAATAAAAAAATATTATAAGTTTTCAGTATTAACTTAAACGTTCATAGAGGATGCCTTGCCTTGCTCGAAACACTCTGATACAGCTGTTTATAAACGAAAAAACCTTGATTTAGTTTTCTAAATCAAGGTTTTATAGAGTTGTTTATAAAATTTAGGATATTTTAAAAATGACCTCTTTAGAACAACGAAAGTGCAAGTTTCATCCAAAAATCTGGGAATATACCAACCACCAAGATAAGTATTGCATTAATGGATAGGATTAACTTCATATCCATTGGCGCAACAATGCTAATTTC